>CAYXUE010000219.1:0-1508 GCA_964467885.1 uncultured bacterium | reverse complement strand
AAGGCGACATCCTGGTGGGTCACACCAGCTTCAAGGGTGAGAAGGACCCCACCCCGGAGGAGCGCCTGCTGCGCTCGATCTTCGGTGAGAAGGCCAAGGAAGTGAAGGACACCTCCCTCAAGGTGCCGCCCGGTGACGGCGGCATCGTCCTGCGCACCGTGCGCTTCCAGCGGGGCGACCCCGGTGTGGAGCTGCGGCCAGGCGTGCAGGAGATGGTGCGCGTCTACGTGGCCCAGAAGCGGCGCCTCATCGAGGGCGACAAGCTGGCCAACCGCCATGGGAACAAGGGCGTGGTGGCCAAGATCCTGCCGCCCGAGGACATGCCGTTCATGGCCGACGGCACCCCGGTGCAGATGGTGTTCAACCCGCTGGGCGTGCCTTCGCGCATGAACCTGGGCCAGATCCTCGAGACGCACCTGGGCATGGCCGCCCTGCGCAACGGCGTCTCGTACGTGACACCCGTCTTCGACGGCGCCTCCGAGGACGAGATCAAGGAGCTCCTCGAGGAAGCCGCCGAGCGCGAGATCAACGAGAACAAGGCTGCCGGCTTCGAACCGGACATCCGCGAGACCGAGGTCTACCGCCGCGCCGGCAAGCTGGGCGTCATCGACCGCGGCCTCTCCGCCGAGGAGGCGCACCGCGCCCTGGCGCGTTCCGGCAAGAACGTGCTGTACGACGGCCGTACGGGCGAGGCCATCGACGCCCCCATCGTCGTAGGGATCATGTACATCATGAAGCTCTACCACATGGTGGAAGACAAGATGCACGCCCGCTCCACCGGCCCCTACTCGCTCATCACGCAGCAGCCGCTCGGCGGCAAGGCGCAGTTCGGTGGTCAGCGACTGGGCGAGATGGAAGTGTGGGCGCTCATGGCCCACGGCGCCTCGCACACGCTGCAGGAGATGCTCACCATCAAGTCCGACGACATCGACGGCCGTAACGCCGCCTACGAAGCCATCGTCAAGGGCAACGACGTACTGGAGCCCACCATCCCCGAGTCGTTCAAGGTGCTCGTGAAGGAGCTCCACTCGCTCGGTCTGGACGTCAGCGTTCTCGACGCCGACGACAAGCCCGTCAGCATCTTCGACGAGTCAGGAAGGCACTGGTGAGCGACGCTAACCGGAACACCCCATTCCGTGAGGGAACACGTATGAGAGAACAGCCCAGGGAGTTCACCCAGGTCCAGATCAAGATCGCTTCTCCCAAGACGATCCGCGACTGGAGCTACGGTGAGATAACCAAGCCCGAGACCATCAACTACCGCACGCTCAAGCCCGAGCGCGACGGTCTGTTCGACGAGCGCGTCTTCGGTCCCGAGAAGGACTGGGAGTGCTCCTGCGGCAAGTACCGCGGTCAGCGTTTCGCCGGCAAGACGTGCGAGCGCTGCGGGGTAGAGATCACCCGCGCCACCGTGCGCCGCTACCGCATGGGCCACATCGAGCTGGCCACGCCCTGCGCGCACATCTGGTACGTGAAGGACATCCCCAACAAGGTGGGTGGCCTCCTCA
>CAYXUE010000218.1:0-1563 GCA_964467885.1 uncultured bacterium | reverse complement strand
GTGGACGTGATCTCGGTGCAGTCGCAGGTGGTCTACGGCTGCGTGGGTAACAGCGTGGCCGTGCCGACGCTGCAGTCGTACGGCCTCAGCGTGCTGCCAGTACCCACGGTCCTACTGAGCAACACCCCGCACTACGACACCCTGCATGGCGGCGCGGTGCCGCTCGACTGGTTCGAGGGCTTCCTGGCCGACCTCGAGCGGCGCAACGCCCTGGCGCAGGCACGCGCCGTGCAGGTGGGTTATCTCGGTTCGCCCGAGCAGGCTGAGGCACTGGCCGAGTGGCTCAGGCGCGTTACGGCCCAGCACCCGCAGCTGCGCGTGATCCTCGACCCGGTCATGGGCGACTTCGACAGTGGGGTCTACGTCGACCCACGGCTGCCGGAAGTGCTGCGCAGCCAACTGGCGCCCCTGGCCACCGGAATGGCGCCCAACGCCTTCGAGTTCGAGCAGCTGACGCAGACCGAACTGCCCACCGTGGACGCCACGGTGGAGGCGGCGCGCGGCTTCCTGGGTGGCCGCACCGAGTGGGTTGTGGTCACCAGCGCGGCCCCCCAGGAGGGCGACCCGGAGCTGGCGCGCATCGTGATCGTCACGCTGGAAGGACACGAGATCGTCAGCTGGCAACGCGTGGACTCCACGGCCAAGGGCACGGGCGATCTCTTCTCCGCCTCGCTCACCAGCGAACTCCTCTCAGGAGCCTCCCTGCTCCAGGCGGTCAGGGCGGCGCACGACCGAGTGGCCACGGTGCTCGAGCGCACGGCGCGCCTTCGGGCCAATGAGCTCGTTCTGTGGACTCGCGAGTAACGCGCTCCGACCGTTAGCCAGCACCAGCTGGTTCCGCACACCTTCGGGCCCCGACCCTCTCGATCCTCAGCCGGGACTTCCATTCCCGCCGCTCGGCACCTAGCTGGACCGTCGTCACCGGACCCCGACACCTGACCGGGGACGTGGCGAAGGGACAGCGGGAACGGTAAGTGCTGCCTGCCGAAATGTAATAAGAACTAGGGCTCCGCAAGGTTATGCAGTGCGTTCCTAGCCGTAATCCGGACGAAAACTCACGGTATCTAAGGACAGCGCCGCGAAGTCGCTTTGTACCACCCCCGAGGACGATGTTGGCTGTTCTGGGGTCAAAGTGTATTATCTCCCAAACCGCACTTCTCATACGGTGAACCCACCTACATGAGCTAGAGCGGAAAGGCGCATCCGGTTCCCAGATGGTTCTACCGGCTGGGAAGCGTCGTGCCTGTCGTAGCTTCTAGGAGGAGCAAATGAAGATAAGGCGTACTCTCTTGCCGCTGTTAGCGGCGATCCTCGCTTTCGGGCTGGTGGCAGGTGCCATGGCCCAGGAGCCCAGGTACGGCGGCTCGGTCACGGTAGCCGTCACGGACGACCCGCCCAACCTCGACCCGCACATCACCAACGCGGCTTCCGCCCGTAACGTGCTGCACAACATCTTCGCCACCATCGTGGAGATGAACACTGACTTCGTGGTGGCCCCGGGCCTGGCGGAGTCGTGGGAGATCAGCGACGACGGCCTGACCTACACCTTCCACCTGGTGCAGA
>CAYXUE010000217.1:0-1624 GCA_964467885.1 uncultured bacterium | reverse complement strand
GCCTGAGGATGCAGCTGGCGCGGGCGAAGCCGGCGTCGAAGTCGCCCACGCCGTCGGCCATCTCGTAGTAACCGCCGTTCACGGCGGCGTAGTCCTGCATCATGTCCTGCGTGGTGTCGCTACCGCCGGAGCTGATCTCGAAGGTGAACACGCGGGGACGCACCTCTTCCAGGGCGCGCCACAGGTCGGGCGTAAGTGGGTAGCCACCGCTCTCGGCGTCGGTCATGAGCAGGACGGCTCGCGTACCTTCCCGCTCCTCCAGCGCTCTGGTGGCGGTCAGCAGCGCGATCTCGGTGTCGCTCGAATCGTCACTGCGGTCGTACTCCTGGATGGCTCGCTGCACCCGTAACGGGTCCGACGACCAGTAAGGCAGGAGCCAGGTGGGCTGGGGGTAGTTGTAGGCCAGTAGCTGTACGGCCTCCCGCTCGCCGTCCACGCCCCGGCCGAACTCGGCCAGCGAGTTGTAGGTGATGGGCATGTAGGGGGCCACTGAGCCACTCGTGTCCCAGCTGAACACCACGCTCCGCTTGGGTTCCTCCAGCTTGAGGTAGTAATCGCCCGGCTCGGCGAAGAAGGTGAGCGTGCGGCCCTCGCCGGTGGTGCGTTCCTCGTAGGCCACCTGCTTACCGGAAGCGTCCGTGAGCTCGTAGAGGTAGCCGATGGTGGGATCGCCGCGTAGCTGCAGCTCCACGTGGTTCTGGCCCTCTGGCACGGTGATCCTGTACCAGTCCTCGTTCTCGCCGATGGCCACGCTTCCCGCGGCCACCACGCCTGGAGCCAGGGTCACGGCCGTCTCCCGGCTGTGGTTACCAGCGCTCTCGTGACCTCTTACGGCCTCGGCGCCGCCCACCAGCAGCTCGTACGGGCCCGAGCTGGTCATGTTGCCCCACTCGCTTATGGCGCTCAGGTAGCCGCCCTCGCCCACGTCGGTCTCGAAGACGCTTAACTGCTGCGGCGGGTACAGGAACTCGGCCACGCCCTTGGGCGCGGTGAAGCGGAGGTAGCGCGCCCAGACGGGTTCCTCGAACTGGAGGCGGGCGATCCCCGTGGCGTCACGATCGAGTGGCCACTCGGCGATCTGCTCCCAGGGCCCCGCGGCGCCCGCGAGGCTAGCCTCCACGATGACTGTGCCGACGGTCCGGTCGGGCGTGGCCATGCCGCCTTCCGACTCGCGCCACACCACCTCGTCTATCAGGGCAGCTCTGGCATCGCGGAAGCCGATGACGAACGTGAGGGCCTCGGCCTGCCTGACGTCCACGGCGTTCGCGCGGCGGTCGGATAACACCACCGAATCGCTCCGGCCTCCCAGGAGGGGGTCGCTCCAGACCATGTGTCCGCCCAGCGCCGGGCTGGCGATGTCGAGCCCGGAGAAGAGAGCCGCGTCCTCGGCGTACAGCTTCCATTCGCCCGCGTAGGCGCGGGAGGTGGAGTCGGAGATGCTGTCGATCATCACCAGGCGCGCGTAGCGCGCGGTGACGGGCTGGTCGAACTCGAACGACTGCTCGACCCGCGCCGCCTGGAGGATCCCTTCGAAGGCGGGGGTGAAGCTCGTGCCGTCCAGGGAGGTCTCGATGCGGAAGCGGCGGAGTTGGCTGCCGTTGTCCTGGCCCGCTTGCGGGTGGAG
>CAYXUE010000216.1:0-1646 GCA_964467885.1 uncultured bacterium | reverse complement strand
GCTTCGCGACCTCGTCGGATGGCCGCGGTGTGCGCCAAGACCACTGTACGTCGGCAGCTTCCCAGAGCCCGGCTGTAGGATCCGCTCGCCTTGCGCGTTGCAGAAGTTGGGAGGCCATCATCAGGGCCTCGATTCCCGTGGCCGTCACTTCTCGCATCGGGTGGCACCTACTTTCCCAAACTATCTATCGTGCGGCCCCTGGCCAGGTGCCGGTACCGCGTTCGCGCGGCGCTTAGGCCTCCTGGAGCCTTGTGTGCTTCATGCCGTAGAGGTCGCTATCTGCGGCCGCCATCAGCCGTGCTAGTCCCTCCGCTGGGGAGGTCGGTTCGGTGTCGCCGTTAACGAACCGCCCGTTCTCGAGGCTAGCGCGGCCGATGCTCACGTCCAGTGCCCCTAGGGGGTGTGTCGGCTGGTCGGCGATCGCGTGCTTGAGTCGGGGGATCAGGTCCTTCGCCCCGGCGGCCCCAAGGCCAGGCAGGAGCACGGCGAACTCGTCGCCGCCGATGCGGGCCACCAGGTCGTACTGCCTCACGCTCGACTTGAGGCCGTGGGCGATGGCCCGCAGCGCTTCGTCCCCCGCTTGGTGTCCCAGCGTGTCGTTTATCCGCTTGAAGTCGTTCGCGTCGACCATCAGCAGGCTCAGGGCGCCGCCGTCCCGGGCGGCGCGTTTAACCTCCTGGGTGGCGCGCGTCTCGAAGGCGCGCCGGTTCAGCAGGTCGGTGAGCGGGTCGAGGTGCGCCTGCAGCTCCAGTTCCGCCGTCAGCCGTCCGCTGAAGAGCAGGAAGTAGGAGAACACGGCGCCCAGCGCCACCATGACGCTGAGCGCCACCAGTAGGTTGGCGGCCGCTCCGGCCCCGAAGAGGGGAGGCGCGCCGCCTTGGACCACGGTGGCGACGGCGCGGGCCAGCATGAGCGCTCCCGTGATGGCAAGCCAATAGGCGGCCGGTCGCCGAGCGGGGTTACGCATACTCCGCGGCGCGGCGCGGAAGAGCCGCCGGGCGGTCAGTGCCAGGAGAAGCGCTAACGCCAGCGACATGATCACCACGCGGGCGGAGTAGGCGTCGACCAGGTAGCGCAGACCCAGCGTGGCGAGCACGGCGGGCAACAGTACTACTAGGTAGACGCGTCGGTCCGGTTGCGCTCCGTCGAACAAGCGGACGCTCTGGTAGACGAACGTCATGGCCACCAGGTACATGACGTTGGCCCCCACCATCGTGATCAGCTCGGGCGCCGTACCCTCGAGGGCGAAGAACAGCCACGAGAGGCCGAGCGCCACCGTGGCGATCACGCCGTGAAGCGCGCTCCTGCGTATGTCCAGCGGTAGCGTCCTGACCAGAACGGCCAGGCTCACGGAGGTGATGAGCATGAAGCCCGCGCCCATCACGAGCGCCGTGCGCGTGTCCAGCGTCATGTCGGTCCTGGCAAGGCGTGCGGGGCGGTCGGGGGTTGCTGCATCGGGTCAGGGCAAGTATAGCGGAGGCCACTTTCCGGCTTCTTACACGTTCATAGCCCCGCGGACGCCGGGCTGCGGCGCTGGCGTTCGGCCCCCCGGTAGGAGAGGAGCCTCAGCGCGTTCAGCACCACCACGATTGTGCTCGATTCGTGCAGCAGCACAGCCACGCCGATGGTGGCCAGGCCCAGCAGCG
>CAYXUE010000215.1:0-1666 GCA_964467885.1 uncultured bacterium | reverse complement strand
GCCGCCGTCGCGGGCGTCAACGAGAGCAGCATGAGCCACCAGCTCCGGCTACTGCGCGCCCACGGGCTGGTCACCTTCCGCAAGGAGGGCCGCATGGCCTACTACCGCTTGGTCGACGACGCTGTCGGACCGCTAATAACCAAAGCCCTCGCGACGAGCTAGCCCGTGCGCGAGGCGACCCCGCCGCCCTAGGTTCGTGGGGCGTACATGATGACGAGCACCCCTGCGAGGGCGAGGCCGGCGCCGAGCAGGTCGAAGCGGTCGGGCCGCACGTCGTCGACCAGCCAGCCCCAGGCCAGCGCCATCGCGATGAAGACGCCGCCGTAGGCGGCGTAGACGCGACCGAAGTTGGCTGGCTGGAAGGCGGCGACCACACCGTACAGCGCGAGCGCCACACCCCCGGCCACGCCTAGCCAAGCGGGTTTGCCGTCCCGGAGCGAGACCCAGATGAGGTAGCCGCCGCCGATCTCGCACAGGCCGGCCAGCAGGAAGAGGCTCAAGGATCGGACGACGTCCATGCTCTAACTCTAGTGGGTGGCGCCCCGGCCGGGCCTCACCTAGGAAGGACGTCGCCGGCAAGGAACTCCCGCACGCCGTCGTCCCCTTCGAGCGTAAGCGTGAGGGTGGCGCCATCGGGCTCGAACGCGACGACGATACGCAGGAACGGGCAGCAACGCTGTTCGAGGGCGGCCAGCTCCACCAGGTCACGCGCGAGGTCCGGCCGAGCCGGGAGGCGGAAGGCGACCCCGCTCGCGGTAGCCTGCGGCTCGGGCGCGAGGGCGCGCACCTGCTTCCACAGGCTGGCGTGGCGCTCGCGCTCCTCTGGGGTGAGGGCGGTCATGTCGCACGCCAGCGCCGGGCGATTACTCGTATCGGTGGTGGTCATTGCTCCTCGTGGGGGCGGCCGTGGGCTCACGGCTCACTCCGCGCGTCGGCGCGCCTGATAACGCCCGTGAGGTGGGTGCCGGGCGCGATGGTGTTGAATACGGTGCCGAAGCGCTTGACGTTCTCGTGCAGCAGCGCCAGGCGCCGGTCGTCCTCGTCGGTGTCGAGGATGATCTCGTACTCGATTGACTCCATGCGCGGCGGCACATCCTGTCTCACGCTACTGACGCGCACCTCGAGGCCACGCGCCTGGAAGCCGATGGTGGGCGTGACGCGCTCGATGCCTTTGATGATGCAGGCGGCCAGGGCGGCGAGGAGGAGTTCGGCGGGGTTGAAGGCGTCGGCGCGGCCCTTTAGGTCGGTGTCGAGGGTGATCTCGGCCTGCTTCGTGCGCGCCGCACTGCCGTGGGCGTCTTGGCGCACGGCGGCCACCGAGAACCTTAGCTTCTGGTCGGGCTGGGCCATCACCAGCCTCGCGTAGGTCGGCTGGCGGCGCGGTGTCCTCCAGTATTGGCGCGACCCGGGAGGCTCTGGGCCGGGTTCGTGCCGTCCATTTCGTCGAGCCAGCCCTTCTGGCTGCTGACGCTGTTGTGGCTGCAGAGGAACGGCACGCTTGGCTTGCTCATCACGCGCTCGCCCCCTTGGCGGCGGCCCCGAGATCGGTCTCGGTCGGCGTGCGGCCCCCGGCCAGGGCGTGCACGAGCGCACGGCTGGTCGCGCCGATGGCGTCGCGCACCTCGCGCCAGCGCTCGAGGTCCTGGCCGCTGGGGTCGGGGAAGGA
>CAYXUE010000214.1:0-1679 GCA_964467885.1 uncultured bacterium | reverse complement strand
CCATCGTCATCGACCGCCTCACGCAGGCGGCCGCCGCCAGGTGGCGGGTGGAGCCCACCAGGCTCGAGTAGGTTTCAGCCTAGCGGTGCCGAGCGCTCAGCGCCTGACCATGCCCTGGCCGTCGTTACCCTCCAAGGCGGCCTCGGCGCGGTCGAGCTCGTCATCGCTGCCCTCCACCACCAGCAGCGAGGCGCCGCCAGCCACCGCTTCGGTGTAGAAGCGCGCTTCTTCGGTGTTGCCGCCGATCAGGCGCTCGATCTCCGTGGACAGCTCCACTTCGCCGGGCCCCGGACCCACCACGCCCACCGCGCTCGAGCCTCCCGGGGGCACGGCCATGGGGTCCAGCACTGCCGGGCTGACCGGCGGGGCCCCGCCCGTGGCCGGCGCGGCTGCTAGGTCTCGGTCGGCTAGGGCGGGGTCGGCGTCCCCGATGTCGGCCTCCCTGTGCGCTGCGGCCTCGTTCGCCGCGTCGGACGCGGTGCCGCCGCCGATGACGCGCATCTTGTCGGCCAGCCCGGCGTCCTGCAGCGCGTTCAGCGCCCTCTCGAGTTGCGTGTCGTCTCCGTACACGGCCATCAGTTTGCTCATCTCGAACCTCCGGTCGGTATCCGCGGCCCCTGCACCCTCGTGAACCTGATCGAACTCCGGGAACGGAGTGGGTGCCCCAACGGCGCGGGGATTCCTAGTAGCTCCGGTTCCAGTTTGGGCGGCTAACCGTTGGAGAGCGTGAGCGGCGTCACCGGGCGTGGCAGAGCTACGAAGCCGTGACCACCGGCCTACCAGCAAGTCCGGACGTAAGCCGGGCGCTGATCCTTGAGAGAAAGACGATCTGGCGCTCCGCCCGTCGCCATACATGGGCCGCTCTGCATGGAAGGATGAGACATGCCGACCAGCAACCCTGCCAAAAGCTCAGACCCGCGAACCGCCGCGGAACCCACCAGAGTCCAGCAACTCCAGATCCCGGGTCGCCTGGGCTCCACCTTCGCCAGCGCCCGCGAGGCCGACAAGCACCTGCTAGCTAAGGCCCCCGAAGGCTTCCTCGACACCACCCACTTCGACACGGTCCGCTTCCCTCCGCCCCCTTGGGCGCAGGAGGTGTTCAGCGCCGCTTCCGCCGACGGCGCCAAGGCCTACAGCCCGTACAGGGGAGACGAGGCTGTGCTGGAGAGGCTGGCGCAGAGTGTGGGTGGGTTCCTTGGCCTCGAGCTGGACCCACGGCGCAACCTCATCATCACGCCGGGCACACAGGCCGGCCTCTTCTCGGCGCTCGGCTCCCTGGTGGAACCCGGCACGCGCGTGGCGCTGGTGAACCCCGAGTACCTCTTCAGCGAGCGCATCCTCGGTTTCTACGGGGCCGATATCGCGCCGATCAAACTGCAGCTCGACGGACCCGACGGCCCCACCCCGGACCTGGAAGCACTGGAACGCGAGTTCCGCAACGGCACGCGCCTGCTCGTCTTCTCGCACCCGAACAACCCCACGGGCTCGGTCTACAGCGAGAAGACGGTGGCAACCCTGGCGCAACTATGCGTGGAGTACGGCGTGACCGTGCTGGCCGACGAGCTCTA
The DNA here is from genome assembly GCA_964467885.1 of uncultured bacterium. Lineage (GTDB taxonomy): Bacteria > Deinococcota > Deinococci > Deinococcales > Trueperaceae > JAAYYF01. Next base: position 111 of record CAYXUE010000214.1, on the reverse strand, counting down.
CTCGCGCCTGCTCCATGAGGGCACCATCTTCAACCACATGGCCGCCCAGCCCGGCATGGCCGAGCGCACCGTCACGCTCCTGGGGCCCAGCAAGACGGAGTCGCTGTCCGG
>CAYXUE010000213.1:0-1736 GCA_964467885.1 uncultured bacterium | reverse complement strand
CAGGTCGAAAAGCGGCCAGATATCGCTCCAGTCGAACATCCGGCCAGTATAAGAATGCGCCGCTGGAAGCCCTCAGGTAGCTTCAGGCCGTAACCCAGCGCGTAGTCGACGCCGATGTGCGCGAACCAGGCGACGGTCGCCGCCACGAACGTCGTCCCGCCACCGATGCGCTGGACCAAGACTGGGTTCGACAAGACGGCGAAAACTTAACCGCTGGCGCGAAGGAGGCGGCGCTCCTTCGGGGCCACCGTGTTGACACCTGGACGGCTGCCTTCTATCCTCTTCGACGTGCAGAAGGTCCGATAACCACCATGGCGGTCGTATAGACCGCACAGCTCGAAGCCGCCACCGCCCTGTAGCGGTGGCACCACGCTCGAACTGTCCCGCCCTCGGGCGGGTACGAACCATGGTGGTTTGCAATGGCCCTGCCTGCTCCGGCCGCGGACGCCCACGGCCCACGCGCCTACCTGGCGCGCTGCCTTCGCGGCACCGAATGGATCCTCGCCGCAGAGATCGAAACTCGCCTCTCGCCCACGACGATCACGCTCGCGCACCGTTCGGTCCGCTTCACGACCGACTCTCCGCCCCCACTCGCGTCCCTAAGCCTGGCGACCGCGGACGACGTCTTCCTCGTCGTCGCTGACGTAACCGGCATCGACCGGACGCGCGCTGGCCTCGCATACCTGAGGGCGCGCGCCCATGAGCTGCCGTGGGGCGCCGCGCTCGCCGGCCTGAAGCGACTGCGGCCCCAGGCGTCCTGGCGCGCGGCCACCGTGACCGCCAGCCACCTGGGGAGGAGGAACTACAACCGGTACGAGATCGAAGCGGCCGTCGCCGAAGCGGCTTCGGAGGGGCTCGGCCTGCAGTACCGCCCGAGCCGCTCGCCCCAGCCCCACACGCCCGAACTCGCGCTCCGCGTGCACCTGGAGGGAACCCGAGCGACGGTCGCGGCACGCATCTTCGACACTCCGTTACACCGGCGCTCCTACAAGCTGACCACCTGCAGCGGCACGCTCCATCCACCGCTGGCCGCCGCCATGGCGCTGGTCGCCGGCCTGAGGCCGGGCAGCCGCGTCCTCGACCCCTTCACGGGCGTGGGCACCATCCCCATCGAAGCGGGCCGCCTCCAGCCGAGGGCAAGGGTGATCGGGTCGGACATCGACGCCGAACGCATCCGGGGCGCTAGCAGCAACGCACGCCTTGCAGGCGCCTCGGCCACCTTCCAGGTGGAGGACGCGGCCGCCCTGCCCTGGCGCCGGGCATCGTTCACGCACGTCGTCAGCAACGTTCCCTGGCAGCGCGCCGTTGGCCTGCGTGGGCGCCTCGCGAGCGCATCGTCAGCGCGGGACGAGGAGATCGCCCGCGTCTTGGCTTATGCGGGGCGCGCCGTCCTCCTGGTCGACCAGGAAGACCCCCTCGTCACGCGGAACGACGTGGGCAACGGCATGCGGGTCGTTCATCGCTCGTGGCTGAGCGCGTTCGGCCAACATCCGAGGCTCTGCATCCTCGCGCGCGGCGGCGAAGGCGGGGATGGGCCCATAGATGCGGGCGCGCCTTGGGGACCGGCGCTGGGGCGGTGGGTCGACAAGGCGGACACTCTCGAGCCGTAGCTCCAAGCGGCTCCTCCTGGAGTCCATCCCCGCCCTGAGCAGCGTCCGGACGCGTCTCTACCGGACCATCACGGCGCGCGGGGTCCTCAGCCGCAGTGGCCCAGCACCAAACGCACGTCCAGGCCG
>CAYXUE010000212.1:0-1745 GCA_964467885.1 uncultured bacterium | reverse complement strand
TGTGAAGGATGGCGTCGGGCACGCCCATCTTGCCGATGTCGTGCAGCATGGCGCCCCGCCGCAGCGTCTCGATGTCGCGCTCGCCGAACCCGAGTGCGCGCCCCAGCGCCACGCTGAGGTCCGTGACGCGTCTGGTATGGCCCTCCGTCTCGTGATCCCGCAGGTCCAGCGCCTGGGCCCAGCCCTCGATGGTGGCGTCGTAGGCGCTCCTGAGCTGCCGGTTGGACTCCCGCAGGGCGTCGGCGAACCGGCGGTGCCGTAGCGACGCCGCCAGCACGTTGGCTACCCCCTGCATGAAGGCCACGTCGGTGGGGTCACGTTCGCCGGGCGCGGACGAGTGGGCGCCCAGGATGCCGAAAGTCTCGCGGCCGTACTCGATGGGGACCGCCACGCTGCCCCTCACTCCGTGATCCAACAGGAGGGCGGGTGGCGGGAAGCGCGTCTCCGCGGGGATATCGGCCGAGATGACCGGACCCGCTCGGTCGATGACGTAGGCGGCCATGGTGGCGGTGTCCGCGCTCACCTCCAGGTGGCCGACGACGCCCTCGCGCCAGCCCCGCCCCGCCTCCAGCACGAACATGTCCCGGCCGGGCGCCAGGTAGAGCACGTTGACGAACTCCACCCCCAGCACCTCCGCTACGTCGTCCACGGCCCGCTGCATGAGACTGGAGAGGTCGTCGTCGCTGAGGGCAGCCTGGCCCAGTTCTGCCAGGGCCGCCTGCTGCTGGGCCCTGAACTCGAGCGCCTCGCGCACCGCGCGCTTCTCGGTCACGTCCTGCTTGATGGCGATGAAGTGGCGGATGCGCCCCGACCCGCCGCGCACCGGGGTGATGGCCTGCTCCTCGGTGTAGACGGTGCCGTCCTTGCGGCGGATCTGCAGCTCGCCCTGCCAGGGCTGGCCCGCATCCAGCGTGCGCCACAGCTGCCGGTAGAACTCCTCGCCGGCGAAGCCGGCGCTCAACTCCTGCGGCGTGGAGCCCACCGCCTCCGCGTGCGAGTAGCCGGTCATGGCGCTGAAGGCGGGGTTGACCCACTGGATGACGCCCTCGGCATCCGTGAGGACTATGCCGTTGTGTGCGGCCTCCAGCGCGGTCGAGAGCAGCCTGAGCTCCAGTTCCGCGCGGCGCTGCTCGCTGACGTCGCTGACCAGCACGTAGAGCAGCGGCCGGCCGTCCAGCTCGAGGGGACCTACGTTGCACACCACCTCGCGCACCACGCCGTCCGCCATGCGGTGCTCCTGCTCCAGGGTGGCGGGGCCAGCCATGCCCCGCTCGATCAGTTCGAGGCACTCCTCCTCGGAGCCGGCGCAGAGCTGCCTCAGGTCGGCAGCGCGCAACCGGGTCATCGGGTAGCCGTAGTAGCGCACGGCCGCTCCGTTGGCGTCGACCACCTGACCCGTGACGGGATCGAGCAGGAGTTTGACGACAGGGCTGTCCTCGAACATGGCGCGGTAGAGGCGGTTCCGCTCCCGCAGTCTCAGCGCCTGTTCGCCCTGGCGCGCCTCGGCGCGATCCCGCTGGGCGCCGAACCAGCCAAGCACGCCCACGCTGATGGCCACGAACGCCAGCCCCTTGGCGGTCTGCCAACCCAAGCCGCCCACGACGGCGGCGGGGACACGGCTCTCGATGAGGTCACCTAGCAGCACCCAGCCCACGCCCAGGCAGGCGTAAACGAGGAGCACGGTGCGGGTGGAGGGAGAACGCAGCTGTCTCAGCATCGGGGGAACGCGCGCTGCGGGGGGCGGC
>CAYXUE010000211.1:0-1760 GCA_964467885.1 uncultured bacterium | reverse complement strand
CCCGGTGGTGGCGCACAGCGCGTCTGGCGCCACCATCACCGACGTGGACGGCCGCCAGTACATCGACTTCGTGGGCGGCATCGGCGTCATGAACGTGGGGCACTCGCACCCGCGCGTGGTGCAGGCCGTGAAGGAGCAGGCGGAGCGCCTCTCGCACCCCTCCATCCAGGTGGTCACCTACGAGCCGTACGTGCGGCTGGCCGAGAAGCTGAACCGCATCGCGCCCGTGCGGGGCAAGGCCAAGACGCTACTGGTGACCACCGGGGCCGAGGCCGTGGAGAACGCCGTGAAGATTGCGCGTGCCGCCACCAACCGCTCCGCCATCATCACGTTCCATAACGGCTTCCACGGCCGCACTCTGCTGGGCATGACGCTCACGGGCAAGGCCAAGCCGTACCAGCAGAACTTCGGCCCGTTCGCGCCCGAGGTGTACCAGGCGCCCTTCCCCTACGAGTACCGGGGCTTCAGCGCCGAGCGCGCTCTGCAGGCGTTCGACGACCTGTTGCACGCACAGGTGCCAGCCGAGCGCGTGGCCGCCGTGCTACTCGAGCCCGTGCAAGGCGAGGGCGGCTTCATCCCCGCCCCCAAGGAGTTCCTGGAGGGGCTCCGGGCGCGGGCGGACGAGCACGGCTTCCTTCTGATAGCGGATGAGATCCAGACCGGTTTCGGACGTACCGGCAAGATGTTCGCGCTGGAGCACTCCGGCGTGAAGGCCGACCTGGTGACGGTGGCCAAGAGCCTCGCCGGCGGGCTGCCGCTGGCGGGCGTGGTCGGCACGGCCGAGGTCATGGACGCACCCGACCCCGGCGGGCTGGGCGGCACCTACGGCGGCAACCCGCTGGCGTGCGCCGCGGCGCTGGCCGTACTCGAGGTGTTCGAAGCGGAGGACGTGCTGGGCAAGGCGGGGGTGCTCGGCAACAGGTTGCGTGACGAGTTGGAAGCCGCGGCCAGAAGGTATCCGGCTATCGGCGACGTCCGCGGACCCGGACCCATGCTGGCCGTGGAGCTGGTGAAGGATCGCGAGAGCCGCACTCCCGCGCCCGAACTGGCGCAGGCCGTGGTGGCAGCGGCGAGGGAGCGCGGGCTGCTGCTCATGACGGCGGGCGCCTACAACAACGTGGTGCGCTTCCTGACGCCGCTGCTGATAGACGACGCCACGTTGACCAGGGCGTTGGAGGCGTTGTGGGGGGCCCTGGAGGCGGCGCTGCCAACGGGCTGACCTAACGGTTCCTAGACGATGTACCCCTCCTGGCGGCACGGCTGCACAGCCTCGCCCTCACCCTGCCCTGTAGCCGGTACCCTTCAGGCTGACGCCGGGTCCTGTGCTACACGGATGTAGGACGAGTATGAAACCCGTGAGAAACTAAATCGTAAGGTAGATACGTGCCGTCCGTCACGCTTACGGACATCCAGAAGCTGGCCGAGTGTAAGGGCGATAGCGACCGCGCAGGCCGGACAGTATCCGGCAGGGGCGGAGCCTCGGGCCCTGCACTTATGCCGAGTACGACGGAATCTCACGAGTTATCGGAAGGTCACGGCGCCCCCGACGGGCGAGCCGGGTATGTGGAGGCAGGAAGGTAGATGCTGAACGGTCACGGACGGAGTTCCCCGAGAAGTGCTGCGGACGTGGGTCCGCTTCTCCCCGCCGAGCTAGTTGGCGCCGGACAAGGTGGCAGGAGGCACGCTGAGCAGGGAACGAGGCGCAACCCGCTCATGCCCCTGCTCCTGCTAGTGGCCATGATGCTCGGCTGGGCAACAGC
>CAYXUE010000210.1:0-1762 GCA_964467885.1 uncultured bacterium | reverse complement strand
ACGCAGTCGAAGCCCTCCTCGGCGGCGAAGGCCAGTACCTCCTCCAGGGAGAGGTCCGGCAAGATGGCGGATGCGAAACCTAGGTCCATTGAGTTCCTCCTGCGGCCGCGGCGGCAGGTGGTGCGCGGCGGCTATACCTCTAGCTTGTCATAGCCCTTTGGCTTACCGGGCCGTTCGGTTAGGCGCGGCGCCTATAGTCGTCCCATGTCCCTTGCGTTCCTGAGAGTGGCGCTACTGCTGGCAGCCGCCGCGGGGGTGGCCGCGCTGGTGAGCGCGGCGAGCGGAGCCACATTCTCTCTGGCCCTCACGCCGCAGCTATCGGCACTCTACTTCATCCCCATCAACCTGTTCTGCCTCTGGGTGCTGCGGCGCCACCTGCGGGCACGCGGCAGCGGCCTCAGGCAGCTAGCCGGCTTCGACCGAGGGCGCCTAGGCCGTGACGCGCTCATGGGCCTCGTGTGGCTGTTCGTCATGTTCGTGCCGTTCGGGCTGGCCCTCAACCTGGCCATGCTGGCGTTGTTCGGTCCGGCGGGCATGCTGCCGGCCTATGAGACGGTGTTCGCGCCCGACCCCAGTCTGATGGTCGAGTGGCCGCGCTGGTTCAACGTGGCGTCCGCGTTGGTGGCGGCGCTGCTGTTCCCCGTTACCAACGCCCCCGCTGAGGAGTTGGTGTTCCGCGGGCACGCGCAGGGCGAGTTGCTGGCGGCGGGCCGGCCGGCCTGGGCCGCGGTGCTGCTGCCAGCGGCGCTCTTCGGCGGGCAGCACGCGCTGCTCTCGCCATCGGCACCCGGCGCGCTCGTCTACGTGGCGGCGTTCTTCGCTTGGGGCGCCAGCGCCGGCATCATCTACCTGCGCACGCGGCGGCTGATGCCCATCGTCATGGCGCACTTCTACACGAACGCCATGTTCTCCGTGGTGCCGCTTGTGTTCCTGTTCGCGCCGGTGCAGGGGTGAAGGCGGTTCTACCTTCGAGGGGCCGCCGGAGCCACTAGCTCAAAAGGGGAGGGTCGGGCGGGGAGCGGTACCACGTCGTGGTGGAAGCTGGTTGGAACCCTAAGCTTCGGTACAGTTCCCCTGCTGCCTCCGTCTCGTACGAGACCTTGATGCGGAGCGCGCCTCGTCGGGTCAGGCGGTCGATGCCGGCGGACAGCATCGCTCGCGCCAGGCCGCGCCGTCGGTACCGCTCCTCGACCCTGACTGGCTCGACGAGACCGACCTTCGTCATGGGGTCGAACCAGTAGAGCGAGTAGCCGGCCACGTGGCCATCTGTGTCCACGATGGCGAGGTCGAGGGTGGGGTCGTACAACGGGCACTGTTCCAGGCGTTGGGCCACGCGTTCGCCCGATCTGATCCGCATCGGATGAGGGGCAGCCGCGCGCTCGGAACGGTCCAGCAACCGGAAGCCTGCGGCGAGGGGGGTGCCTTCCGGCCTGACGGCGGAGTCCAGCCAGGCCGTGGTGTCGCGGTGCTCGGCGATCAGCCCGGAGCGGCGCGCCAGGTTCGTGAACACAAGGTCGTCATCGCCTACCGGCACGTAGAAACCGCCTGGTGCATGCTTGTTGGCGTGTTCGAGGCCCCGGCTCCACAGTAGGCTCGGTTGGGGGTGGGAAGCGCCGGGAACGGCTACCGGGTCACACTGCCAGGCTCCGGAACTCAGGGCTGTCAGCAGCACGCCAGCCACCGGCCCTATGTCGTCGGCCCAGAAGGGCTTCGCGACCTCGTCGGATGGCCGCGGTGTGCGCCAAGACCACTGTACGTCGGC
>CAYXUE010000209.1:0-1768 GCA_964467885.1 uncultured bacterium | reverse complement strand
ACGTGCGCCGTGCCCGCCGGCAGCAGGCGCGGCAGGAAGGTGGCGACCACCGAGTAGCCGTAGGCGGCGCTGGTGCCGAGCATCACCAGGCTGTTCATGTCGGGGCTGCCGCGGCGCAGGCTGTTCCAGCCGGGGCGGTAGAAGCGCCGGCCCGGCCCGAACTGCACCACGCTGGCGAGCACGAACGAGACGAGGTTGATCGCCTGGGCCGGCACCAGCGCCAGCAGCCGCGCCTCCAGCGCCGGCACCAGCATGGGCAGCATCACGAACACCACCAGCGGCAGCGTGAGGGCGCCAGCGAGGACGACGTCGCGCCGCAGGGCGCGCACCTCCGCCTCACGCGCCTGGCGCTCCCGGTCGACGCGCTCGCCGCTCGCGGCCGCCTCGCGCACCCCGTAACCGGCCGCGGTCACCGCCGCGCTCAGGTCGGCGGGGGTCAGCAGCCCGGGGAGGTAGGTGACGCTGGCGCGCTCGGTGGCCAGGTTGACGCTAGCGTCGACGACGCCGTCGAGGCGTTTGAGGCTACGCTCGACGCGCGCCGTGCAGCTCGCGCAGGTCATGCCGCTCACCGCCAGGCTGGCGCGCTCGGTCACCGGGTCGTAGCCGGCCCGCGCGACCGCCTCGAGCAGGGCGGGCACGCCCGTCTGCTGGGTGTCGAAGCGCACGCTGGCGCGCTCGGTGGCCAGGTTGACGGTGGCTTCGCTCACGCCCGCCACCTTGGTCAGGGCCCGCTCGACGCGCGCGGTGCAGCTCGCGCACGTCATGCCGCGGATCCCCAGGCTTACGCTTTCCATGCCTTCTCCTGTTCGCTAAGCGAGGCGGGCGACGCTTTCACGTCGCCCGGCGCTCAGGTGCGGTACTTGAGGGCTTCCATCAGTTCCGTGACGATGTGCTCGGTGTCGCCGCGCTGGCTGGCGGTGGCGACGTGGTCGCGGATGTGCGACCTGAGCACGGCGTCGCTGACGCGCGCCAGCGCGCCCTGCACGGCCTTGACCTGCTTGAGGATGTCGACGCAGTAGACGCTCGGATCCTCGAGCATGCGCAGGATGCCGTCAAGGTGGCCGCGGGCGCTCCTCAGGCGGAGCTGAACATCTTCGCGCGTGGCGGGGTCGAGGTGCAGGTGCTCCGCGGTGGTGGTCGCCTCGGCGCCGCCCGCGGCTGCCGAGCTCACGTGGCGGGCCGCGCGCTGTAGCCTTCCTCCTCGACCGCGCGGAGGAGCGCCTGGACGTCGGCGTCGCCCTCGACCCGCGCCGAGCCGGCGCTCAGGTCGACGGCGGCGCTGGTGACGCCGGGGACGCCCTCGAGTGCGTTCTTGACGGACGCCTGGCAGTGCGCGCAGGTCATGCCTTCGATGATGAGCTTGTTCATCTTCGCCTCCTAGGCTTTACCCCACCCCAGGGGGGGTGGCATGTGGTTAGTATAGCAGAGCGAATGTCATGGAAGGATGTAGTCGAGCATGCGAACGCAAGGTTCACGACGTAAACGCGCTGGTCGGTGGTGGCTCATCGGCCTCCTGGTAGTTGCGGGGGTGGTGGCCAACGTCATCGTGTGGTTCAGGCCGTTCGGCTGGCCGCCGGCGCGCGTGCGCTACGAGTACCCGACCTACTCAGCGGCGCAAGTGGCGGCGGGAGAGGCGCTATACCGCGTCACCTGCAGCGCGTGCCATGGCCCAGCCGGCGAGGGCGACGCGGCGGCGGAGGTGCCGGCTTTGGACGGGAGCATGCACGCGTGGCACCATGCCGACAGCTTGTTCGCGCGCTACATCCGC
>CAYXUE010000208.1:0-1775 GCA_964467885.1 uncultured bacterium | reverse complement strand
CGGACCTGATGGACGCCACCAAGGACGCCATCCGCGCCATGATCGACCACCTGGTCAAGGAGTACCGCCTGGAGCCGCCCATGGCGTACGCACTCTGCAGCGTGGCCGTGAACCTGCGCATCAGCGAGGTGGTGGACATGCCGAACTGGGTGGTGTCCGCGGTGCTGCCCAAGCACATCTTCCTGTAAGGCGCCGCGGCACAGCAGGGCGGCGCTGTGGCTCAGCCAGCGAAGCGGTCCAGGCCGAACAGACTCAGGTCGAAGCCGCTCTGCTCGCCCAAGCTCAGGCCGCGCAACGCTTCGCCCAGGGCCGGCCCGAACTTGAAGCCGTGACCGGAGAAGCCGCCGCCGATGACCACGTTCGGATGGTGCGGGTGGCGGTCCAGGATGAAGTGCTCGTCGGGCGTCTTGGTGTAGAGGCAGAGCTCGAAGCGGCGCAGCTCTCCGGTCAGTCCGGGCAGGAAGCGGCGGGCCCGCTTGAGGGTCTCCGCCGCGCGCTTGGACATGAGCTCCGTGCCGCGCTTCGCTAGGTCGATGGTCGGCGCGCCCTCGTGGTCGGAGATCTTGATGCTCACGGGGTCGTCGAAGAGCGGGAAGCCGTACACGGAGCTGCCCGGCTGGTGATTGATGAACACCGGCATGCGCGCGGGTAGGAAGTGAGCAGGCCGTTCGGTGCGCACGTAGAGCACCTGCTGCTGCTCCACCGTGAGGGGCAGGCCGAGGTCCACCAGCAGGCTGCCGAGCCAGGCGCCGGCGGTGACGACCAGGCGCCCGGCCTCGTAACTGCCCTTCTCCGTGGTCACGCGCACCCGGCCCTCGGCCAGCTTGAAGCCCGTTACGGGCTCCTCGTCCTGGAGTTCGGCGCCGCGCTGGGCCGCGCCGCGCAGCAGCGCGTTCACGGACCGCGTGGCAGCCAGTATGCCCGCGCTGGGCTGGAAGAGTGCCTCCTCGTCGTCCGAAAGCGCGAAGGCGGGGAAACGAGCGGCTACTTCGGCGGGACTCAGGCGTTCCACCGTCTGCCCCGCCCCGGCGACGGCGGCCTCGATCTGCGCCAGCTCGCGTGAGCCAGCCGCGCCGATGTCGAGCCCGCCGGTGGTGGTGAGCACGCTCTCGCCCACGTCGCGCTCCAGCGCCCGCCAGCCCTCCTCGGCGGCGCGAGCGAGCTGCACGTACTGGCTTTCCGGGTAGGCGTAACGGAAGATGCGTGAGCCGCCGTGCGAAGAACCGCGGTCATGCAGGAACCGGTGCTGCTCCAGCAGCAGAACGCGTTGGTCGCGCGCCAGGGCGTACGCCGCGGCGCTGCCGGCCACACCAGCACCGATGACGATGACATCGTAGTTGCGCATCACTCATGCTACCCGGCCTTACGGTTAGGCGTATACTGGCTTCGCACCACAATCTAACGGGTAGCCCGCGGGGCACCTCATTCATTGCTGGAGGTAGGGATGGACCGTCGTAACTTCCTCAAGAAGGCAGGCGTAGCGGCAGCTGGTGCCGCCATCAGTCCGTTGATGTTCGCCAGGGCCCAGCGGAGCACCTTCAACTTCGAGATGGTCACCTCGTGGCCTACCTCGCTGGACACGCTTTACGGTTCGGCCGAGGCGGTGGCCCAGTACATCAACGAGGCGTCGGACGGCGACATCAACATCCGCGTCTATCCGGCCGGGGCGCAGATCGGCGCGCTGGAAGTCTACGACGCCGTCAGCACCGGCGCCTTCAGCATGGCGCACACGGCGCCCTACTACTTCATCAACAAGAACCCGGCGCACGGCTTCT
>CAYXUE010000207.1:0-1849 GCA_964467885.1 uncultured bacterium | reverse complement strand
TGCTGTCGCTCGTGTCCGGCAACGACGAGCAGCTGCTCTCCTACGAGGAGGTGCGCCGCCAGCTGCGCGCGGTGGAGACCGCTCGGCAGGAACTGGCTTACATCCCGCTCGACGCCATCGTCGGCAGTGTCGGCCGCTACCAGGACTTCACCCGGCAGTTCCTCCCCGTCCGGGAGAGCGACGAAGGTCGCTGGGTCGGAGTGCAGCGCGCCATGACCGGCATGGCGGGCGTACCGCCCATCGAGGTTTACCGCCTGGGCGATGCCTACTTCGTGAAGGACGGCAACCACCGCGTCTCCGTGGCGCGGCAGTTGGGCGCCGACCGCATCGAGGCGTACGTCACGGAGGTTGCCACCCGCGTGCCGTTCACGCCGGACATGGACCAGGACGACCTGATCGTGGCCAGCGAGTTCGCGCGGTTCCTGGAACAGACCAACCTGGACGAGCTGAAGCCCGGCGCGGACCTGAGGCTCACCGAACCCGGCTCCTACCCCGTGCTGCTGGAGCACATCAGCGTGCACCGCTACTTCATGGGCATCGACCTCAGCCGGCCCGTGGAGTGGGAGGAGGCCGTGGCGCACTGGTACGACGCCGTCTACCTGCCCGTGGCGCGCGCCATCAGGCAGCACGACCTGCTCGACGGCTTCCCCGGCCGCACGGAGGCGGACCTGTACCTCTTCCTCTCCGAGCACCGCGGCAAGCTGCAGCGCGACTTCGGCTGGACCATCGGCAGTCCGCAGCTCGCGGAGGGCTTAGCGCCCGGCCGGCGCTTCGCGGACCTGGAGGAACGCGCGGAGCTCCTGACCGACAGCCGCGCGGCGCCCGAACTGCTGGACAGCGTGCTCATCGTGCTGGCGGGCGACGGCACCGACGAGCATGTGCTGCGCCACGGCCTGGCTTTAGCCACGCGCGAGCAGGCCGTGGTCTTCGGGCTGCTGCAGCCGGACGGTTTCGAGCCCGCCGAACCGGAGGTGGCGGCGGCCGCGCGCCAGCGCTTCGAGGGCGCCTGCGAGGCAGCCGGCTTGGAGGGCCAGTTCGCCGAGAGCCAGGCGGACTCCCAGAAAGCTGCCGTGCGCGAGGTGCAGGCTAGGGCGAAGTACGCCGACCTGCTGGTCATGCCCGTGGACGCCAAGCTGACGCAGGCGCTATTGCGGCGCTCGCCCAAGCCGCTGCTGCTAGCCACCGCCGCAGAGCCGGGCATGAAGCGGCCGCTGCTGGCCTACGACGGCGGGGCCAAGGCCAACGAGGCACTCTTCACCCTGGCGTTCCTGGCGGTGCGTCACGACCTGGAGCCGGTGATCCTGCACGTGGAGCGGCGCGGCTCGGGCGTGGACCTCACCCCCGAAGCCGGACGGGCAGACGGCAGCGACGACGACACCCTGCCGCGCGGCAAGGTGGAGGACGCCAGCCTGACGCGCGCAGGCGAGTACCTGGAGAAGCTCGGCGTGAAGTCGCGCCTGGTGGCCGCGCGCGGGCCGGTGGCCGAGACCATCCTGCGCATAGCCGAGCAGCACGGCTGCGACGCCATCTTCCTCGGTAGCCACTCGCGGCTGCGCTGGCTGGAGGAGATGCTGGGCGGCGTGCTGGACGAGATAATCGAGCGCACCGAGCTGCCGCTGCTGGTCACCTGATGCCAAGCCAGAGAAGCTGATCCAGGCGCTGAACTAGGGGCCGACGCAGGGTCTGACCCAGGGGCTGACGCAGGGTCTGACCCGGGGGCTGACGTGGGGGCCGAACTAGGCCTCGGCCCAGGGGAGACCTAGGGAAGACCTAGGGGTCGTGCCGCCTTCGCAACGACACGACCCCGATACGACCCCGATACGGCCCCGAACTACTACCTAGCTCGCAC
>CAYXUE010000206.1:0-1868 GCA_964467885.1 uncultured bacterium | reverse complement strand
GATCGCCTGGTGCCGGCCACGCCCGGCACCGCCCGTGATGCCAGCTCCCGTGATGGCACCACCCGTCATGGCACCGCCCGTGATGGCAGCGCCCGTCATGGCAGCGCCCGAAGCGGCAGCCCCACCTCTGGCGCCGCCACGCGCGCCGCCCTGCGGCCCCTCCTCCTGGTGGGGGTGGGAGTCGCCTTCCTCGCGCTGTTGGCGCAACTAAGGCTGCAGATCGGGCCGGTGCCAGTTACCGGCCAGACGCTCGGTGTACTCCTGCTGGGCGCCGCCTACGGTGCGCGCCTGGGCGCACTCTCCGCGGGCGCGTACGCGCTGCTCGGCGTGGCGGGTCTGCCGCTCTTCGCCGGCGGCGGCTCCGGGGCGGCGTACCTGCTGGGCCCCACCGGCGGCTACCTCGTGGGCTTCGTCGTGGCTGCCGCGTTACTGGGGGCTCTGGCCGAACGCGGCTGGGACCGCACCTACCTGCGCGCGGCCCTGGCCATGCTGGCCGCCACCGTCGTCATCTACCTGCTCGGCGTCAGCTGGCTCACGGCGGCGCTCGGTGGTGACCTCAAGCAGGCGCTGGCCGTGGGCCTGGCGCCGTTCGTGGTGGGCGACCTGATCAAGCTCGGCGTGGCCATGACCCTGCTCCCCACCGCCTGGCGGCTCCTCGGCAGGTTGGACGACAAGTAAGGTCTGGGGCCGCAACCAATCGGTGCCGGACATATACGAACGAACAGATACGAACGAAGAGACAAGAAAAATGCCCGCCCCAGTGAACGTCTGGGGCGGGTCGGTGCCTGCCTGGTTCTGAGGGAACCTAGCGGTCTCTCTCAGGAGGCGGTCCTTCGGTTACCCTCGGCGGGCACCTCCACTGGTCATCAACATTCGGTTACTAATAAGACCACCTCCTTTCCGTGGTAGGGCCAATATAGCGGACGGGCGCGGCGTGTTTGTGAGGTAACCGACACGCCGCATTAATCAACTGCGGCCCGGTCAGCTTGTACCCAGTACAAAATCTGTCCGCACGGATGAAGCGGCCGGCGGATAGACTGTCCGCACAAAGCACTGGGCGCCCCGCGGCTTTCCGGGTGCCGCACGGCCCTCGGGCGCCCCGCCTCAGCCTGCCCCACCTCAACCTGGAGCAGGCAGCAGTAGCAGCCGTGGCTCACCCGGTCCGCCGCGCGGAGGCGCACAGTCCAGAGAAGGGCCAGGAGGACGCCGCATGCTCAGCATCCCCGAGAAGATCCTCTTCATCCTCTTCGCAGCCGGCGCCATGTACTTCGCTTACCTAGGCTTCGCGAAGGTGTGGCGCGCCGTGGCGCGGGGCGAGAAGGGCACCACCATCCCCCGGCTCAACCAACTCGGCAGGCGGCTGACGCACGGCATCCTGCTGACCATGAGCCAGAAGACCGTCTTCCGGGCACGGCCGGTGGCCAGCACCTTCCACTCGTTCATCTTCTACGGCTTCGTGCTCTACCTACTGGTGAACGTCTTCGACGCCATGGTGGGCCTGCTGCCGCGCAGCTGGCTCGAGGCCATGGACTTCGGCGTAGTGGGCAGCATCTACCGCCTGGGCGCGGACATCCTCACCGTGCTGATCCTCGTCGGGGTCGTCTACTTCCTGGTCAGGCGCTTCCTCGTAAAGCCCGAGACCATGGACTGGGGTAAGCGCACGCCCATGCACGAGGACGTGCGCGAAGGCTCGGTCCGGCGCGACAGCCTGATCGTGGGCAGCTTCATCCTGCTGCACGTGGGCTCGCGCCTGCTGGCCGAAAGCTTCCTGCTAGCCGGCACCGGCCACGCCGACGCCTGGCAGCCGTTCTCCAGCGCCATCGCCAACGCCATCGGTTTCGGCGACAACCGCATGATCGGCTGGCACA
>CAYXUE010000205.1:0-1891 GCA_964467885.1 uncultured bacterium | reverse complement strand
TGATGGAGGCGCTCTACGCCGAGAGCGCGGCGCCCGAGGGGGCGCGGTTCGTCAGTCTGGATTGAGCGAGGCGAGCGGGGCGGCCGGGTTGGGTGCAGCGGGCTGGCGTGCGCAGGGCTGGAGTTCGCGCAATGCCTTTCTAGCACCCTCGGCTTTTTCGGCTTCTTACGTGCGGCTCAGGGCGGAACCGCACGTATGGACCTGGAAATCACGAGGGTTCCCAAGGGGTACACCCCGCCAGATGCGGGGCGCTGCCCGAACGTTCCAACTTGAGCGGTGCATAGCGAGCAGGCCTAGGGCTTCTCCTCGCCGTCCAGCGTCAGCAGCGGCCCGTACAGGTCGGGCCGCCGGTCGCGGAAGAAACCCCAGCCCGCGCGGGCGTTCTGCGCCTCGCTGTAGTTCAGGTCGGCGTAGATGATGGTTTCGGACTCCTCGTCCGCCTCCACCAGGTAGTCGCCCGAGTAGTCGGCTATGAACGAGCTGCCGTAGAAGCGGGCGTTGCCCTCGGTGCCCACGCGGTTGGAGGCAGCCACGTACGTGACGTTGGAGACGGCGTGGCCGATCATGGCGCGGCGCCACATGCGCTTGGTCTCCAGCGCGCCGGCCTCGATGGGCTCGCTGCCGATGGCGGTGGGGTAGAGCAGCAGGTCCGCCCCCTTGAGCGCCATGATGCGGGCCGCTTCGGGGAACCACTGGTCCCAGCAGATGCCAACGCCGATGTTGCCGTAGCGCGTGCGCCACGTCTTGAAGCCGTCGTCGCCGGGGTTGAAGTAGTACTTCTCCTCGTAGCCCGGGCCGTCCGGGATGTGGCTCTTGCGGTAGGTGCCGAGCACCGTGCCGTCAGCGTCCACCATGGCCAGGCTGTTGAAGTACGCCTGACCCGCGTGCTCGAAGAACGACACCGGCAGCACCACGCCGAGCTCGCCCGCCAGCGCCGCGAAGCGCTCGAGGAACGGGTGCCCCTCCACCGGGTGGGCCAGGGCGAAGAGCTCCTCGCGCTCCAGCTGCGGGAAGTAGAGGTTCTCGAACAGCTCCTGCAGCAGCACGATGTTGGCGCCGTCCGCCGCGGCCTCGCGCACGAAGCGCTCGGCCTTGTCCAGGTTCTCCTCCAGCACGTGCGTGCAGCTCATCTGCACCACGGCCAGGCGGGCGCCGCGGGCGGGCCTCTCGGGCAGCGGGAGGGTACGGGTCTCCATCACTTCGGTTCCTCCAAGTCGGTAGCCGGGGCGGCCGAGTGGGGGTCTGCGGTCGTAGGCTGCCACGAGGCGGGCACGAACTCGCCTACGGGGCGCTGCTGCGTGACGCAGTGGAAGGCGCCGCCCCCGGTGATGAGGCTCTCGGCGGGCAGGCCGATGACCTGCCGGCCGGGGAAGAGCGGCTCCAGGATCTTGATGGCGCGCGCGTCGTTGACGTCGCCGTAGGTGGGCACCACCACGAAGCCGTTGCCCACGTAGAAGTTGGCGTAGGTGGGCGGCACGCGTTCGCCCTCCAGCTGCATGCGCTTCTCCGGCAGCGGCAGTTCCACCACGCGGTAGGGGGTGCCGTCCGGCTTGCGCAGTTCCCGCAGCAGCTGCAGGTTGCGCGCCATGGTGGCGTGGTTAGGGTCGGTAACGTCATCGTTCTCCACGGCGCAGACGATGGTGTCGTCGTCCGTGAAGCGCACGATGGTGTCGATGTGGCCGTCGGTGTGGTCGCCCTCCAGCCCGTCGGGCAGCCAGATGACCTCGGTTACGCCCAGGTAGTCGCGCAGGTAGCCCTCCAGGTCGGCGGGGCTCAGCTCCGGGTTGCGGTTGGGCTCCAGCAGGCAGGAGCGGGTGGTGAGGCACACGCCACGACCGTTGATCTCGAGGGCGCCGCCCTCCATGACGATGGGCACGCTGAAGCTCTTCAC
>CAYXUE010000204.1:0-1894 GCA_964467885.1 uncultured bacterium | reverse complement strand
CTGAAGTTCCAAGCGATGGCTGCAACCTAACTGGTTCGTTCTCTCGTGCCTGACGGTGGTGCGGGTGGTCGCACTGGTCGCCCTGTGTTCACGTTGTACCCATGTAACGTGCGCTGCTAGTGCTGTTCACATGCTGCGCAGCGTGGTATCGTGGCCCATGCACGTTGATATCGTTCCCAACCGCACGTCAAGGCCGGCGATTCTCCTGCGGGAGGCGTGGCGCGAGGATGGCAAGGTGCGCAAGCGCACTATCGCGAACCTGACGGGCGTCATCAGCGAGGAGCAGGCGCTGGTGCTGCGGCGGGTGCTGAAGGGCGAGGCGCTGGTGGCGCCGGCTGACGCGTTCGAGATCACGCGCTCCTTGCCGCATGGTCACGTCTTGGCGGTGCTGCTAGCGATGAAGCGGTTGGGGGTCGAGAACCTGCTGGCGTCGCGGCCCAGCAAGGAGCGTTCGCTGATTACGGCGCTGGTGGCGTTCCGGGTGCTTAATCCAAAAAGCAAGCTGGCGACGACCAGAGCCTGGCGCGACACCACGCTGGCGGCCGAGCTCGGGGTGCAGGATGCTGATGAGCACGCCGCGTATCACGCCATGGACTGGCTGGTGGCGCGGCAGGAGCGCATCGAGGGGAAGCTGGCGGCCAGGCATCTTAGCGAGGGCGCGCGGGTGATGTTCGACCTGAGCTCGACCTACGTGGAGGGTGAGAAGTGCGACCTGGCTAAGTTCGGTCACAACCGGGACAAGAAGAAGGGCAAGAAGCAGATCAACTTCGGGCTCCTGACCGACGGCGCCGGCCGGCCCGTCGCGTTATCGGTGTTCCCGGGGAACACGGGTGACGCCAGCACGCTACTGCCGCAGGTAGTCAAGCTCAAGGAGCGTTTCGGGCTTACGTCGTTCACGCTGGTGGGCGACCGCGGCATGATTACCGGCAAGCACCTTGGGGTCCTGAGAGAAGCCGGCGTGGATTGGGTCACCGCCCTGAAGAGCCAGTCGCTGAAGAAGCTGGTGGTGGCCGGCACCATCCAGCCGAGCCTGTTCGAGGAGGAGAACCTGGCCGAGGTCTCTCACGCCGACTTCCCGGGTGAGCGGTTGATAGCCTGCCGCAACCCGGTGCTGGGACGAATGCGGGCGCATAAGCGCGACGAGCTGCTGGCAGCGACGAGCAAGGAGCTCACGAAAGTCCAGCAGAGCGTGCGCGCGGGCCGCCTGCGGGGCAAGGCAAAGATCGGCCTCAAGGCGGGCGCGAAGCTCGGCAAGTACCGCGTGGGCAAGCACTTCCAGCTCACCATTCAGGACGATGCGTTCGCTTTCGAGGTCGACCGCGAGAGCGTCGCGAACGAAGCCGCCATGGACGGCATCTACGTCATCCGCACCAGCGTGAGCGAAGAGAAACTCAGCGCCGCTGACGCGGTGAGGGCGTACAAGGACCTCAGTAAAGTCGAGCGCGCGTTCCGCACCCACAAGGGCGTCGACCTGCAGGCTCGGCCCATCCACCACCACCTGAGCGACCGCGTGAAGGCGCACCTGTTCATCTGCATGCTCGCCTACTACGTCAGGTGGCACATGGAGCGCGCCTGGGCGAGCCTCACGTTCAAAGACGAGGAGTCCAAGCAGCAGCGCGATCCGGTGGCGCCCGCCCAGAGGTCAGCCGCCGCCACCGCCAAGGCCCAGGCGAATAGCCTGGCTGACGGCACCCCAGCCCGGACCTTCAAGGGCCTCCTGGAGCACCTGGCGACCATCACCCAAAACACCTGCATACATCCCGCCACGGGCGCGACGTTCCCCATGACCACCAGCCCCAACCCCACCCAGCAGAAGGCGCTCGACCTGCTGAAGAGCATCAGCTTGTAGACAGAACACCGCACCCCCAATAAACCCGTACTTCGCGTGCAGGAC
>CAYXUE010000203.1:0-1898 GCA_964467885.1 uncultured bacterium | reverse complement strand
CTGGTGCCGTCCGTGGAGGCGTCGTCTATCACGATCACCTCGCGCGCCGGGCCCTTGAGTGCGGCCAGCTTGTGCAGCAGCTCGTCCAGCATGTCGCGCCGGCTGTGGGTGGGGATGAGGATGCTCAGTGCGGGCGGAGCATCCAACTGCTCATTGGAGCTTAGGGGTATCACCGGCAGCACTGTATCAGGCGGTTGCGGAAGGCAGGGGGTTCGAGAACCTAGAAGGGCTCGTTCAGGTGGAGGTCCGCTGCATCACCGCCACACCAGCAGACATATACTGCCCCCATGTCCTGGGAAACGTTCCGGAAGCAAGTAGCCGGCCTCCCTTCCACTCCCGAGCGGTGGGAACTCCTCGGCGCCGCCGGCCCCGAGTACTGGGACGCGGGCAATAGCCTATCTCGGGCGTACGTCATGCTGCTGGCCTCTTCCGACGGGCCGGTGATAGCAGCGCAGCCGTTGGACGCCGCTCCGACCGCCCACATGCTGGCCGTATTCGCCACGATGGCGTGCCTGGGGCCCAGTTTCGGCGAGCCGCGCCGGCCGGCCACGTTGATAACGGCTGACGATTCCATGGTGCCGGAGTTGCGCGCGCAACTCCACGCCGTCGGGGTGAAGGTGCAGCACGGCGGCACGCCGAACGCGGCAGAGGCGTACGAGAGCCTGATGGCGTACGTTTCGGCACCGACGGTGGCGGACTCTCTGACGCATGCGGCTGACGACACGGTCCGCGCCTACTTCCGCGCAGCAGAAGCCTTCTACCGGTCACGGCCATGGGAGGCACTGGCCGCCGAGAAGTTCGTGGGCTTCCGTCTGGAGGGTCAACCGTGGCGTTACGCGACCATCATGGGTCACGGCGGCGAAGAGTACGGCTTCGCCGTGTACGACGACTGGCTGGACGCCTGCCGGATGGCGTATGCCCACATGCCCACCTTCGGTGACGAGTGGACGGACGAGCCCCCTGACCCGCTGGTAGCCGTTGACGGCCTAGAGGGTCTCAGCCTGTACCCGCCGGACATGCTCACACAGGCCGACGCGGAGGTAATAGCCAGGCTGCGCGTTCGCAAAACCTGGAAGGGCCAGTACGCCCTGGTGCAGCGCCATGCTATGGAGGGCGTGGTGCCCGCCCTCAACGCGCTCGAGGCCTACACTGCGATCATGCAGGTGCTCACCGCCCGGGTCGAGCGGGCGCGCGGGCGCACCGTTACCAGCATCAAAGCGCAGGTAGGAACGGACCATGGAACCCTCGAGGTGGTGTACCCCGCCCGCGGTACTGAAGACGCCTCCACCAGCCTCCATTACCAGGTCGAGTTCACGGACAACCTGTTCAGGCGTGGAGGGATCGGGCCTATCCCCTGCCGAGTGCGGGCCGTGGTGCCCGCCGCAACGAAGTGGCCCAAACTGATCTCCGCGGTGCGGACGGCGGCCAAAGAGTCCGGCTATCGGGACACCTACCTCGACAACCTAACGGAGCCCGACGAGCTCGTGACATTGTGGTTCGGCCACGGCAGCGCCGTGGAGCCATCGCCCACGGTGGAGCAACTCGCCGGCCTAGATTCCGTTTCCATCGGCCTAGGTAAGCGTCTGCACCCAGTGTTCATCAGGCGCGTTCCGGCGCCCAGCCAACCTGGCATCAGCGCCAGTTGGACGGAAATCGCGGCCGACGATCTAACTAACTAGGCCGGCGAACTCCGTAGCCTCACCCCGGACTAAGGGCAGAGCGTGTTGCGCCAACTTCAGAAGCAGCGGCCGAGCCTGCGGAAATAGGTGTAAGTCCGAAGGACTGGTGTCGCCCTGGAACTCTCAAGCCGCATAAAACCGATCAGCTACATCAAGGCGAACGCAGCCGAGGTGCTCCACGCCGTGCCAGTAGGTGTAGCTCTCCAGCACCCAGATGCC
>CAYXUE010000202.1:0-1917 GCA_964467885.1 uncultured bacterium | reverse complement strand
TCCCTGATCCGGTCACCCAGCAGGTTCAGGGCCAACACCACGATGAAGATCATGGCGCCCGGCACCAGCGACACCCAGGGCGCCACCCTTAGGAACTGCCTGCCGTTGGAGAGCATGACGCCCCACTCCGCCAGCGGCGGCTGCGCTCCCAGGCCCAGGAAGCTCATGCCCGCTGCGGCCATGATCATGAAGCCCACGTCCAGGGTGGCCGCCACCAGGATGGGGCTGAGCGAGTTGCTCAGCACGTGCTTCACGAGTATCCACGGCGTGCTGGCCCCTGCTGCCTCGGCGGCCTCCACGAACTCGCGTTCGCGCAGGGAGAGCGCGCTGGCCCTGGCTATACGGACGTAGTAGGGGATGCCCGCAATGGAGATGGCCAACATGGTGTTCGTGAGACCCGGACCGAGGATGGCCACGATCATGAGGGCCAGCAGGATGTAGGGGAAGGCCAGCAGCAGGTCGATGAAGCGCTGCGTCCAGAAGTCGAAGCGGCCGCCCAGGTAGCCGCTGACCAGGCCGAGGGTCACCCCGGCCAGGGCGGCGATGGCCACGGCCAGGAAGCCTACCCCGAGCGACACGCGCGTCCCCCAGACGGTCCGGGACAGCAGATCGCGCCCGAACTCGTCGGTGCCGAGCAGGTGCCCGGACGTGAGGGGCGGCTTCAGGCGGTCTATGAGCGAACCACGGTCCGGGTCGGGCAGCCCCAGCCACGGCGCCAGCAGGCCGGCGAGGATGATCACCACCAGCACCACGAAGGCGCCCGCGGCCACGGGTTCACCCAGGAACGCGCGCCAGAAGGAGCGCCTGCCAGGGCGCCCGGTGCGTCCCCTCGCCCGGCCGGTGAGGGCTCTTCGGCTAGGCAGCGTCACCGGTAGGTGATCCTGGGGTCGGCGAGGCTATAAGCGATATCGGTCAGAAGATTGGTGAACACATAGGTCACGGCCACGAGTAACGTCACGCCCTGCACGAGCGGGAAGTCGCGAGCGAGGATGGCGTTCACGGCTAGCGTGCCGATGCCGGGCCAGGCGAAGACCTGCTCCACCAGCACGGCGCCGCCCAGCACGTAGCCCGTCTGCAGGCCCACGATGGTGAGGATGGGGATGAGGGCGTTGCGGAAGGCGTGACGCAGGGTGACGCTGGTGGGCCTGACGCCCTTGGCCTGCGCCGTACGCACGTAGTCCTGCCGCAGAACGTCCAGCATGGTGGAGCGCGTCATGCGGGCCAGCAGCGCGCCGATGCCGGCGGCCAGCGTCACGGCCGGCAGCACCAGGTGGAGCAATAGGTCGGTGAACTCGGAACTGCCGGCGCGGTACATGCCGGTCACGGGGAACCAGCCGGCCCTGAGGCCGAAGATGACCTGCAGCACTATGCCGAGGAAGAAGGGCGGAAGGGAATAGCCGACGAGGCTGGTGGCTATGGCCGACCTGTCGAGGAGCGAGCCAGAGCGCACCGCCGAGATGACTCCCAGCGCCACGCCAGTGGTGACGGCGAGGAACATGGCCGCCACGGAGAGGATGAGGGTGGCCTGCAGCCTCTCCCACACCAGGGGCAGCACGCCGGCCTTGAGCTGGATGCTGCGGCCCCAGTCGCCCGTCAGTACGCCCGAGATCCAGCGGAAGTACTGAACGTAGATGGGCTGATCCAGCCCCAGCTCGCTGCGGAGCGCCTCGAGCGAGGTGGCGGTGGCCTTGGGGCCGAGGATCACCTGGGCCGGGTCGCCCGGGGTGAGGTGCAGTG
The DNA here is from genome assembly GCA_964467885.1 of uncultured bacterium. Lineage (GTDB taxonomy): Bacteria > Deinococcota > Deinococci > Deinococcales > Trueperaceae > JAAYYF01. The sequence continues at coordinate 180 of CAYXUE010000202.1, read as the reverse complement.
ACAAGAACACCAGCACGCTCACCCCGAGCAACGTCGGCAGCGTCCCTAGAAGTCGTTTGAGCAGGTAGGACGCCATGGGTGGTTACGGGGTGGTTACCTCGACGTTCTCGAAGCGGAACACGCCCGTCGGGTGCGGCACGAAGCCCTGGATGTTGCTGCGCATGATCACGGTCTGGGTCT
>CAYXUE010000201.1:0-1928 GCA_964467885.1 uncultured bacterium | reverse complement strand
CCCGGGCCCTGGTGGGCAACCCGAGCCTGATCCTGGCGGACGAGCCGACCGGGAACCTCGACTCGAAGTCAAGAGACGAGGTCCTTACGCTCTTCGAACAAGCGAACGCACGCGGCGTGACGATAGTCATCATCACTCACGACCTGGACGTCGCTGCGCGTGCACATAGGAGAGTGTCGTTGGGCGATGGCCGGATCCTGAACTGAGGCACGAGGTGCCCAGGGGATGGCCATTTCGGGAGCGGTCGGCGCAAAGGACATCCTGAGCCTTCGCGTTTCCAGCCGGACGAGTCGCTGAACTTGGAGTGAACGACTTATTTCGGAACCGAGCCTCACCCCAGCGACCGGTGGGTTGTCTCTATTCTTCTTTCAATACACCCCACGGTGATGCTCTCGTCAGCGCGAACACCGGCAGGCTGACCGCGAGTAAGGCCACGGAGAGCGCAATTAGGATGGCCGAGGCCGATTCCCGCCAGGGCCAACTGAAGCCCCAGGGCGCCACGCTCGCCACCCACACGGTTGCCAACCCGGCCAGGAGCAGACCGACTAACCCTGCGTAGCTGGCGATCCTCAGCGCCATCCCCACCGATACGGCGGCCACCCGTGCCCGAGTTGCGCCCAGGGCGCGCCTCAGGGCAAGCTGCGAGCGGTCGCGAACGAGGCGTACGGTTACAACGGATGCCAAACCTGCGCTACCAACGATCAATGAGATCCACGCCATGGTATTCCACGCGTGCCCGACGCTAGCCATGGTCTCGCGCACCTGCCGCAGGTCACCAGCGGGCTCATGCACCACGGCGGGCCCGAACTCCGGGTGGGCGCGGCTCACCGTTTCGCTGATGCTGGCTATCACCCCGCTGTAGTCAGCCGCGAGGTCAACCTGGACATGCAGGTCGCGCGATGAAGCACCCATCGGTGGGTCGTCGGCGGTGGCGAGCCTAACGATGATGCCATCGTACAGATCGCCAGGCGAGTCCCAGTTCCCGTCGCGGAAGACGCCGGCGATGGTGTAGGACTTGATTCCCGAGAGCCCGTCTACCGACTCGCGCCCCAGCTCCACGGTGCGGCCGATGACCTCGTCGGGCGCAAGCCCTGGGTAAGCCCACTCGGCCGCCTGCGGCCCTAGGACTACTTCCCCCGCACTCTGCGGCGCCCTTCCGTAAGCGATGGGCTTGGGGTTGATCTCGAAGAACGAATCGCTGACCCTCGCTACGACCACCTTCTCGCCAGCGCCGCTAACTTCACCCGGCAACAGCACCATGAAGGGGTCGTGCACGACAGTAGCGACAGCCTCGACCCCCGGCAGCTCCGCTACCGCCTGCACGTCCTCCTCGGTGAACGGGGGCGGCGCGAAGATCGACGTGAACCGGTCGGACGGCCCCCCGATGGTCGTGAGCACGACCCGGTCGGCGCCGATCTCGGTCAGCCTCTGCCGGAACCAAGATTCCGCGCCGGTGCCGATGGTCGAAGCCACCACCAACGCCAGAACACCTGCCGCCATCCCGGTAAGCGCCACTCCCTCCCAGACCGGCGGCGCCAACTGCTCGCGTAGCGCTCGCATAACTGGCAGCCGCAACGTCCAGATCGTCGGGACGGCAGTAGCGATAAGAGTCACCAGCATCCCAGCGCCGCCGGCCAGCATGAAAGCCGCAGGCGTGACTGGCAACCCACCATCACCCAGGTTCACGAGACGGTTCACCAATGGCCACAGCCCTAAGCCAACGAGTGTGCCGAGTCCACCGATCACCAGTCCGTCCGCGACTATCTCCGCGGCGATCCGCGCCCGGGTGGCGCCCACGGCGCGACGCACCGCCACCAACCTGATCCTGTCCGCCGCCCTTAGCCCTAACGTGTTGGCCAAGTTGCCCAGAGTAGCGACGAGCGCCAAGAGAACCACCCAAGTAGAACCGCGCCTCAGCTCATCGGCCA
>CAYXUE010000200.1:0-1941 GCA_964467885.1 uncultured bacterium | reverse complement strand
CGAGGACGAGCGCGCGTCACCGGCGGAGGCCCCGGAGCAGCCCACGGACCAGCCCTCCCAGCCTTACGCTGACGAGGCTCAGCCTGCCGGAAGCCAGCCGTACGTCCCGGAGGAGGAGGCCGACAGGCTCGGGCCCTCCCCCAGGCCGCTCCGCGTGGCCTACGAGAACCAGCCAGGCACGGTCGCGCCCCGCCAGCCGGAAGGGGAGGAAGCGCGGCACGACCCGGGCGCCGAGCCGGATGGGGGGCGAGGCCGCGACCGTGAGAGCCCCCCGGCGGGCTACGCCGCGTCCACGCGCTGGACGCCTTCGCCGCACGACCCTTACGCTTTCTCGCCCGAGGACGCTCCCGGCTACGCGGGTAAGCGCGCCACCCCCATGGGGCCCGCACGCACGAGCCCCCTGACGAGGGAGTGGGCGGAGGAGGAGCAAGGCGGCAGCGAGAGGGTGGAACGCAGCGGCATCGGCGGCTTCTACTCGCCCGACGAGGACGAACCGCGCGAGGGCCCGAAACTGCGCGTCTACCTGCTGTGGGGCCTGGCCATATCCCTGCTGGTGCTGATCCTCCTGCAGTTCGTGCTGGCCATGCGGGTCGACGGCGCGCCGGAGGCCGGCGCCGCCGCGTTCCAGGCGGGCCTCGTGGCCTACCGCAACGGCGACTTCGCCGCGGCCCGGCGGCACTGGGAGCCGGTGGGCGATGCGGGGCACGCCGAGGCGCAGTACCTGCTGGGGTTCATGCAGCAGAACGGCCTGGGGCAGCCGTGGAGCAACGCCCGCGCCGCCAGCTGGTACCGCAGGGCCGCCAACCAGGGCCACCCCGAGGCGCAGATGGCGCTGGGTGACCTCTACCTACGCGGCATGGGCGTCGAACTCGATCCGCGCGTCGGAGCCGCCTGGTACGCCAGCGCGGCGGTGGCCGGCCACCCGGCAGGGCAGTTCGAGTACGCCAAGCTGCTGCTGCACGGCACCGGCGTGGAGCGCGACGTGAGCGCCGCCCTGGCCTGGTTCGAGGCGGCCGCGAAGAACGGGCACGAGCAGGCGGCGGATTACGTGGCTTATGCGAACCTCGACAGAACCCCGGACGCCGAGCCGGGCGGCGCGCCACCGACGGAACCCACCCTGCCCTGAATCCTGATGGCCCCTGATCCCGTTGGGCCGGCTGTCAGTAGCGCCTCCGTGGCCCTCCGGTCATTAGCCCTAGGTGTAGGTCTCACTCAAACGGCCGTCATCTTGCGCTGTTATCTTCATAGACGATGAGACCTTCCAGCTTACGCTCACCCATCAGCCTGCGCCTGGGCGTGGCGGCCCTGCTCCTCGCCCTGACCGGTCTGGTGACCGCGCAGTCCACCGACAACCCCATCACGTTCAGCAGCGAGATCTACGTGGTCAGCGAGGTCACGGCTGACGATGGCAGCAAGGAAGAGCGCTTCAGCGCCGCCACCAGCGCCATCCCAGGACAGGTGGTCGAGTTCCGCATCATCGCCACCAACTCCGGCGAGACGACGCTGCCCGCGGGGCGTGTGCAGATCCTCGGGCCCATCGCCGAAGGTCAGGCGTACGTGGGCAACTCAGCCAGCCCCAGCACGGAGAACCGGCTCCTCACCGAGTTCTCGGTCGACGGCACGGAGTTCTCCGAAGCGCCCGTCCTGGTGGGCACGGGCGAGGGTCGCCGAGTGGCCGACCCCAGCGAGTACACCATGATCCGCTGGACGCTCCTCACCCCCATGGAGCCGGGCCAGGAGGTCACGCTGGTCTACCGGGTGCTGATCGAGTAAGGCCAGCGGGCTCACCCCACGGCGGGTGAGGCTACGTCGAACGCCCGCCGAAGCGGGCGCGTGCCTGGAATATCGGAGAACCGTAGCGGCCGGACCCTAATCAGCGTCCGGCCGCTCCTGGTACTGCAGTTCGTAGAGGCGGCGGTAGTAGCCGTCGTTCTTCAGCAG
>CAYXUE010000199.1:0-1965 GCA_964467885.1 uncultured bacterium | reverse complement strand
TGGCCGACAAGTTCGCCGGCTGGCTGTTCTACATCGCGCTGGGCGCCGGCAGCCTCACCTTCCTGGCCTGGCTGCTCTCTACCCAGGACGTGGAGCAGGCCATAACCCGCACCGTGACCGTGCTGATCATCGCCTGCCCGCACGCGTTGGGGCTGGCCATACCGCTGGTCATCGTCAACGCCACGGGCATGAGCGCCCGCCACGGCATACTCGTGCGCAACCGCGAGGCGTTCGAGCGGGCCAAGGACATCGGCATCGTGGCGTTCGACAAGACGGGCACCCTCACCGAGGGCGAGTTCGCCGTGCGCGAGGTGGCGGTCACCGATCTGGAGGAGGACGAGGCGCTGCGCCTGGCGGCCGCGCTGGAGCTGCGCAGCGAGCACTCCTTGGCCCTGGCCCTGGTGGCCGAGGCCGAGGAGCGCGACATCCTCTTCGACGTGGCCGAAGAGTTCGAGGTGGTGGCCGGCATGGGCGTGAAGGGCCGCGTGTACGGCGACGCCTACAGCATCGGCCGGCCCGAGTGGATAGCCGAGCAGGGGTTGCGGCTGCCCGAGTCGCTGCGGCAGCGCCTGGAGCAGGCGGAGGCGCGCGGCGAGAGCGTCATAGCGCTGATGAACGACGAGGAGGCCGTGGCGCTCTTCGCCCTGGCCGACCGCGTGCGACCCAGCGCCAAGCGGGCCGTGGACGGCCTGAGGGAGATGGGCGTGGAGTCCGTGATGATCACCGGCGACGCCGAGGCGGTGGCGCGCACGGTGGCCGAGGAGCTCGGCATGGAGCGCTACCACGCCCGCGTGCTGCCGCGCGAGAAGGCCGCCAAGGTGCGGGAGCTGCAGGAGGATGCACCCGTGGCGTTCGTGGGCGACGGCATCAACGACGCGCCGGCGCTGCTGGAGGCGGACCTGGGCGTGGCCATCGGCGCGGGCACCAACGTGGCCATCGAGTCCGCCGACCTGGTGCTACTGGACGACGATCCGGCCGACGTGCTGGCGGCGCTGCGCCTCTCGCGGGCCACCTACCGCAAGATGCGCGAGAACCTCGCCTGGGCCACGGGTTACAACGCGGTTGCACTGCCGCTGGCCGCGGGAGTGTTGGCCTGGGCGGGCATCGTCGTCTCGCCCGCCGTGGGCGCCATCTTGATGAGCGTTTCCACCATCGTGGTGGCCATAAACGCCACGCTGCTCAGGCGGACCGAGCTTGTCTAGCCGTAGCGGCTCGGGCGCGGCGCTCAGTCCACCCGCACCTCGTCGCCCTCCAGCAGCAGGTAGACCATGGCGCTGTTGTTCTCGGTGGTGGTCTCCACGATGACGCCCCCTGGGTTCACGGTGTTGATCAGCGCGTAGTGGCCGTCGGGCAGGTCGGTTATCACCAGGTCCTGCTCGTAGAGCTGCGCCACGTAGATGTCGCCGTAGCCGGGCGAGATGCCTTGCACGTCGCCCCCGCAGTCGATGGGGTACTTCGGCTCGCCGTCGCCGATCGTCAGCTCCTCATCGATAAGCACGTTGTCCATCAGGCAGAAGCCCACCTTGTCGTTGAGGGCCACCAACTCGAGCAGGCTGCCGTCCTCCGCCACCGTCCACAGCTCGTAGCGGGCGAAGTCGGCCAGGTGCAGGTGGCCGTGACGCTGCTCGAAATCGAACCGCCCCACCGTGCCGCCGGGGATCTGCAGGCCGCCCTCGCCGTACAGCACCTGCTGGACCGAGATCTCATCAGTGTCCGGGCCCGTGCTGCCGTGGACCTCCAGCACGCCCGGCCCAGCGTTCCAGAGAACGGTGGCGAACTTGAGACGCTTCTCGTCCTCGTCGGTGGCGGGCACGATGTAGAGGGACGACGGCCCCAGCACCTGAAGATCGGGGAGTAGCGGCTGCGGCGGTGCCGGCGCCGTGGCAGCCTGCGCGTGAGCCACGCCGAAGGGGGCCGCGGACATGATGGTCGTAAGCAGGGCGAAAGCGGCTACCGCCAGCGCGC
>CAYXUE010000198.1:0-1971 GCA_964467885.1 uncultured bacterium | reverse complement strand
TGCGTCACGTGGCCGTAGTCGGCCAGCACCAGCGCCCCCCCATCGGGGAACTGGAGTTCCGTTTCGCCGGCGCCCCGGCCGTGCAGGTCGACGTTGTCGAGCAGGAACATGTCCTCTTCCCGCAGGTCGTACGTCCGGGCCCCCAGGAGCACCGCACTGCCTGCGGGCTGCTGGCCCAGGAAGTCAAGCAACTCGTGATCGTCGCCCAGGAACTCGGCCCCCACGAAGAGGCCCGGCTGCGTGGCGGAGCCGCCCTCCGTGGTCACGGTCACGTCCTGCCAGGCGTTAGGCGCGCCTTCGGGCACTGCCACCTGGATGGCGGTGTCGGACCACTCGGTCACAGCGGCTTGAGCGCCTCCGATGATGACGGTGCCGCCCTCCTCGCCGAGGTCGAGGCCGGTGATGACCAGCGTGCTGCCGCGCGGGGCGGCGGTGGTGGAGAGGCCGGTGATGGAGGGCTGAGCGGTCTGCGTGGGGCCTTGCGGGTCCTCGCTGGGACCCGGGTCCTCAGCGGTGGGAGCCGTGGAGCTGCCGCAAGCGGTCAACAGGACGGCCAGCAAGGCGGCGCCGAGTAGGGAGCGTAGGAAGTGGGAGCGTCTCATGATGCCTCCTGGATGGTTCCGCTGGAGGGTCAGGACTTGACCGATTCCGGCGGTTCGCTCCGGGCAGCTGGATCATGTCGAGGTGCCGGAGCAGCTCCATGGTGGCTTGGGGGCGTTCCGCTGGCGTTCCGTGGGGGCTTGCGTCGTTACCGTCGCCGGCAAGTGGGAACGCCGCCGGAGGGAACAGCAGTTACTAGACACCGAATGCACTACAGTACCTAGGGGGAGGTATCCATATCTTACCGACGCGAATAATTATGCGGCCGCCCCGGAACGACGGTCCGCACGGAGCCGTGGCGCGTAGCTGTTTGGGGCGTGAAGGGTTCGATCGAACGTGGGACGCGGAGGGGGTTCCGAGCTTGGCCCCTGTCATCCCGCCAGGCGACCGCTGCGGAATCTACGTCCTGGCGTTCGAGGGTGGTGATTGGTACGTCGGTCAAGCCATCGACGTCGCTCGACGCTTTCTCAGTCATAGGAGGGCCCACCCCGATATCGCGCGCATCTACTTCAAACGGGTGGAGAGCACCGACCTGAACGCGGAGGAGCTTAGGCTCATCAGCCTTGTCGAAACGACATGGGGTTGGCCCCTCAGGAACCTGCGCGGCAGCAGCCTGCCCAAGGGCACGCTCGAGCTCCACGAACTCGTCCCTGCGGACCTTCTCGAGAAGTGGGCCGAAGATCCGACGCTGGACATCGATATGGGGGCGGTGAAAGATCTGGACGACCTGCGCCGTAAGTCGGAACCGCGTAGCTCGGCTCTGGCCGCAAGTGAGTATGCGGCTGATGTGCGCCGCATACTGAGGCTTTACCTCACCAAGGCGATCCCAGCTGCGCTGGATACCGAGTTGGACTTCTGGAGCCTCTCGTGTTTGGCGGGCGGTGGAACTGCCGCCTTGGCAAGAGTGAACCTCCACTGGCAGGAGGTACTCGTGCTCTACGAAGGGCCTAAGGGACTGGCGGCAGCGTTCCAAGTTACACGCAGCGTGCTCGAGCGGCCGCTCTTGAAATGGTTACTGCTCAGGTTAAGACACCATCCGGTACGCATTAGGCGTCACGCGTATCAGACCGGCGGCGCGGACCAGCTGCGGGTCGAAGTGCAGCGAGCGGACGCCATCCTGGGTCTCCTGGCCGACCCACACTTCTTACGCGCGGCGCGCTACCTCAACTCGCGCTTGATGCTCAAGGGCAGGGTCAATCCAGGATTGTCCGCTTCGCATTGTGTGGCGATGGTACGGACGCTGAGGCTAGATCAAGGGTAGCTACTTACGAATGGGAAAGGGATGGAGTTCTCGAGATGGCTGTCGAAGTAGGACTTTGGAGGATAGATAACGCCCTGCGCAGGATTCACTTCATGCCGATGCCAGACGAG
>CAYXUE010000197.1:0-1983 GCA_964467885.1 uncultured bacterium | reverse complement strand
AGCTTCTGCTGCATGCCGCGCGAGAGGTTGCTGACGATGGTGTCGGCCTTGCTAGTGAGCCCGAAACGGTCGACCAGGGCGTCGCGCCTGGCTCTCACGCTGGCGGGGCTGCGCCCGCGGTTGCCGGCGAAGTAGTCGAGGTTCTCGCGCACGCTCAGGCGCCAGTAGAGGTTGCGATTGCCCTCCAGCACCGCTGCTATGTGCGCCATGGCGCGGCGCCTGTGGGCTCTCGTGTCGTGCGAGGCCACCCGCACCGTGCCGCTGTCCGGGTGGATGAGGCCACACATCATCTTGATCGTGGTGGTCTTACCAGCCCCGTTGGGTCCCAGCAAACCCACGATCTCTCCGGGTTGCACGGTGAAGTCGACGCCGTCCACGGCCTTGACCGGGTTGCGGGAGCCTCCGCCGTAGAGCTTGTGTACGTTGTCGACCTCGATGAGGGCTCGTTCAGCCATCTAGTAACCTCGCATCCGGAAGCAGCCACACGTTAGGGGTAGCCGATGGTTCACGGTGATACCGTGAGTGTAAAGTGCCACCTTCCATACGTCAAGGTTCAGCTTTATAACCGTTGGGTTGGGAGGTTCGAACCTAGGCGCGCTTAGGTTCTTCCGCTCGCTCCACTAAGGCGCCGGCTCGCTTGCGGTTGCGTAAGGCCGGCAGCCGTGTGAGAGTGCGGGGGTGCAGACTCCTCCACCCAACGACGCGGGAGCGGACCGCCTGAGCGAGAACGCCCTGCAGCGGCGCGTTAAGCGCTGGTGGCTAGAGGGGCCGTTCGACACTTACGTGCAGGTGACCCCGGGGCTTGAAGAGATCCTGGTGAACGAGCTGCTGACGCTCGGGTTCGCGGCCTCCGAGGCCGACCTGAGGGTGGACCGCGGGGGCGTGAGCCTGCAACTCGATCCGGCGGAGATCATGCGCGCCAACCTCACGCTTAGAACCGCCAGCCGCGTGCTCCTCAGGTTGGGCACGTTCCCCGCCGCCTCGCCCGAGATGCTCTACGACCGGGCGCGCAGGCTGCCCTGGGAGGCGCACCTGGGCTTCACCACCAGCTACGCCCTGCGCATCACGGCCCGCAACTCCAAATTGCAGGCGGGCGACGAGGTGGCGAACACGGTGGCCAGCGCCGTGTCGCGCCACATGCGGGAGCTGGGCCTCTACCCCAAGCCGGCGGACGAAGCCGTCCTGGAGTTCCACGTCCGCCTGCTGAACGACTACTGCACCATCAGCCTGGACACCTCGGGAGAGCTGCTGCACCGCCGCGGCTTCCGCCAGCACGTCCACGCCGCGCCCGTGCGCGAGACGCTGGCCGCGGCCATGGTGCTGGCCGGCCTGGCCGGCATGGAAGACCCCCCGGACGCCATCGTGGACCCGTTCTGCGGCAGCGGCACGCTGCTGCTCGAGGCCGTCGACGTGCTGCAAGGCCTGCCGCCGGGACGCGAGCGCAGCTTCGCGTTCGAGGAGGCCGCCTGGTTCCGGCCCGGTCGCTGGCGCGAGGTGCAGCGCCAGATAGCAGCCCAGTACGGGCGGGGCCTGCCACGGCAGGAGGAGGCCGCGCCGGAAGACGCTGGCACGACCGCGCCCGAGAAGCCGCCACGCCTCTTCGGCTTCGACAACGACCCCAAGGCGCTGGCGGCCGCCCGGGCCAACCTGGCGCCGGCCGACTACCAGCAGGTCGAACTGGCCGAGGGGGACAGCACCAAGCTTGACTTCGCGGCCCTGGGCGCGAGCCGGGGCCTGATCGTCTCCAACCTGCCTTACGGCGTGCGCTTACGGGGGGACCTGACGGCCGCGCAGACGGTGCAGCGCTTCCTCACACAGCTCGCCAGCAGCGGTGCGCGCTGGCGGGTAGCGCTGCTGATGACCCCGCAGGAGGCCGAGGTGGCGCGCCAGCTGGTGGACGTAGAGCAGGTCCTAGCCACACGCAACGGCGGCCTGGACGTGCGTTTGGTGCTGGGCCACTGCGGCTGAGGACCCCGCGCGCCG
>CAYXUE010000196.1:0-2011 GCA_964467885.1 uncultured bacterium | reverse complement strand
CTACTACTTCAGTTTGCGGCCCTACTCCGCGGCGGCGAAAAACGCCGAAGCAGTCCGCAGGATCTCATTCGCCCGCTTCAGTTCCGCGTTCTCACGCCGCAGACGCTTCAGCTCCTCGTGCTCGCTGCTAGTCACGCCCGCACGCTCGCCGGCGTCGACCTCGGCGCGCCTGACCCAGCCGCGCATGGTGTCGATGGGGATGCCTACCAACTCATGAACGCGCCGGAACGAAGCCGTAGCTGACTCCTCGGGCGCCTCGCCGCGGCGCTCCTTGAAGAGCCTGATCACTCGTTCTCGCGTCTCGGGATCGTACTTGCTCGCCATGACCCATTCTCTCCAATCGTGGGAGAAAAGAGTCTCTACCGAACCCAGGACGCTTCAAATCGGTGTAACTTGCGCACCGACTTACGCCTAACGTATACCTGCCCCAGTGGGGCAACAGTGAGGCAACTATGCCGCGACCAGTAGGGAAGGCAAGCTGAGTGACCAGCCCAAGCAAGCTAGGAAACGTGTTCCTAACCCGCCTGCTGCCCGAGGCGTCCGTCAGCCGGCTCCGAGACCGGACCCGCCTAACGTTCAACTCGGAAGACCGACCGCTAACTCGGCAGGAACTCCTGCAGGGCGTACGTGACGCCGATGCCCTCCTATGCCTGGTCACCGACCGCATCGACGACGAGCTGATGGCCAGCGCACCCCGGCTCAAGGTCATAGCCAACTACGCCGTGGGCTTCGACAACATCGACGTGGCGGCGGCCACCCGGCGCGGCATAGCGGTAACCAACACCCCGGACGTGCTCACAGCCGCCACGGCCGACATGGCGTTCGCGCTGCTGCTGGCGGTGAGCCGGCGCGTGGTGGAGGGCCACGCCCTCGTGCGGGCGGGCGAGTGGCGCGGCTGGGGACCGCTTCAGCTGCTGGGCGGCGAGGTCACCGGCGCGACGCTCGGGCTCATCGGCCTGGGCCGCATCGGCCGCGCCGTGGCCAAGCGCGCTCGGGCCTTCGACATGACCATCAAGTACTGGAATCGCACCCGTTTGAGACCCGAGGAGGAGGCGCAACTGGGCGTGGAGTACGCCTCCGTGGATGAAGTACTGGAGGAGTCTAGGTTCGTTTCACTCCACGTGGCCGGCACCCCCGAGACGCGGCACCTGATAGACGCGCGGGCCCTCGAACTTCTTGGGCCCACCGGTTACCTCATCAACACCGCCCGCGGCACAGTAGTGGACGAGCAGGCGTTGGTGACGGCGCTGCGAGAAGGCGTGATCGCCGGGGCGGGGCTGGACGTGTACGAACACGAGCCCGCGCTGGCGCCCGGCTTGGCGGAGTGCCCCAACGTGGTGCTGGCACCGCACCTGGGCAGTGCCACGCTGGAGACCCGAACTGCCATGGGCAACCTGGCGGTAGACACCGTGCTGGCGGCGCTCGCAGGCGAGGTGCCTATGAACGTGCTCAATCCGGAGGTGTTCTCGGGGCCGGGGACGGGATGATCGAACGCTCCGGTCGGGCGGCCCTGGTGAGCTACGTGTCGGCTATCGGAGTTGGCGTGGCGACCTTGCCAGGGTGTCCGCAACCGCTCGCTCAGGCATGAGGCACCTTCTGGAGGCCAGTCTGCGCTCCGCGCTAGCCGAGCTGGAGCCCGCCGGACTGGTGCGGCCCCACCTTCCGGAGGCGCCGCCCGCGCTCATACTTTCCGTGGGCAAGGCCGCCCTCGCCATGCTGAGCGCAGCGCGTGAGGCGTTCCCGGACGTGCCGTGGATAGCCACGCCCCCGTGCGATCGAAGCGCCGACCCCGCACTAACCACCCACGATGACGGCCGCGGCCTACTGCTCCCCGGCTCGCATCCGCTGCCAGACGCGCACAGCGTCGCCGCCGCTGAGGCGGTGCTGGAGCGGGTGCAGGCGCTAGGCCCCGAGGACGACCTGCTCCTACTGGTATCGGGCGGCGGCTCCGCCCTCTGGTGCGCGCCCTGGGGCGTGAGCCTGGAGGAGAAGCGCCTGGTGGTGGACCACC
>CAYXUE010000195.1:0-2030 GCA_964467885.1 uncultured bacterium | reverse complement strand
GCCAACACCGGCGGCTGCGGCACGGCCGACAGCCACTGGCGCGAGATCTACCTGCAGGACGAGCTAATGACGGGCTACGCCCAGGGCGGCGGCGAGCCGCTGAGCCTCGTGACCATCGGCGCCCTGGCCGACCTCGGCTACGTCGTGAACTTCGGCGCCGCCGACACCTGGTCCATCCCGGCCCTGCCCACCCTCCGCCAGGTGACCCCGAACGCGAAGGACTACGCCATCGAGTTCGACTTCACCTCGGCCTACACGGGCTCGAGGCTCGGCGCCGTCCAGGCCGCCGTGACCCCGGTGGACCTCTCGCTCGACACGGCGGCCTCCACCAGCGGCTGCGAGATGGAAGACTTCGCCAACTTCCCCGCCGGCAACATCGCGCTCATGAGGCGCGGCGAGTGCGCCTTCGGGATAAAGGCGGCCAACGCCCTGGCGGCCGGCGCCTCGGCCGTGCTCATCGGCAACCAGGGCGACGCGGCCGACCGCGTGGCGCCCACCACCGGCACCTTCGGTGACCCGGTCGACATCGTCGCCGTGCCCATCTCCTACGACGTCATGGTGGAGCTGGCTCAGCTGGCCGCCGAGGGCGAGGTGGTGGTCTACGTCAACACCGACACCGGCCTGACCGGCGCGGCCATCGGCCCCCGCATGAAGCCCCTCATCGACTGGCACATCGCCGAGGAGCTCATCCCGCTCCGCGGCGGTATCGACATCGACGGTAACGTCACCTTCTTCGGCGACTGAGCCGAGCCAGGGCGGGGTGGCGGGAACGTCACCCCGACCGGACCGAAAGGACAGCGGGAGGCGCGTTGGTTGCGCCTCCCGTTTCTCGTTGGGGTCGTGGTTCGGGGGAGACCGCTCGACGTTAGCCCCGGGCCGGCGCTCACCGGCCCCGGGCTTCCGTCGGTGGCCAGCCGCGCTCAATCCCAGATAGCGTCGTCCAGCAGGTCCAGCAGCAGCCGCTCCAGCGCCCACACCGTCACGGGGGCGCTGTTGCCCTGGTTCTCCAGCACCTGCACCTCCTCGCCCCAATCGACCGTCAGGTAGGTGGTCTGTACGTCGGCGTAGGTGGAGGGGTAGGTCTCGGCCAGGTTGCGGAAGTCTATGGCCTCCACGTAACGCATGACCTGCTCGAGCGCGAACGCATCGACGCGGCCGGTGAACTCGCCCAGCCGTTCCACGTTGAGCTCACCCACGTAGTGGAAGGTGCCGTCGGCCGCGAACGTGACCGACATGACCGGGCAGAAGCCGCGGCAGCGGAGGCTCTCGTAGCCGATCCGTTCGACGCTTGGCGCGGGGGTCCGGGTGGGGAGGGGTTGAAGGGGGCGGAAGCCGGGGTTGTCCTGGCCGTCCGCGGTGCCGAGCAGGCTTAGCACCATGGCGACTAGGGTCATGAGGGCTAGGCGCAGGGGTTGGGGGAACATGCTCGATGTTACGGCCTGAGGCTGCCTGCGTTCTGCTGGCACTGCTGCTAGAATGCATGCATGGCTGTCACCATCACGATCCGTAACGTTCCTACCGAGGTTCGCGACGAGCTGGCTGCACGCGCTGCAGGTTCAGGCCAGTCGCTGCAGGAGTACCTGCGGCAACAGCTCATAGCTGCCACCGCGCTGCCGGATCCGGATGTGCTGCTCAAGCAAGCGCGGGAGCGTGTTCGCGTGACCGGAAGCCATCTGGATGTCGAGACCATCCTTGCCTATCGCGATGCCGATAGGCGCTAGCGGGGCGGTGACCCGCGTCGTAGACGCATCCGCGGTGGTTGCGGCGCTGTTGGACCGCGGACCCGCCGGTGAGTGGGCGGCCGAGGCTCTGCGCGGCCACCCTTTAGCAGCCCCACATCTGATGCAGGTCGAGGTGACCAACATCCTCAGGCGCGCGGTGCTTGGCGGCCGGGTATCGGCCGAGGTCGGTGCGCAGGCATTAGCTGATCTCATGAACCTACGGGTGCTGCTCTTCCCGTTCGAGGGCTACGCAGCGCGCGTGTGGCAACTGAGAAGCACGGTGACTTCGTACGACGCCTGGTACGTGGC
>CAYXUE010000194.1:0-2031 GCA_964467885.1 uncultured bacterium | reverse complement strand
ACTGCAGGTTGATGCCCTCGCTCAGGCAGTCCGTGGCCACCAGCACGCGCTTGTCGTGCTCGGCCAGCGCCAGCACGCGCGCCTCGCGCTCCTCGGGCGGCAGGTTGCCGGTTATGGCCGCGACTTCGACCCCGCGCGGCAGGCGCGAGCGCAGCTCCTCCGCCACGTACTCGGCGGTGTCGATGAAGCGGCAGAAGACGATGGGCGCGTGCCCGGCTTCGAGCTGCTCCTTGAGGAGCCCCGCAAGAGTCGTCAGCTTCTGGTCCTTCGCGCCTTTGAGGCGCTCGGCCTCCTCGGCGAGCTCCAGCAGCCGCCGGCGCGAGGCGTTGGCCGCCTGCTCGCCTTCCACCTGGCTGCCTGGGGTGACGTCGACGCCCTCGGCCGCCTCCTCCTCCATCAGGTCGAGGACGGTGCGCCGCCCGACCTCGTCGGCTTCAGCCACCGAGTCGGTGTCGGCCGGCGCCGCACGGTTGCGCAGCGTAGCGGCCGCTGCGGCGGGCGAACTCGCCAGGGCGCGCAGCAGGCCGAGCATGGCCCACCAGCGCACGCGCTGGCGGTGCGAGCCGTCGTCCTGCTTGAGCTCCTCACGCGCGAAGGCGAGCACCCTGTCGAACAGCGCCTTGGCCTCGCGCCCGATCTGGTAGGGCACGTCGGCCTCGTCGCGCTCCGGGAAGAAGGTGGCGGCGCCCAGGTACTGCTTGATGTCGCCGCGCTTGCGCTGCACGAAGTGCTTCGCGAGCTCGCGCCGCACCGGCTCGTTCTCGCGCCCCGACAGGTCCTCGGGTAGGCGCGCGAACTCCGGCCTGAGCAGCGCCAGCAGCGACCGGAACGCCCCCTCGTTGCCCGAGTGCGGCGTGGCGGTGACCAGCACCAGGTGCCTGGTCTCGTCCTCCGCCAGGCCCTTCAGCAGGCGGTGGCGCTGGTGCCGGCCGCCTCTTCCCTCGCCCGCGTCGGCGCAGGTGTGGGCCTCGTCGACGATCACCAGCTCGGGGGCGGAGCGCAGGAACTCGTCGCGGCGCCGGTCGCTCTTGATGAAGTCGGTGGAGACGATGGTGTAGGGGTAGCGCTCGAAGATCGACTGCGCGAAGCCCACGTCACGCTCCAGGCGGGAAGCGGTGCTGGGCAGCACCAGCACGGGATCGATGTGGAACTTCTCTCTCAGCTCCGTGCGCCACTGGTCAGCCAGGTGCGGCGGGCAGAGCACGCTGAAGCGCCTCACCTCACCCCGGTCCGAGAGCTCGCGCGCGATCAAGAGCGCCTCGACCGTCTTGCCGATGCCCACGTCGTCGGCGATGAGGAGCCTGACGGGGTCGAGCTTCAGCGCCATGAGCAGCGGCACGAGCTGGTAGGGCCGCGGCTCCACCGCGATGCGCCCGAAGCTCCGGAACGGCCCTGCGCTCGAGCGGAACGACAGTAGGGCGGCGTCGCGCAGCAACCCGGCCGAGCGGGCGTCACCTACGTCGTTCGGGCTCGGGAGCCCGAACGTGGCCTCGCGGACCTCCTCGAGCCCGAGGAGCAAGCCCGTCACCTCGTCATCGCGGCCACCTAGCGGCTTGAGCACCAGGAACTCCGCGTCGGAGCCCGGTTGCACCACCCAATCGCGCCCGCGCGCGTTCACCAGGGATCCTGCTTGGAACGTCACCCTTCGCCTCCGAACAGCGCAGCGTGCTCGTTCAGCAGCCGCGCCCAGTCATCTTTGTGGTGGAACCGCAATACGGAGATGCCAACGTCGAGCATCGCCGCCGTTAGCGTCCGGTCGCGTTCCTGCCGGTCGGGGTAGTCGTGCGGCGGGCCATCGATGTAGACCGCCACGCCCTGTTCGGCGTAGTAGAAGTCCGGGACCGTCATCCCGCCAGGTAGCTCCAGGCAGTGCTGCGCGGCGTCCGGCAGGCGCAGGCCCTGAGCCTCCAGCAGGTCGAGGAACGAGCGCTCCAGCTCGCTGTCGCACGCCTTGCGCAACCGCGCCAGGTGCGCCGCGCGCGGCTCGGCGGACGGCGAGGCGGCCACCGCCGCGCGCGTGAGGCTGAGCAG
>CAYXUE010000193.1:0-2041 GCA_964467885.1 uncultured bacterium | reverse complement strand
GCCAGGCTCTGCAGGCGCGCGGCGAGGTTGGCCGCGTCGCCCATGGGCGTGTACTCGGCCTTGGTCTCGTTCCCTACCTTGGTGACCACGGCGAGTCCGCTGTTGACGCCTACGCGCACGGCGAACTCGGTGCCGTAGCGCGGCGCCAGCTCCCGGGCGTATTCCGCGGCCGCGGAGCGGATGGCGAGGGCCGCCAGCACGGCGCGCTCCGCGTGGTCCTCCTGCGCCACGGGGGCTCCGAAGAGGGCCAGGAGCCCGTCGCCCATCAGCCGGGCGACAGTGCCCTCGTAGCGCGCCACGGCGGGGATCATCAGGCGCAGGCCCTTGTTCATGATCTCGGCCCACTCCTCGGGATCCACCCGCTCGGCCCAGGCGGTGGAGCCCACCACGTCGGCGAAGAGGATGGTCACGAACCGTCGGTCCCCCGTCTCCGGCGCGGCGGCTTCCAGCGCGGTGCCGCAGTTGTTGCAGAAACGCGCGCCGGGCGGGTTCGGCTGGTGGCAGTTCGGGCAGACCACGGTAGCCTCCAGTGGCGCAACTGTGGGCTTACTCCACGGGGCTGGGTGTGGTGCTGGTCGGCTGCACGGAGCGGAAGCAGGCTCAGGAGCACGCCCGCGCCGCAGGCCGCTGCAGGCGGCGCGGACTACTTGCAGTCACGTCAGGGTGATATTACTCCCTGCCGGTCGTGCCCCTGCCACGGAGCGCACGGCACGCTGCCAGCGGGGCGTCCGGACCGGCGGGCAACTCCACCCGGCAGCCGGAACTAGTCTCCGCCCGGTCTCTCCTCGGACGGCGGCGCGGCCAGCAGGCCGAAGGCGCGCTCCACCACGTCGTGCACCCACCTGTCGTCCGCCTTACGCCCTGCCAGGAGGAGGGGCAGCTCGTGCCGCGCCAGCCAGCGGCCTTCGCTGTGCTTGCCGGGCTCCAGCTTGGGCCGAGCCAGGTCGCCCTCCACCGTCACGAGCAGGTCGACCTCGCGGCGTGGGACGCCGTCGCCGGCGCTCCAGTCGAGGATCTCCACGACCCGGTCGGTGGCGGCCAGTTGCCAACCGGTCTCCTCGCTGACCTCGCGGGCCAGGGCCTCCAGCAAGGTCTCGCCACTCTCCACGTGACCGCCCACCAGGTCCCAGCAGCCGGGGAAGAGGCTCCGCTCCTCGCTGCGGCGCTGCACGTAGATGCGGCCGGCCGGATCCGTGATGAGGGCACCGACCACTAGTCTGCGGCCCGCCTCGTGGGCGCGGGCGGCGAAGGAAGCGAGCTGTCCGGGGCTGGGCACCGTGCCGATCCTGAGCGTGTCGTCTGCTGTGTTCATCTTGGGAGTTCCTTCAGGAATGGCGCCGTGCCCGTCTCCGACTCGTATCCCGCACCGACAGGAGAGGCGCGGCTGGGTATCTTCGGGATGTAGCGTCCTAGACCGCGTTGCTAGGGAGGACATCATGAACCGCACCGTACTCATCGGCCTGATACTCGTGATTCTAGGGATCGGCGGGCTGGTCATCAAGAGCGTGACGTACCAGGAGGACACTGCCAGCGTGGACCTCGGTCCGGTGGAGATAACCGCCACGGAGGAGCGCACGGTGGACATCCCCCAGGTGGCGGCGCAAGCAGCCGTCGCCGTGGGCGCCCTGATGGTGATCATCGGCCTACTGGCGCGCCCGGACCGCACGGCCTGAGCTGTACCGTTGCCCGGCCTAACGGGCCTGGGCTCGATCGCAGGGAACGGACCTAAGACGGCGGCCGGCGCACTAACGCCGGCCGCTTGCAGTATGCGTGGATTGGGCGGAACAGAAAAGAACCCCGCGCTGGTGCGGGGTTCGTACGACTTCATGGAGCGGGAGACGGGATTCGAACCCGCGACATCTACCTTGGCAAGGTAGTGCTCTACCAGCTGAGCTACTCCCGCATACGGAGCGGCCTGAGGTAGAACCCCAGACCGCATCCCGTGAAAATAACCTCCTCGCACTGACCTACTCTTGCAGGGGGCTTCCCCCCAACTACCATCGGCGCTGTCGTGCTTAACTTCCGAGTTCGGAATGGGATC
>CAYXUE010000192.1:0-2065 GCA_964467885.1 uncultured bacterium | reverse complement strand
TCGAAGAAGCCGCCGGGGCCGAACTCGGCCTCGTCGAACTCCATGATGCCGTAGACGGGCATGAAGTCGTTCGGCCCGCCGGTGCGTACGTAGTAGGCGCCCGCGCGCGCCAGCACCTGGCCGGGCCCGTCGATGTCCACCTTGGCGGCGTCGATGATGATGTCGTCGAGCTCACCCACGATGCCGGGAGCGCCGGGGGTGGTCTCGGCTTCGGTCAGGACGAAGTTGGGGATGTTCTCCAGGTCGCCCGTGATGACTTCCTCCCAGCGGGCGGCGGCCACATCGAAGATGGCCTTCTCGGATTCGGTGAGGCTGTCGTTCCAGAACCGTAGCGTGATGTTGAAGCGGCTGTTATCGGGTTCCGGCAGCTGGGTGGGCGGCTGCGGCGGCGGTGGCAGCGTAGCGCCGTCCCTGATCAGGTTGCGGAAGTAGCCGCTGTCGGGGCCGCACGGGGTGCCCGGCGCGCCGCAGGCGCTGGTGACGATGTAGTAGGTCTTGTTGCGCTGCAGCTCGGCGATGATGCGCGAGCTGCCACCATCCGCCTCCGTCCAGGAGTTGAGCCAGTCGTCGTTGCCAGCCAGCAGCTTGTGTTCGGGGCGCCTGGGGTTGAAGTTATCCACGTAGAGGTTGAGGTAGCCGTCGAACTCCTGGAGGCTCTCGATGGCGTAGACGTCGGTGCTGATGGGCCGGAACTCGTAGACGTGATAGGGCACGGTCCTGCCGGCGGCGTCTATCCCCGAGCCGTCGTCGGGGCGCACGAAGGTGCCGTGGTTGTTGCGGCCCTCGTAGGCGGTGAAGTTGCCGCGCGCCCAGTAGGCGGCCGAATCCACGGTCTTGTTGTCGGGCGAAAGGGCCCGCGCCACGCCCTCGTCGATGGCCAGCATGTAGAGGTTGCTGCCGTAGGAGAAGGTCACGTGCCCGCCGTCGGCGGCAAGGAAGGGGTGGTCCATATCCAGCCCCGCGAAGAGGTCGGTAACGGTGCCCGCCTCGAAATCGAGTAGCGAGAGGTAGGGCGCACCACCGAAGATCTCGGTGACCAGGATCTTGTCGCCAGCGTAGTCGGGGCTGGGGTCCATGAGGACGTCGCCGTAGTACATCAACGTGAGGGACTCGAGCGAGACCAAGCCTTCCTTGAGGCCGAACCCCAAGGTGGCGAGGCCCTGGTACGGACCGTAACCGAACGCGTCCGCGAAGGCGCCACTGGTGTCGACGAAAACGACGCTCAGGCCGTCACCGCTGATGGACGGCTGCACGCTGGTGAGCGGCAGGCCTACGAGGAAGTCCCACAGCTCCGTATCGAACTCCAGGTAACCACCCGCCTCCTCGTGGAACCACACCAACGAGGGCGCTTCCGGCGTGCCGCCCTGCCAGGCCAGCGCTTGGCCGTCGAGCGACATGGAGACGTCACGCTCGTTCACGCCCGGCGTGCGGGTGCTGGTGACCTTGCCGCGCTGGGCGTCCAGTATGTAGAGGTCGTAGTCGCCGTCCTTGGACTCGGCCACGAAGGCTACCGTCTGCCCGTCGCGGCTGACCGCCACGGACTGGATGGCGCGCTTGCCGCTGTACACGGTGTAGTCGCCGCGGCGCTCGGGGTGGTTGTCGTCGTTCAGGTCCACCAAGCGGATGGAGTACGTCTTGTTCTTCTGCTCTACGTAGGCCACGAAGCCGCCCAGATCCTGCTGACCGCGGGCCTGGCCGTTGTTGCCGCGCGCGGCGTCGAGGGTGCCGGCGGAGAAGGCAGGGCTGCCGCCACGGCGCTCTACTTCAGAGCTAGAGGCGTCCGGGGAAAGTGACGAACCCAGGTCGGCCAGTAGCGACGATGCTTCTCCCGATATCGTCGTAGCGGCGTCCAGGTCTGCATCGGTGAGTAAGGCTGTGGCTTCGGGGGCCGGGGGAGTGCCGCAAGCGGCGAGTAGGAGCGCCAGGAGCGCTCCGTACAACAACGGGGGAAATCTCCTCATCCTGATCCTCTTCGTCGCGAGCCTAGCGGGGATTTCCGGGATCCCAAGAGCTCCACGGAGGGTGCACAGATTGTGACTCGCTGTGCTGATATTCGCACACCTCG
>CAYXUE010000191.1:0-2077 GCA_964467885.1 uncultured bacterium | reverse complement strand
AGATCCAGCTGCTGGAGGACGACCACAAGGCCAACCGGCAGTCGCCCGCCCTGCTAAGGGGCGCGAGCGAGCAGCTGCAGATCGTCATGCAGAAGCGCGAGGACCAGCTGGTGCTTCAGGCACGCGACTTAGGGGAGCTGCTGGAGGCGCTGGACGAGGTGCGTCCAGTGGGCGGCCCCAAGGTCCGGCGCCTGGAGACCCTGGTCAATCAGGTCCGGGCTGCGCAGGAGAACCGCCAGCTGGCCGCGGCCGAGAGCGACCGGGCGCAGCGCCTGGTGCGCGACCTGCGGGTAGCCCTCGAGGAGGAGGGCGCGGAGTCGGAGGCCAAGCCCCAGACGGCCAAGCCGTCGACCGCCACGACGGACGCCGCACCGGCGGCGGAAGCGCCGGCACCGGACAGCGTGGCGACCGGGACGCCGGAAACGGCTGCCCCCATGGCCGAAGCGCTGGACGTGGACTCCGAGGAGGCGGACCTGCTGGCAGCCGAGCCGCCCCCGCTGGACGAGGCCACCACCGAACGCATCCGCAAGATCGACCTGCACGCCGAGCAGCGCGAGCTGCGGCAGCTGGAGACCGACTTCTCCGAGGTGCTGGCGTACGTGCCGGCCCTGGCACAACGCTTCGCGGAGCTGCGCTCCGAACTGGAGGAGGGGCGCTCGGTGGCGCCCGTGCTGGCCTCGCTGGGCGCGGACATGGAAGCCACCAAACTGGCGCTGCGCGAGGACCTGAAAGAAGAGCTGGAGGAGCTTCTGGCCTCGCTCGAGGGCCTGCGCCCGGAGGTGGACACCACCGAACTGGAGCAGGCCGTGCGCGTGACGCTCGGCATCCTCTCTACGGCCCTGCCCAGCCTGGCCGACGTGGAACACGGCCGGCGCCTGGCACAGGTGGCGCGGGAACAGGACGAGGAGATCCGCCAGGGCGAGCTGGCCGACGCCCAGCAGCTGGAGGAGCAGGACCAGCTGATCAGCCGACTGGAGTCCACGCTTCTACAGAACGACTCGGACGACGAGAGCATCCGCAGCGAGGTGGAGCGGCTGCGCGCCGGCTTCGATCAGCTGCGGCTGGCCCAGGAGCAGCACGCCGTGGTGCCCGAGGTGGTGGCCGCGGTGCGGCAGGCCGAGGAGCAGCTGGCACGCAGCCTCGCCGACCGCGCCACCGAGCGCTCCGACCGGCGCCGCGCGCGCCTCACCGCGCTGCGCGCCAGGCTGGAGAGCCTGCCGGTGACGCAGACGCTGCACGACCGCACGGAAGCCGTTCGCCTGGATCTGGAGCGGCTGCTGAAGGCGCAGGAGAACGACGATGCCGTGGCCGCCCTGCTCATCGACGAGGGCCCCGCGGTCATGCCGCCCGAGGGCGACGACAGCGATATAGACGCGCTGGCTCAGGTCGTGGAAGGCATACGCACGCAGCTCACCGACAGCCTGCGCAACCGACTCATGAACATGGCGGAGCGCGCCGCGGAGCTGGGCAACGGCCAGCTCATCGAGCGCCTGCAACGCGCGGTGCTGGGGCTGGAGCGCGACGAGTACCCCGACATCAAGCACCTGCAGGCCTCCATCAGGCAGGAGCACGAGGCGCAGCGCCTGGAACAGGTCGACGAGCTGCACCGGCTCTCGCTGGCGGCGGCGCAGTTCGGCGGGGAGGACACCACGAGAGCCGTGAAGCTGCGGCAGCTGCTGGCCGAGGCGCACGACCAACTGGAGCGCGGTGCACTGGCTTCGCAGCTGGAACGCGCCGCCGAACTGCTGGAAGCCCTCCGGACTGAGGCCGACGAGCGGCTGCAGAGCGTGCCCAGGCGGCTGGACGCTGCCCTGAAGGACCTGGAGCGCGTGGCGGCCCTCAACAGCGACGACGTGGGCACCGTGCGCCGCATCCTCTCCCACCTGGACTCGCAGCGCGACGCACTGCCGCGTCTCTCCCCCGGCCTGCAGCTGCAGCTGGAGGCCTCGCTCAGTAGCGCCGAGCGCCTGCTGGGGAAGCTGCAGGGCGAGTTCGAAGCCACACGCCTGGTGGCCGACGAGTTGGTGAGCGGCGGCTTGCTGGACGGCGTACTGGGTCTCTTCCGCACCGGCGGCGA
>CAYXUE010000190.1:0-2088 GCA_964467885.1 uncultured bacterium | reverse complement strand
CGCGCCTGGGACCCACCATGTGGTGGGACACGGCCGCCGCCCAGGCGGTGCTCATAGCCGCCGGCGGCGAGATGTTGGCCGAGGACGGCAGCGGGCCGCTGAGGTACGGCGGCGAGAACATCGGGAACCCGCCGTTCGTGGCCGTGTACTCGGTGGAGGCGTTCCTGCCTCGAGGATAGGGGCTGCGCTCCGCGAGCCTGAACGGTGCGGTAGCGACGGCTCTTGCGAACGACCATCGCCGGAACGCTGGCCCCGGATAGAACACCGGGGCCAGCGCATCTTCTGAACTTCGCTGAGTTAGCGGGTCAGCGCAGCATCCAGACGGGTGTTGCCACGATGTTGGCCTGGCGGGTCTGGCCGGCCACGATCGTCACTTCCTCGGTACCGAAGCGGTCGAGCATGCCGACGCCTCCGCCAGGGTTCCGCTGCTCCACCCCGATGACGAGGTAATTGCCGGGAAGCAGATCCGTGAGCTGGTACGTCCAAGCTCCGCCGGTTTGCCGGCTAGCCTCGGTGGAGTAGCTGGCTAGGGTCTCCAGGCTACCCAGGTCGCCCAGGTGGATCTCGGGGGCCTCTTCGCCCTCGTAGCGCACGGCGTATACGAAAGCGGCAAGCTGCTCCGCGGTAAGGTTGTCCCCTTGTAGCGCAGCTTGGGCGTCCAGGAGGCCTGCGCCGCAGAGGTCCAGGCCCTCGAGGCCGACGACCGGCACGTTGCATTCCGTCTCCGAGAGCGGCATGGAGGCGTTGACCAGGCGCTCAGTCACCTGCTCGCGAGTGAGGTCAGGCTCTTCAGCCAGCATCAGCGAGATGACGCCGGTGACGTGAGGCGCCGCCATGCTCGTGCCCTGGAACCAAGCGTAGTCGCCGTATGCGGGATCGACCGTGCTGAACACGCCTGCCGGGATCTCATCGGCCGGATCGTAGTCCGGGTTCAGAGCCGTGATGTCGCCACCCGGCGCGAACACGTCGACATGAGGACCGTAGTTCGAGTAGTAGGCACGGGCGCCCGTGTGGTCCGTGGCGCCGACCGTGATGACGGCGTCGCAGTTCGCCGGGAAGATGATGTCGGTGGCGGAGCCCTCGTTGCCAGCTGCCACCACCGAGATCATGCCGTACGACTGGAACACTTCTTCGAAGACGTCGTTGAACAGCTCGGGGCACTCCTGCAGTACGTTTGCGCCGAGGCTCAGGTTGGCCACGCGCGCGGGTGTGGGGTTGACGTGCCCGCCGTAGGCGGGGTGTTGATCCCCAGCAGCCCAGTAGACGCCCTCCATGATGCCGTAGAAACTCCCGGAACCCGACGCGCCCAGCACCTTCACGGGGATGGGCCTGAGGCCCCAGTTGACTCCTGCTACTCCGACACCGTTGTTGGAGATCGCGCCGATGGTACCTGCCACGTGCGTACCGTGGTCACTCCCGTCCGGGAGCGTCATGGGATCGTCGATCGGCCCCTCCTGCGGCACGTCGCCGTCCCAGTTCACGAAGTTCGCGCCGACGTCCGCCCAATCTATTTCCGAGTGGGAGAAGGCGCCGCTATCGAGAACCGCCACGTGGACGGGCTCTACCGGATCGGTACCGTCCTGGATGTCCCACGCGGCCGGCAGGTTCAACTGTTCGTAATGCCACGCCTGGAAATCGTAGTACTCGTCGTCGGGAACAGCCAGCTGATGGAGAATCCAGTTCGGATACGCACCACGTACGCTCGCCTTGCTCTGTAGTTCCTCCACCAGGTCCCTGGTGGCCGCCTCGTCCAGACCCGGCGCCTTGTAGAAGGCGAGGCCTGAACGGGTGGGGTAGGCGCGTTGCTGGCTGAACTCGACGCCCTTGAACGTGAAACCGCCGTCGGCCCGGAAGCTGAAGCCTTCGGCGGCGGCCAGGGCTATACCTTCATCGTTCGTGGAGAGCTGGAAGTCCGGCCGTCCGCGTTCGAAGGCCACGAAGAAACCTCCCGGCGCGATGGCCGGCTCTTCGGGGGCGGAGGCCATCTGGATGGATGCCGGCCCGGTGTTACCAGTTCTGGTAAGCGTGCCCTGCACCGCGCCGGTGGTAGGCGTGGGCCCGCCCCCTCCGCACGCGGCCAACAGCAGC
>CAYXUE010000189.1:0-2130 GCA_964467885.1 uncultured bacterium | reverse complement strand
ATGGCGCACACGGCGCCCTACTACTTCATCAACAAGAACCCGGCGCACGGCTTCTTCACGGCCGTGCCGTTCGGCATGGATTCCCAGCAGTTCAACGCCTGGATGATGACCGGCAACGGCGACGCCTTGCACCAGGAGCTGCTGGCACCCGACAACATGGTGGCCTTCCCCGCCGGCAACACGGGCGCGCAGACGGGCGGCTGGTTCAAGCGCGAGATCAACACGGTGGCGGACCTGCAGGGCCTCACCATGCGCTTCCCCGGCTTCGGCGGTCAGGTCATGAGCCGCGTGGGCGTCAACGTGCAGAACATCCCCGGCGGCGAGCTCTACCTGGCGCTGGACACGGGCGTCATCGACGCTGCCGACTGGGTGGGCCCCTACGACGACCAGATCCTGGGCCTGAACCGCGCCGCACCCTACTACTACTTCCCCAGCTGGGCGGAGCCGGGCCCCGGCGTGTGCACCTACATGAACAAGGACGACTTCGAGAGCCTGCCGGCCGACCTGCAGGCGGTGGTGCGCGACGCCTGCGCCCGCGTGAACGGCGAGATGCTGGCCAACTACGACACCAAGAACTACACGGCGTTGCAGGAGCTCGTAGCTTCCGGCACGCAGATCCGCATCTTCTCGGACGAGATCCTGCAGGCGTTCGCCCAGGCCACGGAAGAGATCCACGCTGAGAACGCCGCCGCGCACCCCATCTACGGGCGCATCCACGAGGACTACCGCCAGTTCATGCAGAACGTGCGCTCCTGGACCGAGGTCACCTACCACGCGTACAACCAGTTCATCTTCAGTCACCAGGAGTAGGCGCAACCAAGTGCGTTCGGGGCGGCCCCAGCAGCGGGCCGCCCCTTCTCATGCACTCGCGTACTGCCATCTAGGCGGAGGAACACCTGGCAGCGGAAGTGAACGGAGCGCCGCTGGCCCGCAGCTCCCGGTGGCGCCTCAGCTAGCGTTCGAGAAGCTGGGCAGCCAGTTCACGAGGCCGGGGAACAGCACCAGCAGCAGCACCGCCAGCACCTGCACGATGACGAAGGGGATGATGCCGCGGTAGATGTGCTCCGTGCGGATCTCCGGTGGCGCCACCCCCTTGAGGTAGAAGAGCGCGAAGCCGAACGGCGGGGTGAGGAACGAACTCTGCAGCGTCATGGCCACGACCACCGCGAACCAGAGGAGCATGTCCGCGCCGAAGAAATGCGCCGCGATGGGCGTAATCAGCGGCACGACGATGAAGGTGATCTCGATGAAGTCGATGAAGAAGCCCAGGATGAAGATGGTCAGCAGCGTGAAGAAGAGGAAGCCCCACTGCCCGCCTGGTAGGTTCACGAGGAACTCGTCCACCAGCACGTCACCGCGCAGCGCCGTGAACACCATGCTGAAGGCGGTGGCGCCCACCAGGATGATGAACACCATGCTGGTGAGCTGCACCGTCTGACGCATGGTGTCGCGCAGGGCCTGCAGGTTGAGCTTGCGGTTGATGAGCGCGAGCAGCATGGCGCCTATCGCGCCGGCGGCGCCCGCCTCAGTGGGGGTGGCGATGCCGAAGAAGATGGAGCCCAGCACCACGAGGATGAGGAACAGGGGCGGCACCAGGCTGCGCACCACCTTGATGGCCAGCAGGCGGGGCGGTATCTGCCGCACCTCGGCCGGCAGCGCGGGCGCCGCATTGGGCCGCAGGAGGGCGAACACCGCCACGTAGACAACGAACAGGCCGGCCAGGATGAAGCCGGGCACGAACGAGCCCAGGAAGAGCTGGCCTACGCTGATGCCCATCTGGTCGCCCAGGATGACCAGCACGATGGAGGGCGGGATGATCTGCCCCAGCGTGCCGGAGGCGGCGATGACGCCGGCCGAGAGCGACCTGTCGTAGTTGTACTTGAGCATGACCGGCAGCGCCAGGATGCCCATTGTGACCACGGAGGCGCCCACCACGCCGGTGGAGGCGGCCAGCAGCGCGCCCACCACCACCACGGAGATGGCCAGGCCACCCCGGAGGCGGCCGAAGAGCACGCCCATGGTCTCCAGCAGTTCCTCGGCCAGGCCGGAGCGCTCCAGCATGACGCCCATGAACACGAAGAACGGCACAGCCACCAGCGTGTAGTTCTCCATGATGGTGCCGTAGATGCG
>CAYXUE010000188.1:0-2157 GCA_964467885.1 uncultured bacterium | reverse complement strand
CGCGCCTGGGACCCACCATGTGGTGGGACACGGCCGCCGCCCAGGCGGTGCTCATCGCCGCCGGCGGCGAGATGCTGGCCGAGGACGGCAGCGGTCCCTTGAGGTACGGGGGAGAGAACATCGGCAACCCGCCGTTCGTAGCCGTCTACTCGGTCGAGGCGTTCCTGCCGGAGACCTGAACTGGACCGCGCAGGGTGTGGGACAGCGGCGCCGGTCTCCGGCGCTCGTGACCGTGTTCGCGACCGTTCACCTACGGAGCTCAAGCACGACGATAACCGGCCCCGGGATCCTACCCGGGGCCGGCTTCATGCCACTCCTACTTCCAGCGGCTGGTTCAGCCTGCTACGCGCTCAGCGGATGGTCCAGACGGGTAGCACTTCCACATCCGCCGTCCTGGTGGTGCCAACGGCCACCGTGACTTCCTTGGCTCCGTAGCGGTCCATCATGCCGATGCCTTCGCCGGACTGGCGCAACTCGAGACCCACGATCAGGTAGTTGCCTGCGGGCAGGTCGGTCAGCTCGTAGTCCCAGCTGCCGTCGGCGTTCGCCTGGGCGGTGGTCCTGAAGGCGGCCAGCGTCTCCAGGCTGGCGAGGTCGCCGAGGCGCAGCTCCGGAGCCTCCTCGCCGTAGGGGACCGCGTAGACGACGGCGTTCAGGGCCTCCGACGAAACGTCATCACCCAGCAGCGCGGCTTCCGCGTCCAGGAGACCCGCGCCGCAGAGGTTGAGACCATCGAGGCCCGCGGCCGGCACGTTGCACTCCGATAGGGTGAGCGGCCTGGAGGCGTTCACCAGACGTTCTCGCACCTCCTCCAGCGTGAGTTCCGGGTAGCGGGCGAGCAGGAGGGAGACCACGCCGGTCACGTGGGGCGCGGCCATGCTGGTGCCCTGCATGAGCCCGTAGCCCGCGGTGCCGCCGGTATGCCTCGCGCTGGCGATGCCGGCAAAGAACCTGTCGTCGCCCGGGAACTCAGGATGGTCGAAGTTCGCGTCCCCGCCCGGCGCCATGACGTCGACGTACGCGCCGTAGTCCGAGTAAGAGGCCCGCGCACCGGTGGGGCCGGTGGCGCCCACGGCGATGACCGACTCGCAGCTGGAGGGGAAGTACGGATCGCTGAGGCTGGAGTCGTTGCCGGCGGCGACCACCGTGATGGTGCCCGTAGTTTCGTATACCTCACTGAAAAGCTCGTCCATGAACGGTGGGCAGACCTCCCCGATCAGGCCGCCCAGGCTCATGTTGATCACGCGGGCCGGGTTCGGGTTGGTGTGCGCGCCGTACTCGGGCCACTTGTAGCCCGCGGCCCAGTAGACGCCTTCGATGATGCCAGCGAACGAGCCGGAGCCAGCGGCGCCCAGCACCTTGACGTGCGTGGGCGTCAGGTTCCAGTTCACGCCGACGCCACCCTCCTCGTTGTTGGCCAGCGCGGCGATGGTGCCCGCCACGTGCAGACCGTGGTCGGTTCCGCCGGGCTGGGACCAGAAGTTATCTATCGCGCCCTCTGCGGGATCGGGCTGGTAGTTCTCTTCGTCGTCGGGCACGGGGGCCCAGCCTACGAAGTTGGCACCTACGGCAGCGAACTCGATGTCCGGGTGCGCGAAGGCCCCTGCATCGAGCACCGCCACTTGGACGGCGTTACTTTCACCGGTCTCGATGGCCCAAGCCGCCGGCAGGTTCAGCTGGTCGTAGTGCCAGTCCTGCATCGCGTAGAGCGGGTCGTTGACCGCCACCTGTTGCGCCTCGAGTATCCAGTTGGGGAACACCCCGCTCACGCTGGATGTGGCGCGCAACTCGTCGACCAGCGCCCTGGTGCCCGCTTCGTCCAGACCGTCCACCTGGTAGAGAGCCAGGCCCGAGCGCGTGGGGTAAGCGCGGGCCTGCTCGGCCTTCACACCCCTGAAGCTGAAGTCGCCGCCCGCTGTGAAAGCGAAGCCCTCGGCCGCGGCCAGCGACAGGCCCTCGGAGTTCGCGGAGAACTGGATGTCAGGACGCCCGCGCTCGAAGGCAACGAAGATCTGTCCAGGCACGATGTCCGCCAGTTCGCGGGACTGTGAGGCCACTTCTGGGGTGACTTCCGGAGCGCTGGCCCGCGTAAGGGTGCCTTCCACCGCGCCGGTGGTAGGCGTGGGCCCGCCCCCTCCGCACGCGGCCAACAGCAGC
>CAYXUE010000187.1:0-2176 GCA_964467885.1 uncultured bacterium | reverse complement strand
CCGTGTACTTAGTGGCCGCCGGCGTGCAGATCTACCGCGGCGACTACATGACGGCGCTTACGAACCTGGTCATCACGGCGGTCCTGGGAGTCATCCTGGAGTTCGGCAAGGAGCGCTACGGGAAGTTCTTCGCCAACTTCTCCATGCGCATGCGCGTAAGCCGGGTACAACACGATGAGAGCTGCGTCTGGTGCGGCGAAACGATAGAAGCGGCAACCCCTGCCATCGCTCACCGCGGCGCCATGGACGGCCGACCGTTCAAGCTCCACCAGCACGTCGAATGCGAAGGCGCTGCCAAGCTGTGGTACGAAGCCCAAGTGGCGAAGGGGGTGCGCGACGTGAAGGTTCCACCCGCCGGCAGCATGCAGCGCGGAAGGTCGCGGCCGCGCCAGGACCGTTAGTCGGCGGAGGAGGAGAGCCCAAGAGACCACTCCTCGCGTTAGGGTGTCGGAAACGCCATCGGCTATCTGACTTTCGCGAAGGAGCCCGTCTTGATGATCAGCACCATTCCCCGTCGCCGTAGACCGTCCTTCCTGCAGACCGCCCTGTTCGCGCTGCTGCTCTTTGCCGCTGCCATCGCCGCGGCGCAGGAGCATGAACCGGTGGAGTTCCAGGACCCCGCGCTGGAGCGCGCCGTACGTGGGCAGTTCGTGCTCGAGGAGGACGAACCGCTGCTGGCGCCCGAAGTCGCCAACCTCGACCGCTTGATAGTGGAGTGGCCGGAGGACCAAGACCGCATCTCAGACCTGACCGGCATAGAGGCGCTGAAGAACCTCACCTACCTGAACCTGCGCGACCACGACGTGGAGGACCTGCAGCCGCTAGCAGGACTCACAGAGCTGGAGTCGCTGACGCTGAGCCGGACCCGCGTCTCGAGCCTGGCCCCTCTGGCGGGCATGCAGCACCTCGAGAGTCTCGACGCCAGCAAGAACCTCCTGACCGACACTGCAGGCCTGGCCAACTCGAGTGCGCTACGGTTCGTCGACCTCAGCGGCAACCGCATAGAAGACATCTCGGAACTTGCGGGCGCGCAGCAGCTCGAATCGTTGCTCCTGCACGAGAACGCGCTCACGGACATCAGCGCACTGGCCGATCTCCCCAACCTTTACAGGCTCTCCCTGTACGGCAACCCCACCCTCGACACTTGCCCAGGCTCAGAGGCCAGGCGCGTCATCGATGGCCTGCTGGCCGACGGGGTCGACGTGGCGTTCGCCCAGCGCGGCGCGGGCGACGCAGCGTGCGCGGAGGAGGCCGCCGCCACGCCCTTACGGATAGCTATGAAGACCGGCGGGCAGCAGGAGTCCATCGTGGTGGATGGCGGCCAGCTGGCCCGCCTCAACCCGGACGGGAGCCGCGTGGTGGTTTCTTGCGTCGGCACCCTGCCGCCGGTGCACTTCATCAACGAAGAGAGCGGCGTCTACTGGTACGGCCCCATCTCCGAGTTCGCGCATCAGCTCTCCAGCTTCATCGCGGTCCAGCTGCTGCCGAACGATCCCGAGGTGCGCTACGCCGTCGACGTGCGGGTCGAGGAGGTCGGCGGCGGTGAGCAGGCCGGGTACGAAGCGCAGCAGTACAAGGTCGAGTGGCGCCCCGATGCGGAAGAAGGCGGCGCCGACCACGCCTGGCAGCTGATGCAGGAGTTGTGGGTTGCGCCCGAACTTGGCGAGGAGCTCAGGCAGACCGGTTGCTTCGAGGTGGCTACCTTCCTGGAGGCCATCCGGCTGATGCAGGGCACGTTCTCCTCACAGCGGTTCTACGGCGTGCAGCGCAGCCGCGACTACACGGCTGCCGCCACCGACGGGTTCCCGGTGCGCGCCGTGATGCACGCTCCCGGCTCGGGCGAAACGGTGGTGACGCAGGTCACGGGCGTGGACAGCGAGAAACCGCTTGCGGAGCTGTTCGAGCTGCCGGAGGGCCTGGAGCGGGTGGACGGCGTGAGCGGGGTGTTCTGAACTCCGCCTGAGCCCAAGCAGGAACCGTGACCGCAGCCGGCCCCTTATGGAGGGGCCGGAAGATCCTGCCGAGCGCCTGGAGGGCCTGGGCCGGCCGGGTGCCTGGTGGAGCCAGCCGCCGGCCGAGGCCGGGAGCCGCCGACCAGAGGCTGGCCCGGGGGCGCCCCGAGTGAAAAGTCTGATAACTCGTCTTATCAGACCTATGCAATCCTGCCTGAGATGAG
>CAYXUE010000186.1:0-2186 GCA_964467885.1 uncultured bacterium | reverse complement strand
TGGCTTCCGAGCCGTGGATGCTGGGTCCTGGGCTTCTGCTCGGCACGGTTCGGCTCGGGTACGACGCCACCGCGGCGATGGCCACCCGTAGCGCCCTCCGCGCCAGCCTCCTCTGGGCGGCGGGCGTGATAGCCCTGCTTGCCGGGGCGGTCACCCTGTACTTGCTCAGCAGGCAGCTACGCCCCCTCACGCGCCTGGCGGAGGAGGCGGCGGCGCTGGAGCCCGGCGATCCCGTGCTGAACCTGCCACCCATGCGCGACGACGAGGTGGGCAGGGTGGGCGCGGCGCTCTCGGAGGCGGTCTCGGCCATCCGCGAGCGGCGCCAGGCGGAGCGCGACGCCCTCGCCGGCGTGGCGCACGAACTGGCCGCCCCGCTCACGGTAGTGGCGGGCCAGCTGGAGGCGCTGGCGACGCGGGGCGACTCCCCGCAACTGAACGCCGCCAGGGACGCCGCGCGCGAGTTGCTGCACACCTCGCAGGACCTGCTGACCCTCGCCCGCGGGGAGCTGGCCATGCCGCTGGAACTGAGCGTGGTCTCCTTGGCGCGGACCGCGGAGCGCGTGTGCGCCGAGTACCCCGGCGTGCGCTTCGCGGCGGAGGGCGCGGCGCTGGTGCTGGGCAGTCAGGAGCGGCTGGCGCAGATCGTACGGAACCTCGTGCGCAACGCCGTGCAGGCCGCGCCGCACCCCGAGGGGGTGAGCGTGGTGGTGACCGAGCAGCCCACCCGGGTGACGCTGGAGGTGAGCGACGACGGCCCCGGCGTGGAGGCGGAGGCCAAGGAGCACCTGTTCGACCGGCACTTCACCCGCCGGGGGGCGCACGGGGGCAGCGGCCTGGGCCTGAGCGTGGTGCGCGACCTGGTGGAGGCCCACGGTGGGCGGGTCGAGCTGCTGGACGGGCCCGCGGGCGGCGCGCTGTTCCGCGTTACGCTGACGTCGCTGGAGGCGGAGCTGGGTGAAGGCGGGGACAGGGCGGAGTCCACAGAGGTGGGGGAGGAGACGGCATGAACGTCGGATGCTCGGTCGGGACGGAACGGCTGTTAGGAAGGTACGTGGGAGGGGCGTGCAGGTGACGAGGATCCTCTTCCTCAGGGCGGTGAACCTGGGCCGCACCAACAAGGTGCCCATGAAGCTGCTCGTGCAGGCCATGCAGACAGCCGGACTCGGCAACCCCAGTTACCTGCTCCAGAGCGGCAACGTCGTGGTGGCAGAACCCACGCTGCCGGAAGAAGAGCTGGAACGCGCGACAGAGAGGCTGATCCTGGAGGAGTTCGGCGTCAGCACCATCGCCATCGGCCGCACGCCACGGCAACTGGCGGGGATCCTCGAGATGAACCCTTACACCCCGCCCGAGGGCGGCAGCGTACACGTGGCGTTCCTGGCTGGATCGCCCAGCGCCGATCTGAGGAGCGGCCTGCAGGAGGAAAGCTTCAGTGACGCCGACCTTACGCTTGCCGAGAGGGAAGTGTTCATCCGTTACGGGGGCAGCACGCACACCTCGAAGCTATCGAACGCACTGATCGAACGGCGCCTGAAGGTGGCGTCCACATCGCGGAACGTCCGCACGCTCGAGCGGTTACTGGCACTGCCGGAAGTGTCGGAAGTGCTGTGAGTGACGCAGTGATGTTAGTGACGCAGTGATGTGAGGGGCGCTGTGACGTGAGTGAAGCTGTGATGTGCGGGGCGCTGCGGAGTAACCCCAGCGCTAAGCCGACCGCCCGGCGCTGGCGGAGCGGCCGGGCGGTCGTTGCGGTGGTGAGCGTTCGGCTACGGTCAGGACTACCGACGCGTAAGGCGCCTACTCGTACCTGAGCGCCGCGATGGGATCGAGCCGCGCCGCCCGGGCCGCCGGCAGTGTGCCGGAGAGGAACGCCAGCAGCATGACCACCAGGATGACGCCGGCCACGGTGAGGGGATCGAACTCCAGCACGCGCAACCCGGCTAGGTCGCTGAGCGGGCCGGCCGCCAGCGCCGAGCTGATGACCGAGCCCAGCACGATGGCGATGACCGAGCCGATGGCGCTGCCCAGGAAGCCGATGAAGACGGCCTCGGCGGAGAAGAGCGTGAAGATGCCGCCGCGGCCCATGCCCATGGCCTTCATGAGGCCGATCTCGCGGGTGCGCTCCTGCACTGACATGAGCAGCGTGTTCACTATGCCGAAGCCAGCGGCTATGAGCGCGATGACGG
>CAYXUE010000185.1:0-2189 GCA_964467885.1 uncultured bacterium | reverse complement strand
CTTCGTCTGACTCATACCCTGTAGCCCCAACGTGAGCGCCAGCCCCGGCATGCTACCGCTGCCACCGGGTGTAACGGCGGCGGAAAACATCCCCAGCACGTGCGCCCTTACGGCGTAGCGCAACTTCACGTCGAAACCCAAAGCGCGGGTGATGAAGCGCAGGCGCACCGCCGATAGGACGAAGGAAGCCACTAAGGACAGGGTAGCCAGCGCCAGGTAGGTGGGCGAGAGCTGGCCGACCTTCAGGAGTGCCCTCGGTCCGCCCACGCTGTAGAGGGCGAAGCCCATCCCTAGTCCCGATAGCGCGACCGACAACAGTAGCGCGTTCCGCACGGGGGCCTTCATCTGGTTCGGGCGAGGACGCCCGCGAGGGAACGGGAAGTTGTGGCCTCGAAGCTGGTTTGTGCCATGGGGGTGCTGTAAGGCCCTGGGGCCGGGTCCCCTCGAGCAACCTTCCAGATGTAGTCGGCCACCCGCTGGCTCATGCCGGGGAAGTCGAGGGTGCGCGCCCTCGTGGCCGCTTCTCGTAAGCGTTCCGGATCGCGCCACTGGCTCACGTAGCGTTCGAGCGAAGCGCGCGTCGGGGCGTAGCCACCCAACTGCCGCAGTTGCAGGAACCTCACAACGCACTCCTCGTTCAGGCCGGCGTAAGTGGTGGCCAGCACGGGCCGGCCCACGGCTAGGGCCTCCATGGTACTGGCGGGGCCGGCCTTGCCGACCACGAGGTCGCTGGCTGCAAGATAAGCGGGCATCTGATGCGTGAAGCCCACGGCCCGGAAGCGCTCGTGCTTCTGCGCCAGGCGCTCGAACCCTGCCGCCAGCTCCGCGTTTCGCCCCGCCACCGCCACCACCTGGGCGTCCAAAGAGGCCAGCGCCTCCGCCAACTGTAGAGCCTCGCCCGCCAACCCTTCGGCCCCCAGACTCAGCAGGCAGGTGAAGGCGTCCTCCAGTTGGAGAGCGGACCGAACGGCGGACTGCTCCGGTGGATTCAGGAAGGCCCTTCTTACCGGGTAGCCGAGGACAGTAATCTTGGCGGCTGGCACGCCGAGGCGCACCAGGTCCTCTTTGGCCGCCAGGGAAGGCGCCACCACCCGCTCGGCGCGAGGCTCGGCCCAGAGCGCGCTGGCGTCGAACGGTTCGGTGGCGAAGATGAGTACGGGCGTGCGCATGCGGTACCTGGTGGCGGCCAGGGTAAGGGCGGTGGCCAGCCAGCCGTGGTTGGCCACCACCAGGTCGGGGGCCAGGTCGTCGATCCGCTGCTGAGCGGAGCGTGCGAAGCCGTCCAGCAGCACGTTCTGCGCCGCGCGCGTGAGACCCGGCGCCAGGTCGGTCACGCGCTGCCCCAGGCGCACCAGCTGCGGCCGCTTGAGCATCCGCCGCCAGCTCTCCTTGTGCCGCCGGTCGAGCTCCTCGTGGCCCCACTCGGCCATCACGTCCACCACCGGCGTCCGCACAGCGCCGGGCTGCTGCCGCTGCAGCTCCTCGGCCATGGCGTTGGCGGTCGCCACGTGGCCGCCGCCTGCGGCGATGGTGGCGAAGAGGATCTGGGTCATGCGGGGCCGGAGTCCGGAAGCCGAGCGGTCCTCACGCCTGGTGTCCTCCGCCTTCCTGCGCGGCGTGATGTTCCACGGTTATGCGCAGCGCCGCCCGCCAGCTGTCCTTGGGTTGGTAACCCAGCTCCTCGCGGGCGTGCTGGATGCTGAAGTGCACGTCGCGCGACATGAGCTTGGCGCGGTAACGGGTGATGGGCGGCTCCACGTGGGGGAAGAAGGCCGACCAGGTGGCCTCCACGCCGCTGGCCACGGCGGCGGTAGGTCGCCCAGGCAAGCTGAGCATGGGCGGCGCCTTGCCCAGCTGCTGGCTCAGTTCCGCGAAGAGTTCGCGCCAGGTGGGCATGCCCTCGTCGGCCAGCACGTAGACCTTGCCAGCGGCTTCGTCGGCTCGCAGCACGTGGGCTACGCCACGCGCGAAGTTGGGGGCGTAGGCGGTGTTGAGCACCGCCTCCCCACCGCGCACCAGCGGCAGCGTGCCGCGCGCCAGTGCGTGCGCCACGCGCCCGAACGTCACGTCGTTCTGGCCGAAAGGCCACAGCCCAGGCCGCACCACCACGGGTTCCAGGCGCAGTTCCGCCATGAGCAGGTCCTCGGCCAGGATCTTGGAGTAGGCGTAGGGGCTGTCCACGTTGTTGC
>CAYXUE010000184.1:0-2194 GCA_964467885.1 uncultured bacterium | reverse complement strand
CGCGGACCCGGGCCACCTCGGGTGGCTCCAGGCGCAGGGGCGCGCCCACGTCCAGGACGTAGTCGTCGCCGTCCCGGCCCACGAAGTTGGCCTGGCGCGGCATGCCGCCCGTCCACATGGCCGACATGCCGGCGAGGGGCAGACTGGCCCAGTCGATGGTGGCGTGCACGGCCGCACCGCGCTCCAGCGCCTGGTCCAGGAAGGCGCGCGCCGCCTTGGCGCTACCGGTCTCGCTCAGTGCGTGCTCGATCCCGGCGTTGGTGAGCGCGCGGGTGATGACGGGGCCCGGCATGGACCAGGAGCGGCACACGAAGGTGAGCATGGGTGCGTGGCCGGCGTACTCGAAGAGGAACGACATGAAGCCGATACCGCCGGAGAGCCCGAAGAGGCGCGTCTCGGTGAAGGCCTCCCCGCTAGCGGGATCGGTGACTCCAGCCTGGGCGAGGGCGGACGTGAGCAGGGAGTGGTCGCGTTCGTAACCGCGCCGGAAGGTGTAAGCGGGCACGGTGGGCAGGGCGGAGGGGCTGGCGTCAGCCTGGCGCAGCAGCGCATGGCGCGCGGCGGCGTAGCGCTCGCCGGTCTTCTCCATGCGTGCGCGGATCTTGTTCTTGAAGTCGGCTTGCTTGGTCATCTCGGGGACTCCGGCCTGGGTCCGCTGTAAAGCCCGCCCGCCCTCCAGCGGTCCCTCGCGGAAACAAGGAGAGGACCACCCGTCCGGAGGAGTCGAGCTCCCCTTTGCTCCGTTCGTTACGCCCCAGGCGGGGGGCGAGGTGGAGTTTGGCGTCGGAGGATCGCCGAGGCGATTGTAGCGCAGAGTTAGGCGCCCGTCGGGTCCGGGGAGGCCACCTCAACCCGGTCGCGACCCCCGGCCTTGGCAGCGTAGAGCGCCCTGTCCGCCTGGGCGAAGAGGCCGCCGGTGGTGTGCCCGTCGCCGTAGGAGGCCACGCCGATGCTGATGGTGGCGCGCACGCCGTCGCTGAAGGTGGTCTCCTTGATCCGCCGCCTGATGCGTTCGGCCACCTCGGCGGCCTCCGCCAGGTCGATCTGCGGCAGGATCATCATGAACTCCTCGCCGCCCCAGCGGCCGGCCATGTCCCCTTCGCGGCACTCCTCTTGCAACAGTTGGGCCACCTCGCGCAGCACCCGGTCGCCGGTGGTGTGGCCGTACGTGTCGTTGAGGCTCTTGAAGCGGTCGAGGTCGAGCACCAGGATGGAGAAGGTGTCGTCGTAGCGCTGCGCGCGCGAGCGCTCTTCCGCCATCCTGATGTTTAGAGCGCGCCGGTTCGCTATGCCGGTGAGGGAGTCGGTGAGCACCAGCCGGCTCATGGCCGCCTTCTCCACGGCGTGCTCCTCGATGGCGGAGTTCAGCTTGGCCTCGGTCTCCCGCTGCTCGCGCCGCGCGGTCTCCAGCTCGCTCATGTCGATGAAGGTGAAGATGCCGCAGCTCTCGCCGTCGACCTCGATGGAGCGCGCCGAGAGGAGCACCGGCACGACGTCGTTGTCGGCGTTGAGTAGGAGGCGCTTGACCTTGTGGACCCGTTCGCCTTCCTTCAGCTTCTCGGCTATCTCCTGCAGCTGCTCGCTGCTGTCGAGTGGCTTCAGGTTCACCAGCGCCCGCTCCCGCAGCTCCTCCTGGCTCAGCCCGGTCAGTTCGCTCATGCCCTCGTTGGCATCCAGGATGGTGGTGTCGGAGAGGCGCGCGATGACGGAAGGGGCCGGGTCGGCCTCGAAGGCTACGCGGTAGCGCCGCTCCGCTCGCCACCTTACGGTCTCGTCGCGGATGGTGAGGATGTGGAAGGGCGGTTCGGTGCTGGCGCGGCTGCCGCTGAAGCGGTGCACATGGGGTTCGTCCTGTCCCGGAAGCGTTATCAGCAACTCGACGTCAGCGTACGGCTCGCCCTTGAGTGCCCGCAGCAAGGGATGGTCCTTGTCGGCGACGGGAACGCCGTCCAGCGTGTAGGCATCCAGCTCGTCCACCACGTGGTCGAGCAGGTTGAAGCCCTGGCCGTTGGCGGAATGGGGTCCCTCTACCCCGTAGAGCCGCTTGGCGGCGGAGTTCATGAAGATGACCTCCCCGCTCGGCTCGGTGACTACCAGGGCGTCGCGCACGCCTTCCAACACGGCGTAGAGCTGTTCGGGCGAGAGTCCTGCGTCCCCATACTCGTTCGGCATTTGCCCCCAAAGATATTACTTA
>CAYXUE010000183.1:0-2195 GCA_964467885.1 uncultured bacterium | reverse complement strand
AGCAGTCGACTCATAATCGATTGGTCACTGGTTCAAATCCAGTAGGGCCCACCAAAGGAAAGCCCGTCACGGACGCGTACGCGGAAGTGGCGGGCTTGACGTTCGCACCGCCCTGGCCCCTATGGTTACCCCCTCGAGCTTGCGTTACGCGCCGCGTACGACCAGCTGCCGTTCGTCTTCCTGGTCCTGTTGGCCATCTCCGTGGCGTCCGGGTACCTCGGCGGGGAGCCTTTTGTAACTCCCTCGTCAGGCGTCCGATAGTAATATGCCTCCACTGACGCAGTGGACGTAGGAAGCGACTCTCGTAGGAGGGCACCGATGCGTACCGAAGATCGGCCTGGCGCCACCCCGTGCAACTGCCCTCGGTCAACGAGGGGGAAGCAGCCGCGCCGGCTGTTGGGAACAGCGCAGCCACCGAAGGGGAGGCGCTTTTAGCGCGCCGTCTCCCGCGGCCCGCGTTCCCCCGATGCTGAAACAGCTCCGCTCCCCCACGACGCGGTTCGCGCTCCTCGCCTACGCCGGCCTGGGGGTGGCGTGGGTGGTGATGGGCGATCTGCTGGAGAGTCGCGTGGCCGCCGCCACCGTGAGCGGCTGGGGCTGGCAGACCGTCAAGGGCCTGGCCTTCGTGGCCATCAGCGTGGGCGTTCTGGGCTGGTTCGGTGCGCAGCGGGACCGCGCCGAGGCGCGGCGCAGCGAGCAGTCGCTGAAGCTGCGGGAACGCAACCGCCTCTACCGCGCCATGTTCGAGGACAGCCCTGTCGTGAAGATACTGCTGGACCCCGCCACCGGCGACGTTATCGACGCCAACGCGGCGGCGGTGCGCTACTACGGTCATCCCATGACCCAGTTGCGCAACGCCAACCTGCGGCAGCTGTGCGCGGGCTCCGAGGCGGAGTGCCTGAAGCTGTTGGAGAGCGGCATGGCGGGCGCGGCCACCGTCGAGCAGGAGCACCGCATGGCGGACGGCACCCTACGGGAGGTGGTGTGCAGCGCGGGCCCCCTAGAGCTCGATGGCCGGCAGGTGCTGTACGTTCTGGTGCGCGACGTCAGCGAGCAGCGCCGCGCCGAGCTGGAACTGCGGC
Organism: uncultured bacterium; assembly: GCA_964467885.1. GTDB lineage: Bacteria > Deinococcota > Deinococci > Deinococcales > Trueperaceae > JAAYYF01. The sequence continues at coordinate 1,113 of CAYXUE010000183.1, read as the reverse complement.
TCTTATCCACCGCCCTCGAGGCCGCGCACAACGGCATCGTTCTCACCGATGCGGAGGGCATCATCCACTGGGTCAACCCTGCCTTCACGGCCATGACCGGTTACTCGCAGGGGGAGGCGGTGGGCTCGACCCCGCAGGAGCTGAGCGCCAACCTGGCCGGCGACGAGTTCTACCAGCAGCTGTGGGAGACGCTCGACGCGGGCGAGGCGTGGCAGGGGGAGCTGCAGATCCGCCGGAAGGACGGCAGCGCCTACACCGAGGAACAGTCGATCACTCCGGTGCGCGACTCCACCGGGCGCATCCGCCACTTCATCGCCATCAAGCAGGACGTGACCGAGAAGCGCGCCGTGCGCGAAGCGCTGGAGCTAAGGGCGCAGCAGCAGGCCGCCTTGGCGGAGCTGGGCCAGGCGGCCCTGAGCGACGACGATCCCACCAGCCTCATGCAGCGCGCCGTGGACGTCATCGCCCAGGTGCTGGAGGTGGAGTTCGTCAGCGTGCTCTACCTCGAGCCCGGTGGAGAGAAGGGTGGAGAGAAGTTCGTGGTGCAGGCTGGACGCGGCTGGCGCGAGGGGGTGGTGGGCAGCCTGGCCATCGACGCCGATTCGGCCACCATGTCCAAGTACGTCATCGCCAGCGGCGATCCGGTCATCTCCCCCGACATCCGCTTCGAGGAACGCTTCCCCCCGCCGGCGGTCCTGCTGGAGCACGGGGTGAGGAGCAGCGTGGCGGTGCCCATCGATTACGGCCGCGAGACGTTCGGCATCCTCGGCGCCCACACGGCCACGGCCGGGGAACACGACCCGACGGACGTGGCCTTCATGCAGGGGGTGGCCAACGTGCTGGCGGCGTCGCTTAGGCAGCGCCGGTACGCGGACGCGCTGCGGCAGTCCTACCGGGAGCTGAGGAACGCCTACGACGCCACCATCGAGGGGTGGGCCCAGGCGCTCGACCTGAGGGACCACGAGACCGAGGGCCACACCCGCCGGGTGACGGAACTGAGCGTGGCTCTGGGGCGCGAGCTCGGCTTCGGCGAGGACGAGCTGGTGAACCTGCGGCGCGGCGCCATGCTGCACGACATCGGCAAGATGGGCGTGCCCGACGCCATCCTTCACA
>CAYXUE010000182.1:0-2211 GCA_964467885.1 uncultured bacterium | reverse complement strand
CCAGCCAGCGGTCGAGGAGGCCATCCACGGGCGGCTGGTCCGGGAAGAAGGGCACGAAGTAGAAGCGCCGCCTGAGCGCGCCGTCGACTATGGCGATCGAGCGGTCGGCGGTGTTCATGGTGCCGATGATCCACAGGTTTTTCGGTAGTCGGAAGAGCTCGTCAGAGTACTGCAGTGTGAGTTCGGATGTGCGGTACTCCAGTAGGTAGTAGAGTTCGCCGAACACCTTCGCGAGGTTGCCGCGGTTGATCTCGTCGATGATGAGGACATGTGTCGAGTCTGGGTCCTCGGCGGCACGTTTGGCTGCGCGGAGCAGCGGCCCGTCGCGCAGCGAGAAGCCGTCGCCATCCTCGTTCGGCCGGTAGCCTTGCACGAAGTCCTCGTAGCTGTACGAAGGGTGGAATTGAACGATCGTGACGTTGTCGCTGGAGCCGGTCAGGAAGTTCGCGAATTCGCGTGCGACGTAGGTCTTGCCGGTGCCAGGTGGACCCTGGAAGATGACCTGACGCTTGTCCGCCAAGAGCGTGTTCACGCGTTCCAGGAAACCAACATCCAGGTAGAGCGAGTCGGCCAAGGCAGGGAGGGTGGAGTCAAGGGGTTCGACGGCGCCCCCGCGCCACGACTCGAAGCGTGCCTTCTCGTTGGCGGCCCAGTTCGTAGGCGGCTCAGATTTCACCAGCGACCAGACGAGGCTTTGGGCGTCTAATCGGTCGCGGATGGTCAGCCCCCGGGTGCTGGCTTCTTCGATGAACGTGTCCAGGAAGTCGATGGCGGAGAGGTAAATCTCAGTCGGGGAGGCGTCCTTCGGGGGCGAGGGAGTTTGAGTCAGGTCACGGGCTCTCGCGAAGGGCGACGGCCTGAAGATGGGGTACTCAGTTACCTCCTCGCCAAGCAACAGGAAAGACGCAAGGGCTAAGCGGGTACCTGGGCCGCCTATATCCAAGGAACCGATGTGGTCCATGAACTCGTCAATCCGGGGTGCCAGGTCCTCTTCTGACCAGAGGGCGCGCAGGGCGGCTTCGGCTGCATCCTCCTGGTTCACCGTGTTCGCCTGGGCTTCCACCCACGCAAGGACACGGTCGCGCATCCGCCAGTCGGTCAGGTTGTTCCGCGGGTGCTTGAGGGCGCTGCCAAGCGCAGTTCGCCAGTCTCCGGCGTTTAGCAGGGCCTTGCGTGTGTCGGCTACTGCAGCGGCGACTTCTAGCTTGTAAGTCCGTTCCTTCGTATCGAACGAGGGGTCCGCATAGATGCGCCTCGCCCACTCCACGAACTGCGGCCAGGCGTTCCCGGTGCCGCGCCAGCGAGGTTCGATCTCGTTGTCGTAGAACGTAAATGCCTCGCCGTAGTTCTTCTCTAACGCTTTCCTAATGGCGAGGAGTTGCCGGTCGACGTCCTCGGACGACGGCGCCGCTAGGCTCGCCAAGCGCTTCGCTATGAGCTGTTTGTGCTCGCGGGAGACGATAGCCTCGAAGTGGTCGGGGAATATCAGGTGTAATAGTGCGTCCCGCTGAGCGTAAGCGCTTTTGGTCGGCACACCATATGCCATGTCCTTGAAGGCCCACGGGTCATCCAGCAGTCGCTTCCGTTCGTCGATTTCTAGCTGCGTCCACGCCGCGCCGAACTCGATTAGATACGTGATCTGAACGTCTCGGCGTGTGGTGTAGAACATCCCCGGGTTTATGAAACCGTGGTCTAGCACGCTACCTAGGCCGTCCGGCAGTATCGCAGGGTTGCTCATCGGGCCGAGGATCGTCGAAATCAACTCGCGTTTGGTCTTGCCATGCATGGTGATCGGTACTAGAAGGTGGATGAAGTGAAGCTCTGCCATCAATTGGATTGCGGAATCCGAGGCGTCCCGCAGTTGTAGCTGAAGCTTCTCCTGGTACGGTTCCGGCCCCTCTAGCGGTTGTTCTATGAACCACTTGCGTAGTTCCAGGAAGTTGGGCAACGTCCAGATGAAACGGGACTTGTTGAAAACCGAGTTGCCTTCAAGAAGCCCCTTCGACCTCACAACGTGCATGGCCTCGTAGATGGCCGGTTCTGCTGTTCGTGCCATGCGGCAGCTTATCAGCGTTAGCAGGACCAAACTGGCGACGTCCCGCAACGGACAACTATTGGCAATAGGCAGTTGCTGGCTAAGAGCCGTGTCAGTGCCATGTTGCCTCGGCTCAGGGGCCTTCACACTCAGACGGTGCCAGAGCTACCTGGCGC
>CAYXUE010000181.1:0-2252 GCA_964467885.1 uncultured bacterium | reverse complement strand
GCGCGCTCCTTGTTCTTGATCTGCGACTTGCCGTCCTGGCAGGTGACGATGATCTCGTCCTCCTGACCCGGGTGGTAGGTCACGCGCACCGCGGAGTCCGTGGTGTTGACGGACTGCCCTCCGGGGCCGCTGGAGCGGTATACGTCCACCCGGTAGTCGGAGGGTGAGAGGTTCACGTCCACATCGTCCGCCTCGGGCAGCACCGCCACGGTGACCGTGCTGGTGTGGATGCGGCCCTGCGACTCCGTGGCGGGCACGCGTTGCACGCGGTGCACGCCGGACTCGAACTTGAAGGCGCGGTACGCTCCTCGGCCGTCGATGCTGAAGGAGACCTTGGTCAACCCGCCGACCTCCGTGTCGTGCGAGTCCAGGATCTCGGTCCTGAAACCCAGGCTGGAGGCGTAGCGCAGGTACATGTCGAGCATCTCGCGGGCGAAGAGCGAGGCCTCGTCGCCCCCTGCGGCGGCGCGGATCTCGACGATGACGCTCTTGTCGTCGTAGGGGTCGCGGGGGAGAAGGAGCAGGTCGAGCTGCCGCTCCAGGTCGGCCAGACGCGCTTCCAGGCTCGCCGCCTCCGAGGCCGCTTCGTCCGCGAACTCCGGGTCGCTCCTTAGCTCTGCGAGGTCCTCGAGTTGCCGTTCGACGTCACGCCTTTCGGTGTCCACGTCGACGATCTCCTTGACCTCGCTGTAGCGCTGCATGGCCTCCCGGTACCGGCTGGGGTCGGCCAGCAGGTCCGGATCGGCCAGACTGCGCTCGAGCATCTCGAGCTCGTAGGTGAGGGACTTCATACGGTCGGTCATTGCAGCTAGTCTAATGCCTCAGGAACCGACGTCCGGAGCCTAGGCTGCACCCGCCCGACCTGCCGGCCGTTCAGGGCAGTGCGGCCAGTCCCCGGTTGGTGATGACGGCCACGGCGAGCCCGCCCGGATCCACCGCGTTGGCATCGCCGTCCCGCAGGTCTATCAGGCCGGCGCCGCTGCAGCGCGCGGGTCGTCCGATCAGGGTGTCGCGCAGCGCCTGCCGCAGCACGGCCGGGTCGCTGCTGGGTATCTGCAGGGCTATCAGCTGCTCCAACGCCAGGTCTATCTGGTCGAGGGCTGCCAGGAACGGCGCCGTGGCCATGGCCTGCCCGCCCGCGCCAGGCACCGCTGCCAGGCGCTCGGCGTCCAGGTGGGCTGCGGCGGCGCAGGCCCCGTGCGAGCCGCCGACGCCGTGCCAGGGTTGCCTGACGTCGTCCACCCGGGGCGGTGAAGCCGGTGGAGCCACGGCTGGCGGCACGGCCACCCGCACGTTGATGAGGCGCGCCCAAGGCGGAGTCGGGTTGCCGGGCCCGAAGAGGGCGGTGCGGGCGTAGACGTTGCCCTCGTAGCCCCGGCGCCGCAACGCGTCGTGGGCCACCAGCAGGTCGTTCATCAACCCCCACACCACCACGCCGCCCGGTTGCGAAGCGGCTACCTGCAGGGCCTCCGGCCGGAGCTCCTGTACCCCGGGCTGGTAGGCCACGTGGTGGGTGATGCTGGCCCCCACGACCGCCAGGAGCGCCCGCAGGTCGCCCTCCGCCGCCGCCCCTATGGGTCCGCTGAGCGCCATCAGGGCCAAGGAGTGTCGGTTCTCGCGGTAGGCGTCGGCCACTATGGCCGCCAGCGCGTCGGTGTCGTCCGGGGCCAGCGAGAACGCCCAGTACGGCCGCTCGCTGGGCGGTTCGAAGGTGGTGGGCGCCAGCAGCGGCACGCCGGCCGCCTCCGCCGTGGCGGCCACGGCGCGCGTGGCTAGCGGCGTGGTGCAGCAGACCAGGACGAGTACCCCCTGATCTATCAGCTCCTCGGCGTGACGACTGGCCACGGCCGGGTCCGAGGCGTCGTCGCGCATCTGGAAGGACACGCTCACGCCGAAGATGCCGCCCGCCGTCCGCAGCGCCGTCTGACGGTCGGCCGCCAGCAGCCACTGGGCCGCACCCTGCGCGGCTGCGGAGCCCGTGCGGGAGGTGATCACGCCCACGCTGACCGCGGCGGGACCCATCTGGGCGGACGCGCGACCTAGTGCACCCAGCACGGTGGCCAGGAGGAGCGCGAGCCCGGCAACGAGCAGCAGCGAAGCCCTGCTGCGGGTCGGGTGGGCACGGTTGGCGGAGAGGCTGCAGGAGAGCATGAAGGTCCCTTCGGCGCCGGGAGGCGCTTCTGGGAGCTTAATCCCGCATCATGAGCGGCGTACAAGTTCCCAGCGGATCCGCCACGACGTACGGAGCGCTT
>CAYXUE010000180.1:0-2285 GCA_964467885.1 uncultured bacterium | reverse complement strand
ATGGTCGGGGTGGCCAGATTTGAACTGACGACCACTTGACCCCCAGAGAACCCGAGGGCCGGCCGCTTAGTGCGGTCGAGGTCGCTTATGTGCGTCTGAGACAGGGGAGATGTCGGTTCTCTTTCTCCTCCGTGTGTGGGTTCTCGCTTGAGTTCTCGGTAGTTGGGCCCGTGGTTGGACCCCAGGCGCTGCCTTCGAGCGGGTAGGTTAGTTGTCCCCTCACAACTTTCCGTCAGCAGCCAGGCAGGTGGAACATAACCAGAAGCGGTCGAGCGCGGCGCCTTGTCAGGTTCCCGCCTGCGAGAACTGTTTCAGCGTCACGTCCTTGTCGCGTAGATGCACCTTGATCTCGAGCTCGCCGCCCAGCGCTTCGACGTACTTCCTGAGCGTGCTTACGAGCATGTCGTCCTGGTTCTCGATCTTGCTGAGGCTCGCTTGGCGGATCCCCATCAGCGCGGCGAGCGTTTCCTGGGAAACCTCGAGGTCCTTGCGCAGGGCCTTGAGGAGCTCGTACTCCTTCACCAGTGCATGCGTGTGTGCCTCGATGCGCTCGCGACGTTCGGCGGGCAGGTCGTCGATCAGTCTGTCGAACGGTTTAGCCATTCCTGGCCTCCAGTTCTGCGAGGTGGCGAGCGAAGATCGCTTCGGCTCGCGGGATGTTCTTCTGGTACCAGCGCTTGTCGCCGCCCTTGTTGCCCGCTAGCAGGAGCAGGGCCTCGCGCTTGGGATCGAAGGCGAAGAGGACGCGGTAGGGCTCGCCGCGGTGCTGTACGCGGAGCTCCTTGAGGTTCGCGAGGGTGGAGTGCTCGAGGCGGTCGGCGTACGGCCGCCCGAGGTGGGGTCCGAACTCCTTGAGCAGCCCCACGTGAGCCGCGATCGCATCCTGCAGGTCGTCCTCCTGTCGCTTCCACCAGTCGTCGAACTCGTCGGAGGTGTTGACGGTGTAGGCGATGGTGCCCTCCTGAAACAGGGTATAGCCTCAAGGCGATATCCGCAAGGGCTTGCCCCTCAGCAGCCACCGCACCGTCGGCTGCCGTTCACGCACCTTATCGGCTTACTCGCTCGCTCGGCATCAGGTGATCGGGGATAGTGATGCGGTACTGCGGGTGCAGGCGACCGCCCTTCGTGAGCGCACGGTCGCCGGAACCTAGGTCGAACGACTCGGGGTTCAGGTGCTTGCGCCAGGCGTGGGCGTGCTTGTCGGCGTACACGAAGAGCAGGCGCTTGACCTTCACGGACCGGCAGTCCGCCAGCAGCGAGGTCAGGAGCCGGGGGCGCAGGTTGGCGAGGCTCTCGAACACGGCGTCGACGGTGCCGAAGCCCTCTTTTCGGGGCAGCTCGTCGAGCGACTCGAGGATGGCGCGCTCGGGGGTGGAGAGGGTCACTGGCTGCTCCCAGGCTGTGAGGCCGCTGCCCTGGTCGCTTGGCCGGGCTGTCTCCAGGCCCATTTCAGGGGCAGCGAAGAGTTTCGTGGAACGAAGGCGCAGTTCCGAGCTCAGGTCGAGGCGCTTCAGCCAATTCGGTGGCTGGTCGGAGTACAGGTACGCGACGGCTTGCACACCGAAGGTCAGGTAATGAGTGAAGCCATGAAGCGTGAGCGCGGTGGGGCCACCGATATGAACGTCGTATCCCAGCCATTGCGCTGACAGGAGCGGGACAACCCAATCTGCAGTGGGAGTGGCGGCGGCGCCCCGGGGGAGGGGAAGGCGGTACACCCCGTAGGCCACGCTTTCGAGCCAGCCCCGCTCGGCGTAGTGGTGGGCTAGTTTCCTGCTCACGCCATTTGCGGCGAGCCAGGTAGAGTCCACCAGGAATCCTGGCGGTGCTTCAGCCAAGACACGCTTTGAAGCATGCCCGGAATGTCTAACCACACTAGACATTATAGGACATAAGTAAAGTGGGCGAGCCCTTGGGGTAACGAAACTCGATAGCAGTGAAAGATGAAAGCTGCTGAAAAGCCAGACGGCAGCGCGTAATCGAATGGAAGTTTGCCTTTACCTACATCCATTCTCCGGACCTAGGCACCATGGCTTTATCCACTAGGCCAAGCCGATGGCCAATCCGTAGCGATGGCTGGGCTTCCGGGGCGGCTGAGGTTCAGAAGTAGGTGCTTAGGCCGCCGGGCGTCACGATGAACGACACCGTATAGACCTCCCCGGCCTCCGGCTCGTGGTCGTCGCTCGTGGGCATGGCGGCCTGCAGAGCCTTCTTGATTCTGGGTAGGTCCTCGGGCCGGATCCTGAGTTCATGCACTCCGATCTCTGGGCGCTGGTCGCGGGAGGGCT
>CAYXUE010000179.1:0-2294 GCA_964467885.1 uncultured bacterium | reverse complement strand
GGGTTATCTGGCTAGCGTTCCCTGCCAAATCGGAACTGTGTCTATCAGCGCGGGAACCTCCAAAACCGGGTGCTCACGAGCAGTGGCGGGGCAGGCAAGAGCGAAAGGACTGCTGACGACTGTCGAGTGGCGTCGTGTGATGAGGGTGTGAGCTTCATCAGTACGCCGAAATCCCTGATGCCCCACCTACTGTTGGCGACGGGAACGTAACTACTCCGAGTCGCTTCCTGCGCCGTAATCGAGTGCCCCGATGCGTTGCAGTAGGCGCTGAAGGTAGCCAGACCTGATTGCCTCCAATATGGTGCCGTCGGCGAAGCGATCCTGGCGAAGGATGACGGTGAGCAGGTAGGCAACCTGTAGTTTACTGGCGCGCCGCACCGCTTCGGGGTCGTTCAGGAGGTGTTGTGCCTCCGGGGTTCCGACCCATTCAGTCCAGTCGAAGTCTCGGCGCACCCAGTCGTCCTCGTACGCTGTCGTGATCAACTCGTCGACGATCGGTGGGTAGAGGACAGGGTGTAAGACCAGGACCTTGTCGTCGGGATTCCAGGTTGGAATCTCGGTTGAGGAGGTCACGTTAGCGTCTTCGAACCGTTCAGCGATTCTCGCGAGCCGGGCGGTCTTCGGGGCGCCTTGTTCATCGTTCATGGTGCCGACCTTCTCCTTTCTCGCTTGTCCTTGTTCGACTTCCACACGTGGGAGGCTCGGACCTGATCTGAAGCGCGGCTACCTCGGGCCAAGAGGCTGAAGCCGGTCGGCCTTATCCCGTTGCTGAAAAGATGAGCGCTCCATTCGCTTCCGTCCTTCCGCGAAGGTTCTTCACGAGTTCGGCCAAGTCGCGTACGTTCGCTAGCACTTCGGCTGGTGGACCATCGACGTCGAGCGTCCTTACGATCAGATTGGTGCCGGTGTGGCGCACCGTATGGGACGTCTCCCGCTCTTCCCCTTCGGCGTAGATGAGCAGCCCACACGAGAGGGCAAGCGAGGTGACGTAGGCGTGGAGCTGATAGATGTCGGCGTTCGGCGGTCCCCCTGACCGGACCCGCTTGTACTTCGCGTCGCCCACGAAGACCACCTGGCCATCCTCGATCCAGCTCAGGTCAGGCTCTATGGCGATGGCCCGTCCTTGGTCCATGGCGTCGCGCCTAGGCCGCAGCGGCCAGGCGAGGGTTGAGAGGCCGAGTTCGTGCCGGAGCGCGATCCTGACGAACTGCTCGAACACCACGTTCATGTCGATGGTGAACGCCGTGCCGTGCAGACCACCGTGCTCTAGTTCAACCGAGGAACTGCTCAGAATCTTCGCTGCCAATTCCGCAGCGGGCCAGTAGTGTTGGTTCAGGCGGCTCCAGTGGATCTCCGGCAGGCGACCTGGTTCGTACTCAACGGCAGTGACGCCGTCCCTGAACGCGGCGTGGCAGCCAGCAAGGAGCGTCCTTACTACGTTGGAGCGTAGGGGTAGCCGGCGGAGCCGCCGGAGGGCTGCGTACAGCAGGCGGTTGAGGTCCGTGTCGAGGGTGAAGTCGTCGTACTCGACCTCGAGCGGGTGGGGCCTCAGGTAGCGGCGCCTAAGCTGCTCGTCGAAGCGGATGCGGCCGCGCACCGCGGTCAGCGCCTCCTGCTTGCTCCGGTAGCCTTGTTGCACGCCTTGCGCGAGCGCACGTCGGAGGGCCATCCCGAAGAGGGCGGCCATTCCTTCCGCGAGGTCCGGCTGGACCGCCATCGGCATTGATTGCTCCTGCCATCTAACGGAGTCGAGCGAGTACGAGATGAGGAACAGGACCCGCTCGGCGGCGATCTTGGGTCGGATCAGCACGCTCAGGTTAGGTAGCGCGATCGTCCCGACGTGGCTGCCGGGCGTGAGGTCGTAGCGACCCGGTGCGTCCCACGCCGGGCGCACCTCGAGGTTCGGGGCGTGGCGCTGCAGCCAGCCGGCCTCGGCGGGGCTCAGCGCTACGGCCGGGGTGGTCTGGTGCTCAGTCAGCGTGAACGTACGGTGTTCCATCGGTGATGTTCTTGGGCCTTAGCGCCTCGAGCGAGAACTCGCGTACCTGCTCCGGCTCGGCGAAGAGCTGCTCCTCGATGTAGGGGAGCACCGCGTGGTTCCAGATGAGCTCCACCCAATCCTCGTCGAGGTCGGGACGCATGAAGTGGCTGGGGCCCACTGCTGCGTTGCGGTCCCGGAGCTTCGTGTTCGCTTTGCGCACTACGTCGCCAATCCAAGCCAGCTCAGGCTTGTTCCTGGCCAGCCAGCGGTCGAGGAGGCCATCCACGGGCGGCTGGTCCGGGAAGAAGGGCAC
>CAYXUE010000178.1:0-2297 GCA_964467885.1 uncultured bacterium | reverse complement strand
GTCGAAGTTCAGAAACACCTCCCCGCCAGTGGGTTTCTACCAGCGGTAGTAGTCACCCATAGTTTTCCAGTCGATTTGCGTTGGGGACAGCATTACGTAGAGCGCCATCTCCACCTGTATGCCGCCCGAGCCGAGAGTTGTTTTCCACCCTCTCGGCCTTGCAGGCCCGGACCCCAATTCTCCTCCGCAACCCCCCCGCCGCTAGACGCTTGAATCTGTACCCTCTCGTCTTAGCTCTTCGATGATCCGACGCAGCCGCGGCTCCAGCGCCGGTAGGTCGCGAGTCGCAGTCACCCAAACGATCTCCACATCGATACCGAAGTACTCATGGATGACGATGTTCCGCATCCCGCGCATAGAAGCCCAGGGCACATCGGGAAACCGCGCCTCGATCTCGCCAGGAACGAGCCGAGTCGCCTCGCCGATCACGGCGAAGTTCCACACCACAGCATCCCGCGTGCGCTCATCCGCCTTGAAAGCAGCTAGATCGAGGCCCGAAGTGTAAGAAGCGACCTTCGAAACGGCCTCGAGGATGTCCTCGAGCCGCACGAGCCACTCCCTAGGCGGCACTGATCGCCTCGCTCAGCACACGCTCGCGGATGGCAGGCTTCAAACCCCCAGGCGTTACCAGGTCCACCCGGACACCTAGGATCCCCTCCAAGCGCTCCTTGACCGCGAAGTACTCGAACATACCCACCGGCACGCCGAACTCGACCAGCAGGTCCACGTCACTACCTGCCGTCGCCTCGCCCCGAGCCACGGACCCGAACAACGCAAGCGACTCGACGCCCATCGCAGCCAGCTCCGCACGATGATCGCGTAGTCGATCGAGAACCTGACTGCGGTCCATGTTCAGCGCCCTCCTACGCTCAGTATAGGAGGTGGGAAGCAGCGAACCGTAGCGCCCACCAAGCAATGCGGAGGTGCAAGAGGATCCGCTCGGAAACGATTCCCCGCCAATGGCTTTCTACCAGCGGTAGTAACGCACGAACCTAATTAATGTCTATCCAGGTTACCAGTCCGCGCCCTCCGACGCCCGCACCCGTTTGAACCAAAAGACCTACGCGCTCCTCCGTGACCACCAACCAGCCTGCCACCCCAAAGGGTTCGGGGTAGGCGGGCACTGAACCGATCCAAAGCCCGGCCTCGAGGGCGTCATGCTTAATGCCGCCGTCGGCCACGCCCACGACCTGCTCGCTTGGGCGCGCGTCGACCTCCCCGTTAACTCCTTGCCGCGCGACGCCACCGGCACCCTGCACCGCGCCTTCGACCGGCGCCCCGTTCAGACACCGGTGCACTTAGGCCCCCTCAACTGAAGCAGGGAGCCTAGCGCGCTGCGCACGCGAGCAAGGCGGCATCATCGTCTTTCGCCGGACAAAAGAGCTGACGGCCTGGGCCGTCAGCTCGCTTCGTATCCACTCGATCTTGCCTCAGTCGGACGAGGCGCAGTACCGGCAGTCATGTACGAGCGGCTACGTCGTCTGCGAGTCCCTTCTAGCCTGGAGTAATCCCGAGGAAGGCGTAGTCGGTGTAGGTCTGCATTGTGACCCAGGAACAGGTCTTTGTTCCCCCGACGACAACGTCGTCATCGTCGGTAAGGTCCTCACAGATTTCCCATTGCTCCTTGGTGACGTACTTCTGCCACTTCAGCCTGAAGGTTTCCCCGACCTCAAACAGGGTTATGCAGGCGATGCCGCCAGGCGCACATACCTCAACCCCAGCGTATGTCACCGTGATCTTCCTGGAGTAGGTGCCGCTTTCCGTCGGCCCCACCAGACGCGTCCGGCCCGTCCACCATACGGACTGGGGCGACACATCGCCAATGCCGTCAGCCATCGCTGCTTGCATGGACACAACCGCTGCATCGTCATTGGCAGAGCCCGCCGCAAGAGCAGCGCTGCCAGTGCTGAGCAGAACGAGTAACGAAACAACTCCCCACAGTCTTCGCATGCAAACTTCTCACTTGTTCGTGCCGGTACTACAACAATTCATACACCTCGCAATGCAGCAACGCCAGCACACCTGTCACAATTACAAACAGGTCGCTCGGTTCGGCACCGCACCGCAGTGCAGTACAGATATAATTCTCGCCAGAGGGACAATAGTTTCGCCGCGCGCCTGCTCGAAGCGAAGCGCGGGAAAGAGGGGTCGGAGGAGGCTTATGCGACTCGACACCAGCGCACTCCCACGCTCGTCCGGAGCAACGAGGCTACTCGTGGCCGGCTACCTTGCGTTCCTGCTGGTATCAGCGATTACGCCGGATGTCTCACCCTCAACGCCAACTGGAGCCGTGACCG
>CAYXUE010000177.1:0-2327 GCA_964467885.1 uncultured bacterium | reverse complement strand
CGCCACGGCATGGTCCTGCGCTCCACCCACTGCAGGAACCAGGTGAGGCCCACCCCCAGGAGCATGACCACGAAGAGCGAGGCGTACATCTTGTCTATGGCCAGCACCTGCCAGTAGTAGAAGACGAGGAAGCCCACGCCCTGCTGCGCCCGGATGAACTCCACGGCCACGATGACGATGAGCGCGGAGCCGAGCGCGATGCGCAGCCCGGAGAAGATGATGGGTAGTGCTGCTGGCACTATCACGTGCCGCAGCATCTGCCAGCGGCCGGCGCCGAAGTTGCGGCCGGCCTCCAGGAACACCGGCTCTATGCCCATGACGCCCGCCATGGTGTTGATGGCCACGAGGAAGAAGGCCGTGATGGCTATGACCGCCACCTTGGGCCCCTCCCCGAACGGGTTGGGGAAGATGAGCATCATCAGCGGGAAGATGGCGATCTTGGGCAGCACGTAGATGGCCGACATGATGGGGTCGAGCATCTGGCGGATGGCGCGGTTGAGGCCCATGGCCATGCCCACCAGCACGCCGGGCAGGGCGCCGATGAGGAAACCGAGTGACACCCGGAAGAGGGTGGCCAGCACGTGGCTCTCGGCTATCAGACCCCACGCCCCTCGCCAGCCCTCCTCCGGCAGGACCGAAGGTATGAGCCAGGGGCGGCCCAGCAGGCTGGTCTTGTTGAAGCGGTCGTAGGTGACCGTGAGGTCCCACAGTGCGGCGGCAATGCGCGAGGGCGGCGGGAACCAGCGGCCGTTGAGGTAACCGCCGCTGACCAACAGCTCCCAGGCCACCAGCAGAAGTAGCGGGAAGCCTATGGCCAGAACGCGGTTGTAGAGCGGCTTCCTTGCCAGGGGCACGCGGTGGCTGTAGCGGTCGGCCAGGTAGACGAACAGCGCCACCACGGCGCCCGTCAGTAGCCACACCAGCCAGGCACGCTCGTTCACGGCGTCACCTCGCTCCCGGCGTCAGCCTGCTCAGGCTGCATAGGCTCTCACGCGTTCCCACGCTCACTGCGCCTCCATGGCCTTGCGCACCTCGTCCTCCAGCGCGCGCCACACGAGGCCCGTCATGGCCGCGAACTCGGGCGTGGCGGTGGTCTCGATGGTGCGGGGCCTGGGCAGGTCCACCCGGAACTCGGTCTTGTTGGTGCCGGGATGGGCGGTCATGATCACCACGCGGTCCGCCAGCAGGACCGCCTCGTCTATGGAGTGCGTCACGTACACCACGGTCTTGCGGTGCTCCTCCCAGATGCGCATGAGTTCGCCCTGCAGCACGGTCTTCGTCTGCGCGTCGAGCGCGCCCAACGGCTCGTCCATGAGCAGCACCTCGGGGTCGTTGGCCAGGGCGCGGGCTATGGCCACCCGCTGCTTCATGCCGCCCGAGAGCTGCGCCGGGTAGTAGGCCTCGAACTTGGCCAGGCCCACGCGCGCCAGCCACTGCCGCGCCACCTCGTAGCGCTGCGCCTTGCCCTGGCCGCGCATCTGCAGCCCGAACGCCACGTTGTCCAGCACCGTCTTCCAGGGGAAGATGGCGTACTCCTGGAACACCACGCTGTTGAGGGGCTTACCGGGCGCACCCGGCTCGATGGTGAGGCTGCCCTCGCTGAGGGGCGTGAGGCCGGCGAGGATGCGGAGGAAGGTGGACTTACCGCAGCCGGAGGGGCCGACGATGCAGACGAACTCGCCCTCGCGTACCTCCAGGTCGAAGTTCTGGAGGGCCACGCCCCGGCCTTGGGCCGTCTCGAAGTACTTCGAGACGGCCCTGGCGCTGATCTTCGGCTTGGCTGCCTTCAACTACTCCTCGTAAGGGCCCAGGATCTCCAGCGCCCACTCGGTGAACTCGGTGTTCACCACGTTGCTCAGGTCCAGCACCTCGGTGTACTCCGTGCGGCCGTTCTCGCGGTGTGTGCGCTCCACGTCGGCGAGGTCCGCCACGGGGATCTGCTGGTTGGGGTCGAACACCAGCAGCGCGTCGCCCGCCACCGCCTCGGGGGTGGAGCTCACGTAGGTGAGGTAGGCGTCTACGTTGGCCTCGCTCAGGAAGTCGTCGCCCTGCATGAGGCGCGCGGCCTGCATGAGTGCCAGAGCGAAGCGCTTGGCCACCTCGGGCCGGTTGGTGACGAAGTTGTTGGAACCCACGAACGCCACGGTCATGGCTCCGGGGGTGAGGTCGCCGGCCAGTTCCACGGCGAAGCCCGCCTCCTCCACCTGCTGCGCGTAGGGCGAGCCGAGGATGCCCGCGTCGATGGCGCCGCCCTCGAAGCTGGCGGGCATGTCCGGGTTGGCCACGTTGATGAGGTTCACGTCGCGGATGGTGAGGCCCGCGCGCTC
>CAYXUE010000176.1:0-2358 GCA_964467885.1 uncultured bacterium | reverse complement strand
GTGGCGCCGAACATCCAGAAGGCCAGGTACTCCACTCAGTTCACCTGGGCTTCCGTGTAGACGTCTGGGCGCGAGCTGCCATCCGGTTCCGTGTGCGGCTCGGGGCCGCCGGCTACGACGGTGACCTTCCCCGGCGGCTCCACGCCGCGCAACTTGGCGATGAGCTTGATGATCTGCGAAATGCCCTGCAGCGCCAGCAGCGCGAAGGCCACCGGTATCAGCGTCTTCATGGGGTAGATGGGGATGTTGTTGGCGCTGAGGTTCACTTCCATGTGCTGCCAGGAGCGCCGCACGTACGGCAGGCTCAGCATGAAGCCCATGTAGCAGAACGGCAGGAGGAAGAAGACGGTGCCGAAGAGGTCCACCCACGCCTTGGCGCGTTCGCTGAGGCGGGAGTAGATGATGTCCACGCGCACGTGCCCGTCCACGCTGAGCACCCAGCCGGCCGCGAGCAGGAACACCAGGTCGAAGATGTACGTCTGCAGCACCGTGTAGATGGCGCCGCCGAGCGACTGCTGGATGGCGCGGCCCACGTAGCGGGTGATGACGTTGTAGGCGCCCAGCAGCACCATCAGCAGCGTGAGCCACTGCATGATCTGGGCGATGAGGCCGGTGAACCCGTCGATGAGCCGGGCCACGCCTAAGAGTGCGCGCATGGGGCATCCCTTCGGTTATGCGACGTTACGGTTTCGGTAACGATACTGCCGTACCTGGGCGGCGTCAAATGTGCGCTCCGACAGGGTGGGCGTTCGACCGTCCCTGGTCTGAGCGCCCGCAGAGTCCGCGGGTTTTGCGGCTGCGCAACAGCCCCATATAACAGCAGCCTGTGGAACGCTAATGTGTTGGTCGTGGCCCCGAAGATAGACCTCAAACGCACCTTGGACGGCTACACCGCCAAACCCGGCGAGTTCCGCGTCCTGGAACTGCCCGCCATGCGCTACCTGATGATCGACGGCGCGGGCGATCCCAACACGGCGCCGGAGTACCGGGCCGCGCTGGAGACCCTCTACCCGGTGGCTTACAAGCTCAAGTTCCTCAGCAAGAGAGAGATGGACAGGGACTACGTGGTGCCGCCCCTGGAAGGCCTCTGGTGGGCGGACGACATGACCGCATTCACCGGCCGGCGCAACAAGGACGAGTGGCTGTGGACCATGATGCTACTGGTGCCGGAGTGGCTGGATGAGGCCATGGTCCAGCAGGCGGTGGAGCAAGCGCGCTCGGCGAACGACCCGCCGCCGCGGCTGAACGATCTCCGACTCGATGTCCTGAACGAGGGGTTGTGCGTGCAGACGCTGCACGTGGGGCCCTTCGACGATGAGGGGCCGGTGCTGCAGCGCATGCATACCGAGTTCGTTCCCGAGAACGGCCTCCGGATGAGCGGCCAGCACCACGAGATCTACCTGAGCGACGTGCGCCGGGTTGCGCCGGAGCGCCTGAGGACGATCCTGCGGCAGCCCGTGAAACGCCTAGGCTGAGGACCTACGGGGCCTGGGCACCAACCGGTGTCCGGCAGTAGTGACTTGTTCGGAACCCTCGGGATTATGAAGGTTCATACGAGCGTTTCAAGCGAAAAACACTCGTATGGAGCCGGAAAAGCCGAGGGTCACCGATGAGGCATACGACCTAGAGGCGGCACGAGCCTAGACCCGACTACACTCCTACCCTCACCATCGGGAACATGCACGTCGGGCAACGCCCGGCCGACTACCAGCGCGCCAGCCCCGCCATACCCCCGAACTCCTCGTTGAGCCGCTCCTCTGCCTCCCCTTCCGCGAACTCCAACTTGGTGCCGCTGGCCTGCACCAGGTCCACCAGCACCTCTATCAGCCGCACCTCGGCCACAGCCTCGTCGGGCCTAAGCGCCTGGGCCTCTTCGGCGGTGGCCGCCACCCGTCCGCTAGCGGTGCGCCACACCGTCTGCAGTTCGGACCAGGGCACCACCACCGTGTGCAAGCGGTTGTCCTGCAGGAGCGTGAGCGTCTGCTGCAGGCCCCACACGCCGCCCTCGCGGACCTTGTCCAGTAGCTCCAGCTCGTGCTGCACCTCGGCTTCCTGGATCATCTCCTCCACCAGGGGCAGCCACTCGGACGCCGGCGCGTCCGGGTTGCTGGGAGGCGGCACCGTGCCCACCACGCGCTTGGCCATCTTGTCGTTCATGTGCTCCTGCAGCGCGTTCACGGCGGGCTTGAGGCCCACGAGGATCAGGCGGTCCATGCGCTCGTCGTCCACCAGCTTCTCCAGCCGCGGCAGCAGGTCGCGGTACAGCCTGGCGGTGGCCTCGTCCATCCTGTTCTGGAAGCGGTCCACGTCCGCCCCGCCGCGCGCTGCCACGCCGGGCACGCCCACGCCCGGGCTGCG
>CAYXUE010000175.1:0-2397 GCA_964467885.1 uncultured bacterium | reverse complement strand
GCGGATCCGCAGCCTGGTGCTGGAGCAACTGAACACCGTAAAGCGCACCGCCGCCCCGGACGACCCCACAGATAACGACGAAGAGGACGGTGCCGAGTGAACGGGACGCTTTCTCTCCTCCTGGTACTGCTGCTGGGCCTGGTGGTCGGCGCGGTACTCACCTACTTGTTCAAGCGAAGCCGCGACGCGGAGGCGCAAGCCGACGCGGAGCAGCGCGCCCAGGCGCGACTGGCCGAAGCCGAGCGCGAAGCGCGCCGCATAACCGACCAGGCCAACGCCGCCGTGGAGGCGGAACTGGCCCAGGCGCGCAGCCGCTGGCAGGAGGACGAGCGCCGCGAGCGCGAACGCCTGCAGGAGGACGTGGAGCGCGAACGGCGCAACGTGGCCACCGAGCTGGCCCGGGCGCGCGAGGAGGCGCAGCGGGAGACCGCCGCCATCCGCGAGGGACGCGAGGAGCTGAAGCGCGACCGCGACAAGCTGGACCAGCTGGAGGAGCGCCTCAACCGCCGCAGCGAGCAGCAGGACGTGCGCGCCCTCAGGCTGGACGAGGCCGAGGAGCGCCTCAACCAACGCGCCGCGGAGCTCAACAGCCGCGAGGACGACCTGACCGCCAAGGAGGCGGAGGTCGACGTGCGCCTGCACGAGATAGCCAAGCTGACGCGTGAGCAGGCCGAGGAGCAGATCCTCGAGCGGGTGGAGCGCGAGCTGGAGCGCGAGAAGGCCGTGCGCGTGCGCGGCGCCCTGGAGCGGGCGGACAACGAGGCCCGCAAGCGGGCGCAGGACATCATCGCCCAGGCCATCCAGCGCAGCGCCAGCGAGGTCAGCGCCGCCATCAGCGTCTCCGTGGTGCCCATCCCCAACGACGGCATGAAGGGCCGCATCATCGGCCGCGAGGGACGCAACATCCGCGCCTTCGAGGCGCTGACGGGCGTGGACCTCATCATCGACGACACCCCGGAGGCCGTGCTGCTCTCCAGCTTCAACCCCATGCGGCGCGAGGTGGCGCAGCTGGCGCTTACGGAACTGGTGACGGATGGCCGCATCCACCCCGCCCGCATCGAGGAAGTGGTGCACAAGGCGCAGCAGGAGATGCAGAACTACATCCGCGACCGCGGCGACGAGGCGGCGCTGGAAGCCAACGTGGTGGGCCTGAAGCCGGGCCTGGTGCAGCTGCTGGGCCGCATGCAGTTCCGCACCAGCTACGGGCAGAACATCCTCAAGCACTCCGTGCAGGTGGCGCACCTGAGCGGCATAATCGCCGCCGAGCTGGGACTCGACGAGGCCATGGCGCGCCGGGCGGGCCTGCTGCACGACATCGGCAAGTCCATCGACCGGGAGATCGAAGGCACGCACACCGAGATCGGCGCCAACCTGGGCCGGCGCTTCGGCGAGCCCAAGGAGGTCGTCGACGCCATAGCCAACCACCACGACCTGGACCGCTCCGAGACGCTCTTCCCCATCATCGTCAACGCCGCTGACGCCATCAGCGCCGCCAGGCCCGGCGCGCGCCGCGAGACGCTCGAGAGCTACATCAAGCGCCTCGAGGGCCTCGAGACGATAGCCACCAGCTTCCCCGGCGTGGACAGCGCCTTCGCCATCCAGGCCGGCCGCGAGGTGCGCATCATCGTGCAGCCCGAGAAGGTCAACGACGCCAGCGCCGTGCTGCTGGCGCGCGACATAGCCAACCGCATCGAGCAGGACATGGAGTACCCGGGTCAGGTGCAGGTGACCGTGGTGCGCGAATCGCGCGCCGTGGAGTACGCCCGCTGACCGCACGCAGCTGAACGCCGGGCGGCTCCGCCAGCTGAGGGAGCCGCCGGGCTCGGACCGGCCAAGCGAACCGGCGTTATACTCACGCCGGGCACGCCGGTTCGGCTGACACGGCGTGTGCCCCAAGGTGCGTACGCGCCCCGGCCACGGCCCCGAGCGGCTGGCCGGAACCAAATACAGCACAGCCGTGCGAGGTGCAGCAGCATGTCCAGCTCCAGCGAAGCCACGCCGCCGATAGCGGCCCGTTCACTGAATTGCGGCGGGTGTGGCGCTAGATGAACATCGGCGACAAGATCAAGATCTTCTCCGGTAGCGCCAACCCGGAGCTGGCTCAGAAGGTGGCCGACCAGCTGGGCATGAAGCTGGCCAACGGCTCCGTCACCAAGTTCCCCGACGGCGAGACGCGCATCCGCATAGACGAGAGCGTGCGCGGCGCCGACTGCTTCATCATCCAGAGCACCTGCGCCCCCGTCAACGACACCCTGATGGAGCTGCTGGTACTGATCGACGCGCTCAGGCGCGCCTCGGCCTGGCGCATCAACGCCGTCATCCCCTACTTCGGTTACGCCCGCCAGGACAAGAAGGTGCAGGCGCGTGAGCCCATCACCGCCAAGCTGGTGGCCAACC
>CAYXUE010000174.1:0-2404 GCA_964467885.1 uncultured bacterium | reverse complement strand
TGCGCTTCGAGGAAGGGTGCCAGAAGTGCGAGTCGTGCGGCTACTCGAAGTGCGGTTGACGAACTGGATCGGTGATGGAAGCCAAGTAGGACGTTAAGTAGGAGGGAGCCCGCTAGCAGCGGGCTCCTTCGCTTCCGGCCATGCTCCAGACCTGGGAAGGAGGCTGGACGAGATGAGCAAGCGGGTGCTGTTCGTGCACGGCGCCGGTGAGGGGGCCTACGAGGAGGACGAGCCGCTGGCGGCTTCCTTGCGCTACCACCTGGGAGCCGACTACGAGGTCCACCTCCTCCGGATGCCCACGTCGTACGAGGCGACGTTCGCGGAGTGGGTTGCACCATCGAGCTTGCCCTCGAGCGTGCTACCGAACCCGTTCACCTCGTCGGACACTCGGTAGGCGGCTCGGTGTTGCTCAAGTTCCTGTCGGAGCGACATGTCGGCGCTGCAGCTGGTCTATCCGTCATCGCTGCTCCGTTCTGGGGCGCTGACGACTTCTGGACCTGGGAGGAGGCGCGCCTGCCAGCGAACGTGGCTACCAAGCTGGCGTACCTCCAGGGGGTGTTCCTCTATCACGCAGTGGACGATGAGGTCGTTCCCCACTCCCACATGGCCATTTACGGGGCGCTGCTTCCGGAAGCGGTGACCAGAACCGTCGAGAGGGGCGGGCATCAGCTGGGCAACGACCTCGGTGAGGTCGCTTCGGACATCGCCCGCCTTGGTCGAACGAGCTTCACGCTCGAGTACCGTCTTCCCGCTCCGGCCGCGCAGGTCTGGCGCTACCTCACGGACCCGGGGCTGCTCGAGCGTTGGTACTGGCCGGCCAGCCTCCGGCCCGTCTACGAGATGGACGCCGTGGCGGGAGGCGAGTTCCGGTTCGCCTCCGAAGTAGCCGGCATGGCGGTCTCCGGCGTCTACCTGGAAGCGGCCGCGCCGCACCGCCTCGTGAAGTTGTGGCGATGGGACGGCGGCGAAGAAGAGACACGGGTTCACGTGGCCCTCGCGGAAACGGGGAACGGCGGCACCCTGCTGTCCCTCACCCACTCGGGTCATGACAGCGCGGAGTCCCTCGAGAACCATAGGGTGGGGTGGACAGACTGCCTGGACAGGTTGAGGGCCCTACTGGACGGCAGCGGCGGGACCGTGACCTAGTTCTGGCATCGGAGCCCCGCTACGGACGATTGGCGGACCGCGAACGTGGGCGGACCACGGCCTATGGCGGACCGTGGACCTGGGCGGACCGCGTACCTGGCTCGCGCCGCCTCCGTGTGAGGTCCGTGCGGGAGCTTCCCCAGCACGGCGGTAACGTGAGGCATGCTCCGCATCAAGAGAGCGTACGAGAAGGCCGCCAGCAGCGACGGCACCCGTGTGCTGGTCGACCGTGTCTGGCCACGCGGCGTGAGCAAGGAGGAAGCCCACATCGACTGGTGGGCCAAGGAGCTGGCACCCAGCACGGAACTGCGGAAGTGGTTCGATCACGACCCCGAGCGGTTCCACGAGTTCGCCGTGCGCTACCGGCGCGAACTGGAGGGCAACGATGCCCTGCCTAAGCTCGAGGGGCTCATGCAGGACGGCGACGTCACTCTGGTCTACGGCGCCAAGGACGAGGAGCACAACCAGGCCGTGGTGCTAAAGGAGCTCCTCAGCGGCCACAACTGAGGCCAAGACTAGTCAGAGCGGCGTCCCGTGGTTCCCCTTCCCGCTTAGGCCTGGGTCGTCTCCGCCGTCTCCAGCTAGCGGTCGTCCCCGCTCCCGCCCAGCACACCACGCTCCTTGCGGCTGGCGAGCTTGGCTAGATTCACCTCCGCCACATGCTCGAGCGTCACCCCCAGGTCAGCTGCGAGGTTCGCCACGTACCAGAGCACGTCGCCCAGTTCCTTGGTCAGCGCCGCCTTCTGCTCCTCCGTAAGCTGCGCGCCGGGCACGTAGCCCTCGTCGCGCATGAGCTTCCCGAGCTTCTCCGCCACCTCGCCCGCCTCCCCGGCGAGCTTCAGGGCGGGATAGATGATGCGGGCGTTCTCTGGGTAGAGGGCGGTGCTGCGGGCGCCGGTCTGGTACTCGTCGAGCGTCATGGGACGATGCTAACCAACCGCGCGGGCCGGGGCACGGGCTGGAGTCCGGGCCGAGCTCCGGACCTGCGTCCGTGCATGTGCACGGGGCGGTTGTCATCCGGCACGGTGCCCTGATAAACTACGTTTCGCTTCCGCGCCCACCCATGTGGGGCTGGAGCCAACGTTCGGCGGTAGCTCAGTGGCAGAGCGATCGGCTGTTAACCGGTTGGTCGTAGGTTCGAATCCTACCCGCCGAGCCAACCAATCTAACCCCGTCCTAGACGGGAATCTTGAGCGAGCGGAGTACCTTCCCGGGTGGCCGCTCGCTCGCTTTGTGTGCGCATAGTGTGCGCCCACTC
>CAYXUE010000173.1:0-2465 GCA_964467885.1 uncultured bacterium | reverse complement strand
CCGGCGGTCAATCAACCACCTGCTGCCAGCGCAGCAGCACCTCGTCGCGCTGCTCGCCCGCCAGCTCCGCGTCGTAGTCGATGAGGTCGTACTCGGTGGCGGTGTTGGCCCCCTCCGGCAGGGCGGCGTCCGGGTTGAGGGGCGTGGTGAACGACTGCGCCGCGAACGCCTCCTGCGCCCGGGCCGAGAGTACGAAGTCCACGAACCGCCGCGCGTTCTCCGGGTTCGGCCCGCCCGCGATAACGGAGACGGAGCCCACCTCACCCGCCGTGGCGGGCGGCACGATGGTGCTGACGGGGAAGCCCTCGTGGCGGTACCGGGCCAGCGCGTGCACGTAGGCCACGCCGATGGCGTACTCGCCCGTGCCCACCAGCTGCGGCGGCGCGCCACCGCTGGCCGGGAACTGGCCCACGAGCGGCGCCAGGCGCTCCAGGTACTCCCAGCCCGCGTCCCAGCCGAGGCGCTGCAGCTGCGCCTGGACGAACAGGTAGGCCGTGGAGGAAGAGACCGGGTCGGTCAGCACGATCTCGCCAGCGAAAGCGGGGTTCAGCAGGTCGTCCCACGTCTGCGGCAGCGGGATGTCCGGGAAGCGCTGCTCGAAGCGGTCCAAGTTCACGCCTATGCCGAGGGCCGTGAGATAGAAGCCCGTCCAGTAACCCTCGTCGCTCACCGCGTAGTCCGGCAGCTCGGCGGCCGCTAGCGGCCGGTACTCCGCCAGCGCGCCCGTCTCGGCCACGGCGATGTGCTGCGCGCTGGGTCCGCCCAGCAGCACGTCCGCCTGCGGGGCGCCGGCTTCGGCGATGACCCGGCTGACGAGCTCGCCCGTGGAGGCGCGCAGGTACACGACCTGGATGCCGGTCTCGGCCTCGAACATGTCGGCCAGCAGCCGCACGTCGTCCTCGTTGATCACGGCGTACACGCGCACCTGGCCCTGGGCGGCGGCCAGGCCCGGGCCCAGTGCGACCACGGAGAGGAGGCCGATCACCAACTGCCGGATCCACGACCGGTGCGGGCGTACACGGGTTTCGGCTGGGAAGGAGTTGCTCATGCGCGCAGTGTATCGCCGCACGCTCGGGTGGAAGCGCATGTGGCGCGCGGAACTCTCGCGGCCAGGACGCCGATCAGCGGTACCGGACCTGGCCGGGGCTACGCCTTAGCGAGCAACTCCTCCACCCAGGCCGGCACCGTCACGGAGGCGGGACCCTCCCGCACCTCCCGGAAGCGCGCCGCGCCCTCGCTGGCCTCCAGGTTCAGCTCCACAGTGTGTGCACCAGCCGCGTTGGCCACGGCCACGAAGCCCGCGGCCGGGTAGACGGCGCCGGACGTGCCGATGGCGGCGAAGACGTCGGCGTTCACCAATCTCTTCTCGATCTCGTGCAGGCCGTAGGGGATCTCGCCGAACCACACGATGTCGGGCCGCAGCGCCGGCTCGTTACAGCTGGGGCAGGGGGGAGCAGGCGAAAGGTCAGCCTCCCAGCGGTTGCGCTCGCCGCAGGCCAGGCAGAGGGCGGAGAGGAGCTCGCCGTGCATGTGATGCACGCGCTTGGAGCCGCCGCGCTCGTGCAGGTCGTCCACGTTCTGCGTCACCAGCGTCACCTCGCCGGCCAGTTCCTTCTCGAGCCGCGCCAGCGCCACGTGCGCCGGGTTGGGGTGCACGCCGGCCAGCTGGCGGCGACGCGCGTCGTAGAAGCGCTGCACCAACCCCGGGTTGCGTTCGAAGGCCTCCGGCGTGGCCACCTCCTGCACGTCGTGGCCTTCCCAGAGTCCTCCGGCGTCGCGGAACGTCCTGATGCCGGACTCCGCGGAGATGCCGGCGCCCGTCAATATCACTACTCGCATGCCCTCATCTTGACCCGCGCCCCGCTTGCCGCTCGTTAGACGTTGGTGCGCTGGCGCCCGTAGACGCTCAGCAGGATCACCAGGATGGCGCCGAAGACGATCAGCTGGTACGCCTCGCCCATGCGCATGGCTCTGAGCAGGCTCTCGGTCATGGTCAGCACCAGCGCGCCGGCCATGGTGCCGAAGTAGCTGCCGCGGCCGCCCGCCAGTACCGTGCCGCCCACCACCACCGCGGCGATGGAGGGGAAGAGGTACGACTCGCCCAGACTGAGGAACACGCGCTGCGTGAAGCCCAGCAGCAGCAGCCCGCCCAGGGCCGCCAGCATGCCGCTGAGCGTGTAGGTCAGCACCACCACGCCGGGCACGTTCACGCCCGATAGCGCGGTCGTGCGCCGGTTCACACCCACGGCGAAGAGCTCGCGCCCGTAGCGCGTGCGGTTCAGCACGAACCACATGACGAGCCCGAACGCCGCCCAGATGTAGATGGCGCCCGGCACGCCCAGGAACCTGCCGGTGACGAAGCTGGCCAGGGCGCGCGGCGTCCCGCCCGGGATGTCGCCGCGCGTGACGGCCAGGATGGTGCCCTGCACCACGCCCGCCATGCCGAGCGTCATGACGAGCGGCGG
>CAYXUE010000172.1:0-2531 GCA_964467885.1 uncultured bacterium | reverse complement strand
ACGGGGCGTAGACGAGGATGGGGTGCTGCACGGAGCCGTCCGGCAGGGCCACGTTACGTTCGGGGTTCTCGGCCAGTTGGCGCGCCACGTCTTCCGGCACGGTGATGCCCACCTGACGCTCCTCGTCGAACACGGCGGTGTAGCCGTGCACGAACTGGAACGGCGTGACGGGGTTGCCGCAGGTGGCGCACACCACCGAGTTCGGGCCTATGCCCTCTACTCTCGTGCTGGGGTTCACCACGTCGCAGACCGGGCAGCGCGCAGCCACGTACGGGTCGCCCAGCGAGTGGCCCTCGGGCGAGGTGTCGTGGCCCGAGGCGGTGGCCAGGGAGGTGACGGTGATGTCGCGGATGCGGATGGCCACCGCGTCGCCTACCTCCGCACCCTCCACGTGCACGGGCACGGTGACTTCGTGACCGCCCTTCAGTTCGGGCGTGATCATGGGGCCCCAGCAGCCGGGGGCGGTGCTGGCGATGATGGTGCCACCGTCGGCGACGGGGCCGAGCATGGGCGCGGCCGGGTCCAGTTGCCCGTCCGTGAAGCTCTGCACCATCACGACGCGTTTACCCTTGGCAACGTCGCGTTGGGCGGCGGTGCCAGAGGGCCGTTCTGTGGCTAGGGTCATGAGTAACCTCCAACTTTCCAACTAGATGGCTTGTGGCCGACGGCTGGGGTGGTGGGGGCGCGCTCTACTAACTTTAAGGTTAGCAGGAAGGCTCTCGGAAAGGTGGCCCGTGGCTACGGCGCTCGGCGGGTGCGCTCAGCCGCGGTACACGGCCGCGTCCGAGGGCGGCAGGGGTTCCTCACCCCGGATCGCGGCCGCCGCCCGCTCGGCGATCATCATCACGGGCGCGTAGATGTTGGCGTTGGTGATGTGCGGCATGACCGAGGCGTCCACCACCCGCAAGCCCTCGAGCCCGTGAACCGCGAACGAGGTGGGGTCCACCACCGCCATGTCGTCCAGGCCCATCCGGGCGGTGCACGAGGGGTGCAGTGCCGTCTCCGCGTCCCGTGCCACCCACGCCAGGATCTCCTCGTCCGTCTCCACGCCGGGGCCGGGCGATATCTCGCCCCCGTCGTACGGTTCGAAAGCGGGTTGCGACAGGATGTGGCGCGCCGTGCGCACCGCCTCCACCCACTCCTTGCGGTCGTTCTCGGTGGAGAGGTAGTTGAACTGCAGGCTGGGCTTCTCGCGCGGGTCGGCGGACTTGAGCTTCACCTCGCCCCTCACGTCCGAGAACATGGGTCCCACGTGCACCTGGTAACCGTGCCCGCTGGCTGGTGAGGAGCCGTCGTAGCGGATGGCTAGGGGCAGGAAGTGGAACATTAGGTTGGGCCACTCGACCTCATCGTTGGACCGGGCGAAGCCGCCGCCCTCGAAGTGGTTCGTGGCGCCCGCGCCGCGGCGGAAGAAGAGCCAGTCGAACCCCACCCACGGCATGCGCCACTTCTCCAGCCAGGGCGCCATGGACACCGGCTGCGTGGCGGCGTGCTGGATGTAGACCTCGAGGTGGTCCTGCAGGTTCTGCCCCACGCCCGGCAGGTGAGCGACGCTATCTATGCCCAGGGGCTGCAGGTCGTCCGCGTTGCCCACGCCCGAAAGCAGAAGAAGTTGCGGCGTGTTGATGGCGCCGCCACAAAGGAGTACCTCGCCGGCCATGGCGCGGTGTACCCGGCCGCCATGCTCGTACTCCACGCCCACCGCGCGCTTGCCCTCGAAGATTATGCGGGTCACGAACGCGCGGGTGCGGATGTCCAGGTTCGGCCGGTGTTTCACAGGGTTCAGGTACGCCTTGGAGGCGGAGTAGCGGCGCCCGCGCGAGACGTTGCGGTCGAACGGCCCGAAGCCCTCCTGCCGGTAACCGTTCACGTCGTCGGTGCGTTCGAAGCCGGCCTGTTCCGCCGCGTCGAAGAAGGCCTGGAAGAGCGGGTTGGTGGCGGGTCCTCTCTCCAGCTTCAGAGGTCCGTCGGCGCCGCGCCACTCGTTCTCGCCGGCGTCGCTGCTCTCCATGCGCTTGAAGTAGGGCAGGCAGTGGGCGTAGTCCCACTGCTCCATGCCGGGCTCCGCCGCCCAGCGCTCGTAGTCCAGCGGGTTCCCCCGCTGGAAGATCATCCCGTTGATCGACGAGGAGCCGCCGAGCACCCGTCCCCTGGCATGGAAGATCCGCCGGCCGCCCATGTGGGGTTCGGGCTCGGAGCGGTAGCGCCAGTCGTAGAGGGGGTTGCCGATCGGGTACTGCAACGCGGCCGGCATGTGGATGAACGGGTCGAGGCGGGAGTCGTTGCGGCCCGCCTCGAGCACCCGGACGCTCGTGGCGGGGTCGTCGCTCAGGCGGTTCGCCAGCACGCAGCCCGCCGATCCGCCGCCGACGATCACCACGTCGACGTGCTCCCGGCGGCTCACGAGGCGCCCTCGCCGGCCGTATCCGCGCCGTCGGGCGCACCCTCGCCGTCAGGAGCGGCGGCGAACCAGCCGCCCGGTGCCGGCGCGGTGTTGTGCCAGATGTGCTTGTGCTCGCGGTACTCCTCGA
>CAYXUE010000171.1:0-2548 GCA_964467885.1 uncultured bacterium | reverse complement strand
GTATCGCCGGCGGCGGGTGCAGCTGGCAGGCTTCCGCGGTACTGTCCGGCGCCCGTGTCGTAAGCGAGGACTACGCCGCTCACCTTCACTTCGGCGTCGGCCACGCTGCTGGTTCTGTCCGGCGTGCCCCCAACCGTGGGGTGGATGACTATCGTCGGCGAGGCGGTAAAGAGCGAGTAGCCCAGTACCAGGTAGGGTCCCGTCGGGTCGGTCGGGGGCTCCTCCCCAGGGGGCGGGTCTTCAGGGGGAGTTTCAGTACCCGGCGGATCGCCCCCCGGCGTGGCAGAGTTGCCGCCGCAGGCGGGCACCAGCAGTAGCAGCGCCAGTAGCGAGAGCAGCGCGAAGATCGGTGGGAGACGCCGATTGCTGAGGCCGTTGGGCTTCAGCCGGGGGCGTTGAGGGGCATGGTGCATGGGTCGACTCCTCGGCGCACAGGTGGAGTAGAGGTAACGAGCGGAGCGCTCGGGGTGCGGTCCGCGCAGGCTACTCGTGCGCCGTTGGAAGAGCGTTGGAAGTGGGTCCTAGGAGCGGGTGTTTACAGGTCGGCGGCCAACTCCTGCGCACGTTCCCGCACCGCTCCCTCGCCGTGCCGCAGCACGTGCCCCAGCCACGGCCCGGCGCTCTCCGGGGCGCCGGCGGCCAGCGCCCGCTCGGCGGCCCGCAGGTAGTGGGGCAAGGAGCGTTCCACCTCGCCCGCCTCGCGCCAGTGGTGCGCTATCAGCGACGCCGGGGCGTCCTCCGCCTCCAGCAACCGCGCGGCGCGGCCGTGCAACAGGCGCGCCAAGGGTTGGGGCAGGCCGCGCAGCACCGACTCCTGCAGCAGGTCGTGCGAGAAGGCCAAGTTCTCTAGCACTTGGGCCCGCTCCAGTTCGGCCAGGAGTTCGGCCAGCCGCACCTCGCCAACATCCAGCAGGTGCGCCAGACGTGAGGGGGTGGCGGCGTCCTGCAGTACCGCCAGCGCCTGCGCGGCGCGCTGCGCCTCGTCCGGCAGCTTCGCCAGCCGCCGCCAGATCGAGCGGTGCACCGACTCCGGCAGCAGGTCCGTTTCCACGGGGTCCAGCTGCAGGTCGGCGCCGCCGTCCCAGGCGCCTCTCTCGAACAGCTTGCGGAGGACCTCCAGCAGGTAGAGCGGGTTACCGCCCGTCAGACGTTCCAGTTCGGCCGCGCCTTCACCGGCACTGGCTGCGTCGGCGCCGAGGCTCCGCAGCAGACCCTCGATGGCAGCCCTGCCCAGCGGTTCGAGCTCCACGTGCACGGCCGCCCCGGCAGCCACCAGCCCCGCCACGCCCGCCATGAAGCTCTCGGGCATCTCGTCGGTGCGGAACACGATGAGCATGCGCCCCAACTGGGGCCGGCGCGCGGGGTCGGCGTACAGCTCCTGCAAGGAGGCCCCGCCCAGCCGCCAGGAGGTGGGGTCGAAGTACTGGATGTCGTCCACCACAGCGGCGCCGAAGTTCTCGAGCAGCTGCCGGTAGAGCTCGCGCATGGCGCCGGCGAAGCGCAGGTCGCCGGGCTCCGGCGGGCCGGCCACCGGCAGGTCGGGCGCCAGCTCGGGCAGGAAGCGCGCCACCTCGGCGCGCACCCAGGGCGCCAGCTCGTCCATCAGGTGCGGCTTCTTGGCGTAGACCCCGCGCCAGCCGCGCGCGTAACCGCTGAACGGCACCAGCTGGTCGCTGGGGAAGCCGGGCAGCACGCCCACGTCGTCGCCCACCTGGGCACGGATGAAGTCGTGCGCCAGGCGTGATTTGCCCACGCCGGGGTGGCCGCTCACGAAGATCAGCTGATGGCGGTCCCAGGCAGCCTGCAAGCGCGCCCACTCGGCTTCGCGGCCCACGAGGAGGGGCGGCCGCAGCAGCTCGGGCGGTATGCGGCGCGGCGCCCGCTCTGCCAGGGAGGGCGAAACGGGCGGCGCCTTGGCGGCCCGCTCGATGGCGGCGGCCAGCTCCAGGGTGGCGGGCGTTGGTTCCAGGCCGAGTTCGCTGGCCAGCAGCCGACGGCACGCGTCGAACTGCTCGGAAGCCGCGGTCAGGTCGTTCTGCTTCAGCGCCAGCCGTATGACCGCGCGGTGCGACTCCTCATCGAGAGGATCGAGCGCCAGTGCAGCTGTGGCCAGCGCACGGGCCTCGCCGAGGTCGCCCTGGCGCTCCAGATCCTGCAGGCGGCCGCGGTGCGCACGCAACTGCAGTTGCCTTAGGCGCTCGCGCTCCGCCTCCAGCCACTCGAGGTAACCAAGGGCGGCGCGCGGCTCGAGCCCGGCCAGCACAGTGGCGGCCGGGCCCTGGCACAGCTCCAGCGCCCGCTGGAAGCGGCCCTCGTCGATGGCGGACTCCAGCTCGCGCAGGTCGGTTGTGGCTCTCACGCCCACCGTAGCCGCGGCGCCGTCGGTAACCAGCCACTCGTCCGCACCCGGCAGCCGCCGCAGCTGATGCAGCTCCCAACGCAGGTTCGCCAGCCCCGAAGGCGAGCCCGTCCATAGCAGCTCGGCCAGTTCCGACCGCGCCACCTCCTCGCCGCGCGCGGCGAGGTAGGCCACCAGCGCCAGGCCCTT
>CAYXUE010000170.1:0-2642 GCA_964467885.1 uncultured bacterium | reverse complement strand
CGCGCCACGCGACGCTTGCGGGACGAGAGCGAGCACCTGGATCGACTGCGGGAGGCCTTGAGCCGCGCCGACCTAACGGCCGAAGAGGTCGACCGCCTCATGCAGCCGGCGCTCGCCTTCCACGCGGAGCTCCGCAGGGAGGTCGAGGCGTACGAGCGCACGCGCCCTAGGGAGCTCGAGCCGCTCAGCCGCCTAACCGACATCGGCCGCTGGCTGATCGAGCTGCGCTCCGAGCGGGGCTGGACGCAGCAGCGAGTCGCCGCCGCGCTGGGCACGAGCGCCCCGCTGGTCTGCCGGGACGAGCGCAACGGTTACCGGAACATCAGCACCCAGAGGGCGCAGCGCATCCTCGACGCTTTCGGGGCGCAGATCAGCGTGCGGATCGAACGCCTCGCGCCGGTCGAACAGTTGCCGGGCGCGTCACCCCTGGAGGTAATACGCGAGAGCCTGGCGCGGTTCGTGGGCGTCGACGAGGAGGGCTTGGAGTTGTGGCTGGCGTCGCCGCATCCGCAGTTGGGGGGTACCTCGCCGCAGGAGCTGCTCGAGGCCGGCGAGGACGAGTTCGTCGCCCAGTTCGTGCAGGACATGGTGGCGAGCGCAACTACCAGCGGGGCCGAGGTCCATTAGATGCACTCCCGCCCGCTGGACTATGAACGCGGACGGTGCCCGGCCGTCTGCTCACCGCCCCCGCCAGGCGTCGGCCCGCGCGCTATTGGGCGCGGCCTTACGGCACCCCTGGTAGGAAGGGCAAGCAGGTATTGAGCGCCGTTGGTCGCGGTGAGGCGGCGGCTATCAGGCGCACCGTTTCGCAGCGAGCGCTCACCTCAGCTCGCGCCCCGCACGGCGGGAGCCCCCGACGCCAGCGCACAGCGCCCGCGCGGCCGCTAGTGGTAGCCTCGACCAGGACGACAACATGCCACCGATAGGAAGGTTCGCCCCACCCACAGGCCTGCGGCCACCCACTTGCCTGGTCGCGCGCCCCTCGTCGCTCGCGCTAACGAGAGCGTGAGAGGGCGTCGTGATCCAGGCGGCCGCTGACGCCCAGATCGAGCAGGCCGCGGCCGGCGCCGGGCCGCGCGTGCTGCTGGTGTCGGACAACCGCGACAACGCCAACTGGGGCAGCCGCGCCACCACCATGGCGCTGCTCGAACTCATGGCCGCCGCCGGCCTCTCGCCTTCCGACCGCGTGCTGGACGCCGAGGTGCGCTCGCGCGTGGCGCTGGCCGACGGGCCGGTGGCGGGCCGCCTTCTGCGGCAACCGGCCCTCGCCCGGCTCGCCGGGGCCGGCCTGGCGCGCGGCGGCCGCACGCGCCTGTCACTGGAGCGCCTGGGCGTCCGCGACGCCGTCAGCGACGACCCCGCCGAGACGGTGCGCCGCTGGCGCCGCTCAGGGCGCGAGCCGCTGGCGGAGTGGATCGCGCGCGTGGAGCGCGCGGACGCGGTGGTCGTCAACGGCGAGGGGAGCATGATCTTCACCACCCCCTCGCGCCTGGAGCAGCGCTTCCACCTGGCCGTGATGCAGCTCGCGCACGAGGCGGACGTGCCCTTCGCCTACGTCAACGCGCTGGTCGCCGACCCGGCCAACGGACCCCGCAACGCCGCCACCGTGGCGGCGACCCGGCGGCTGCTGCCCCAGGCGCGCCTGGTGACGACGCGCGACCCCTGGTCGCAGGCGTTCCTCCGCGAGGTGGCGCCCGAGGTGGACTCGGTTTACGTACCCGACAGCGTCTTCGCTTGGAATGGGCGCGTTGGGCGCGGGCGTGACCTCCTGGCGCGTCCCGAGTACCTGACGCCCTTCCACGAGCGCCCCGATCGGCTGGGGACCTGGGACTTCCAGCGGCCGTACGTCTGCGTGGGCGGCAGCTCGGAGGCCGCCAAGGACCCTAAGCGGGCGGCCGCCTCGTACCGGCGCCTGCTTCAGGCGCTGCCTGAGCTGGGGTACCCGGTGGTGGTGACGGTGAGCTCGACGGGCGACGCCTTCCTGGAGGAGCTGGCGCACGAGCTGGGCCTGCCGCTGGTGCCGGCGGACACCAACGTCATGGTGGCCACCGAAATCCTGGCGCACGCCGAACTGGTAGTGACGGGCCGTTACCACCCCGCCATCCTGGCGGGCTTGGGCGGGGTGCCGGGCGTGCTGCTGGGCGCCGACTCGCACAAGACCGCCAGCGTGCAGCAGATGCTCGGCTACCCCGACATCCACGTGTTCGCCGAGCAGCCCACGGCCGCTGACGTTAGCGCCATCTTGCAGCGGGCGCGGAGCGTACTGGCGGAACGCCAGCGTTGGCAGGAGGCCATCAAGGCGGCGGTAGCCCTCCGCGCGGCCGAAGCGCGCCGCCTGACGGGTCACCTCGAGTCGCTCGGGCAGGTCAGCGCCTGACGAGCCAAAGCATCTTCATCATTGACTTATGGGCGCACGGCTCGCAGCACACCCTCGCGTCCATGGCTCAGGCCGGGATGGCGTCCAGCAGGGCCTGGCACGCCTGCTCGCACGCGCGGCAGGCCTCGGCGCATACGCGGCAGTGCTCCATGTGCCCGGCGTGCTTCTCGCACTCGGCGCCGCACACCTGGCAGGCCGTGAGGCACGCCCGCACCTGCGCGCGCAGGACGCTCCAGTCGGCCTCCGTCACGCGCGAGAGCATCTC
>CAYXUE010000169.1:0-2647 GCA_964467885.1 uncultured bacterium | reverse complement strand
ACCATCCCCTCCTACGCGCTGCAGGTGCCGGTGCTGCCGGCGGCCACGGACGCCACCAGCCGGCCCGATCACCGCTGATGAACGACTAGGCCGTCGACCGGCCGGAAGTAGGTGTGCGCCCCTGAGAACGGGGCGCACACCTATCTCAGCCGATCCACCGTGGCGCCTGGCCATCGCTCGCACCGACCTCGCCGGATAATCTTGACGGATACCGCATAAAAGCCTATAATTATGACCATCGAACGCGCGGGCTTAGCGCGTTCTTCTTTTTTGCCCCCCTGAAGGTCCCATGATCCCCTGGCAACAAGTCGACTCAACTTCACTAGGCGGCGACGTCGTTCTCACGCTGTGGCGGCGCGACCTGGCGGGCAGGCCCGCCGAGTTCTCGCTGCGCATCACGGAGCCCAACCTGCCCATGACGGAGCTGATGAACAGCCGTCAGCACGCCTCCGAGAAGCTGCTAGCGGAGCGCGCCGTGGAGGCGTTCGGGCAGGCCCCGAGATCGGTGCTGATAGGCGGCCTGGGCATGGGTTTCACGCTGCGCGCGGCGCTCGACCTGTTGGACGACTCGGCCCGAGTCACGGTGGCGGAGCTGCTGCCGGACGTGGTGCGCTGGAACCACGAGCACATGGGCGGACTCGCGGGCCAGCCGTTGCAGGACGCACGCGTAGAGGTGCACGTGGGCGACGTGGACGAACTGCTGGGGGGCCTACGCACCTTCGACCTGATACTGCTGGACACGGACAACGGTCCGGAGGGCACCAGCCGCGACGAGAACGAGGACCTCTACACCGTTGCCGGCCTGAAGCGGGCCCACGCCGCCCTGACGCCGGGTGGCATCCTGGCGGTATGGTCGGCCTTCCCCAGCACGCAGTTCACGCGCCGCTTGGAGCGCAGCGGCTTCGACACCAAGGTCACGCAAGCGCGAGCGCATGGCAAGCGCGGCGCTCGTCACGTGATCTGGCTGGCGCGCCGCCGGTAAGGGTGTCGGAAACGGTGGAGGCCCGCACGGCCGGTGCGAGCCTCCAACAGTGAACTGACGCGCTGGGGTGCGTGGCGCGTTTGGGGAAAGAGTTCCGAGGCGCCCCTCAGGCGAACATCAGGAACAGCTTCTCCACCTCGTCCTTGGTCAGCCCCTCGGAGGCCAGCGCCTCGTCGGGGGACTCCAGGCACTCCTGCAGAGCGTTACTGAGGATGGCGAAGCCCGCCCTGTCCAGCGCGCTTGTGACGGCCTTGAGCTGCGTGATCACGTCGCGGCAGGGCTTGCCGGCCTCCACCGCCTCTATGACCGCGTTCAGCTGACCGCTGGCGCGGCGCAGGCGGTTGACGATGCGGCGCTCCGCGGCCAGGTCCGTTACCGGGCGCGCCCGGGCGACTGGGGCCATGTCCGGACCCGCATCCGCGGTCACGTCCGAAGCTCCCACCGCTGCATCCAAGGTCTCCACCTAGGCGCTAGCTCGACCGCTGAGCAGCCTCTTCCGCTTCCTGCGCGGCCATCTGCTCAGCCACCTTGGCCCGCACGTCCTCCATGTCGAGGCCCTTCACCGCGTCGATGACCTGTTCAAGCTGCCCGCCGTTCAGTGCGCCAGGCTGCGAGAAGACCAGGATGTTCTCGCGGAAGGCCATGAGCGTAGGGATGGAGCGGATGCCGAAGCCGGCGGCCAGCTCCTGCTGCGCCTCGGTGTCGATCTTGCCGAAGACGATGTCCTTGTGGGTCTCGGCCGCCTTCTCGAAGACCGGCTCGAACATCTTGCACGGTCCGCACCATCCGGCCCAGAAGTCCAGGAAGACGATGTCGTTGTTCTCTATCGTGCTGTCTAGGTTCTCGAGGGTTATCTCTTTGGTTGCCATGGCCGCAACATACCCCCTGGGGTTTACGAGGCATGTGCTCCTCGCACCGGTGGGTCTGGGCGGTGAAGCGTTCGGGGGCGCGCGGCGGCTGCTGCCCTATGCTCTCCGCATGGACAAGCCAGACGCACGGCCGTTCCTACCGAACATCTCCCAGCCCGCCCAGCGCGCGTTACGGGAGGCGGGCTACACGGAGTTGGAGCAGCTCAGCAACGTCTCCGACTCGGAACTGCTCCAGCTGCACGGCTTCGGACCCGAGGCGCTGATGCTGGTGAAGGAAGCGCTGCAGGAGGCGGGCCTGCGCACCGCGGCCGACCCGCAGGGTGCACCCAGCTCGCCGGAGGACCCGGACGCCAAGTCGGGCGAGGCCACGGAGAAGGACAACCTCTAGGAGGAACGCCCCCCCGAACTCGACCGGCGGCCGCTAGGCCGGGAAGCGGAGGCGGGACGGCGGGCCAGAGCGCCGGAGCGCGGCCAGCGTACGGCGGCTTCAGCGAAGCGGGCTAAGCCGCGCGCTTCGTTATCATCGCCCCATGCCTGAACCGACCGCACTACCTACCCGCGCAGAACTGGACCCGCAGTACACGTGGAACCTGGCGGCCACCTACGCCACGGAAGCGGCGTACGAAGCGGACCTGGAGGCCGTGAGCGCCTCGCTGGAGCGACTGGCCGACTACCAGGACCGGCTGGGCGAGTCGCCCGCCACTCTGGTGGAGTTCTTCGACCTCTACTGGTCCACCATGGCGACCGTCCAGAAGCTCAACATCTACGCCAACATGCCCGTGGCGGTGGATCAGGG
>CAYXUE010000168.1:0-2661 GCA_964467885.1 uncultured bacterium | reverse complement strand
TCCGTGAAGTAGAACTTGCCCAACTCCAGCCCCGGCATGTTGTGCATGCCGAACACGGCGTCCACCGGGAACCGGTCGAAGAGGCCGTCCGCGATCATGGCGGGCCCGCCCTCCATGGTCTCCTCGCCCGGCTGGAAGATCAGCCGCACGGTGCCGTCGAAGTTCCTGGTATCGGCCAGGTACTTGCCGGCCGCCAGCAGCATGGCGGTGTGCCCGTCGTGGCCGCAGAGGTGCGCCACGCCCTCCACCGTGCTCTTGTACGGCAGGTCGTTGATCTCCTGGATGGGCAGGGCGTCGAAGTCGGCGCGCAGGCCGATGGCCTTGTCGGAGGAGCCCACCTTCAGGGACGCCACCACGCCGTGCTTGCCCACCCCGGTGGCCACCTCGTAACCCCACTGCCGCACCAGGTCGGCTATGAAGCGCGCGGTCCCGTCCTCCTGCATGGAGAGTTCGGGGTTCCTGTGCATGTGCTGGAACCAGCTTTCGATCTGGCCCCGTTCCGACTCGAGGGCGTTCAGTATGCTGCTCATCGCTGCTCCTTCCACAGGCGGGCTGCTACTCACGGGCCCACCGCGTTCTCGTCACCGTCCGAGTGCGCCACTTGAGCCGGGCGCACCTCGTCACGCGCCTAGCTGACCTAGTCCGCCGCCCCCGGCTTGCCCTTGGGGATGGTGAGCATCACCGAGATGATGGCGGCAACGGTCATGAGTAGGTTGACGCCGAAGGCGAACAGCGCCGCCTCGCGCACCGCCACGTTGTCCTGCCGGCCCAGGTAGGAGATGACCCCGTCCAACCACTGCACCGAGCCGCCGTCGGCTGCGAAGGCGGTGAAGATCGTGGCGGAGATGGCCACGCCGAAGGAGGCGCCCAGCGAGGAGGCCATCTTGTAGATGCCCGAACCGCTGCCGGCCTTGTCCTCTGGCAGGGCGGAGAGGGCGGCGTCCGTGGAGGGCGTGGCGTAGAAGCCCAGGCCGAGGCCGAAGAGCGAGAAGGCCACCACCACCAGGACGTTGTAGGTGCCGAGGAGCATGTTGGTGCCCATGAGGAGGATGATGGCCACCCCCACGATCATGGCGCCCCAGATCATGGGCTTGCGCGGCCCGAAGCGCTGCAGCAGCTTCTCGCCCACGCGGATGAAGGCCACGATGGCGATGGCGTAGCCGATGGTCAGTAGGCCCGCCTGCTGTGCCGTGAGGTCGCCGCCCAGCTGCACGAGCGACATGGCCAGATGAGGATGCCGGCCGTGGCGTTGAGCAGGAAGTTGGAGATGGTGGCGCCCGTGTAGGTCATGTTCTTGAAGAGACCGAAATCCACGAAGCCGTCCGGGTTGCCGCGCTCTATGCGCACGAAGAGGAAGCCGAAGATGATGCTGACGGCCAGGATGCCCAGCGTGGTGAGGCTGAGCCAGCCGAAGTTGCCGTCTTGCGTGAGCACCACCTGCAGGCCCACCATCATGACCATGAAGGTGAGGACCCCGGCGGTGTCGAACTTGTACTTGCCTGCGGTCTCGACCTTGCTCTCTGGGGTGCCACGCACCATGAGCATGCCGATGAGCGAGATGGCCGCCGCCGCGAAGAAGATCCAGCGCCAACCCACGTTCTGCGCCATGAAGCCGCCGAACAGCGCCGCGAAGCCCGAGCCGCCCCACGAGCCCATGGACCAGAGGCTGATGGCGCGCTGGCGCGCCTCGCCCTCCCAGTAGGCCTTGATGAGCGCCAGGCTGGCGGGCATGATGAACGCGCCCGACAGGCCCTGCAGGATGCGGCCGAACATCAGGAACGGCTCGGCCAGCGAGCCGGCGGGCGCCAGGCCCACCAGCAGGGAGCCGGCCATGCTGAGCACGAAGCCCCACTGCACCATGCGCACGCGGCCCACGCGGTCGGCCAAGCCGCCGATGACCACGATGAAGATGCCGGAGAAGAGCGCCGTGATGGACACGGCGATGTTCATGACGTTGGTCCCGACGCCCAGGTCCTCGGCCATGACGGGAGCGATGTTCAGTGTGGTCTGGGCGAAGAGCCAGAACGCCAGCACACCGAGGATCATGCCGAAGAGGATCTTGTCGTTACCCTGGAACCGGTCTCTTGCTACCCGTCCTACCCGCACCGAATCGGTCGACACACTCCAACATCCTTAGCTAGACGTCGAAGAACCTTGGCTGTATCAAGAACCGTGCTGTTGACGAACTCTACCAGCCCTGCGGCGCGGACCGTGGGCGGTACCCCGCAACGCAGCCGCGCCTCACGCGTCGGCCGCGACCCCGCCCGAGATCATCTCCGCGAACGCCCTCACCACGGCGGGGTCGAAATGCGTGCCGGCCTCCCGCTCGATGTACTCCAGAGCCTTCTCGGGCGCCCAGGCCGCGCGGTACGGCCTGTCGCTGGTCAGGGCGTCGTACACGTCCACCACGGCGAAGACCCGTGCGCTGAGCGGGATCTCCTCGCCCGCCAGGCCGCGCGGGTAACCGCTGCCGTCCCAACGCTCGTGGTGGCAGTAGGGCACCTCCACCGCGTCGCCCAGGAAGCCGATCCGCCCCAGCATCTCCTTGGCCAGCGTGGGGTGCGTGCGCATGATGGCCCACTCCTCGTCCGTCAGGGGGCCGGCCTTGTGAAGGATGGCGTCGGGCACGCCCATCTTGCCGATGTCGTGCAGCATGGCGCC
>CAYXUE010000167.1:0-2665 GCA_964467885.1 uncultured bacterium | reverse complement strand
ACCTCGCGCATGACCTGGATGGCTTCCGGCTTGACGCGCGTGGCCTCGGTGCCGGCCGAGTGGATCTCCGCTTCCAGACCCTCTTCGCGGGCGTGGTGCCTGAGCCAGCCCTCGGCCATCTGGCTGCGGGCGCTGTTGTGGGTGCAGAGGACCAGGACTCTCATCGGGGTGCTCCCTCGAGGCGTTCGGCTAACGCGGCGGTGGGGGCGCACGCTTCCTCGGCGGCGGCCAGCACGTCAGCCGGCGCAGGGGTGGGGGGCGGGAAGAGGAGGCCGCGCAGCCACAGCGCCACGCCGACGAGGCCGATGAGCAACGGCACCTCCACGAGTGGGCCGATGACGGCGGCGAAGGCGACGCCGGAGCCGAGGCCGAAGACGCTGACGGCGACGGCGAGGGCGAGCTCGAAGTTGTTGCTGGCGGCGGTGAACGACAGGGTGGCCGTCTTCGAGTAGTCGGCGCCTACCGCCTTGCCCATGAGGAACGACACCAGGAACATGATGACGAAGTAGAGCACCAGCGGCGCGGCGATGAGGAGCACGTCCAGCGGGCTCGCCAGGAGCGTGCTGCCCTGGAGGCCGAACATCATCACGATGGTGAAGAGAAGGGCTATCAGCGTGAGGGGGCTGATGCGGGGGAGGAGGACGTCGTCGAACCACGCCTGGCCCTTGCGGGGGATGAGCAGCGCGCGGGTGAGGAGCCCGGCGGAGAAGGGGACGCCCAGGTAGATGAGCACGGCGCTGGCGATCTCGCCCATGGAGATGTCGACCACGCTGCCCTGCAGGCCGAGGAGGCCCGGCAGCACGGTGATGAAGAGCCAGGCGTAGGCGCCGAAGAAGAGGATCTGGAAGACGCTGTTGAACGCCACCAGGCCGGCGGCGTAGTCGTTGTCGCCTTCGGCGAGCTCGTTCCACACCAGCACCATGGCGATGCAGCGCGCCAGGCCGATGAGGATGAGGCCTGTCATGTACTCGGGGTGGCCGCGTAGGAAGATCACGGCGAGGGCGAACATCAGCACGGGCCCGATGAGCCAGTTCTGCAGTAGCGACAGGCCTAGCAGGCGCCCGTTGCGGAACACCTGCGGCAGCTTGCCGTAGCGCACCTTGGCTAACGGTGGGTACATCATCACGATGAGGCCGATGGCGATGGGGATGTTGGTTGCGCCCACCGACATGCCGTCGAGGAGGCGCCCGAAGCCGGGCGCGAGCGCGCCTAAGGCCACGCCCAGGGCCATGGCGGCGAAGATCCACACCGTCAGGTAGCGGTCGAGGAGGGAGAGGCGCTTGGTCATGCGGGGGCCAGTTCGGAGCGTGCTTCGGCCGCGGCGGCGAAGCCCTCGAGGGTGGTGGCCAGCTCCCGGAGCGCCTCAGGGACCAGCTCGTAGTAGACCCAGCGTCCGCGGCGCTCGCCCGTCACCAGGCCGGCGTCGACGAGCTGCTTCATGTGGTGGCTGACGGTGGGCTGGGTGAGCTCGAGGTAGGTCTCCAGGTCGCAGCCGCACACGCCGTCGTCACGGGTGCAGTAGCTCTCCACCGGCGCGGCGAGGAACTGCAGGATCTTGAAGCGCGTGGGATCGCCCAGCAGCTTCAGCTTGTCGGGGTACTCGTCCATGGCATCGATGCTAATCGATGGCATAGACAGGTGTCTATGGGGCGGAAGCCCCGCCAACTCCGCAACGGGCATTGACGAGCGTCAATGCATAGACTACTGTCTATGTGGCGGCCGATGGCGTCCCGAGCCCGCGATCCTCTTTCAAGCGGCTCGTGACGATAGACCGCCGCCAAGACACCTTACGGACAGGCGGGAGCCATCCATGACCACTGCGGAGTTCATCGCTCGACTCGAATCCCACACTGACGAGCCCCTCATCTTCAGTGCCGCCGGCGCCCGCGTGCCGGGCGGCTACCACGTGACCGAGTTCAAGGCCACGAGCGTCAATGCCATGGACTGCGGCGGCCGTGCCGCCGACTGGCATGAGCTCGTGCTGCAGGTGTTGCCGCCCGCCGCTGACGAGGTAGAGGCGCCCATGAGCGTCGGTAAGTTCCTCTCGATCTACCGGCGCGTGGCCAACGCCCTGCCCGTTCCAGAGGGCGCGTTGGTGCGGATCGAATACGGCGCAGCCGGTGAGCGCGCCGTCAGCTACCCGGTCGCTGCCATAGCGACACGTGCCGAGGGCGTGATAGTCGAGCTGACGGCGCCGACCGTCGCCTGCAAGGCCAACGACCACACCGTGGGCAACGTCCCCACGGTGGCCGCTCACGCAGCGCTCATGGATGGCTCCCGCGCTCAAGCGGTCCAAGCTACCGGCTGCTGCGCGCCCGCGGTGAGCGGCTCGACGTCATCGGCCTGCTGCGCGTAGGTCTGCTGCCAGCGCTGCGCACCCAGCAGGAGCACGGACCGAACGCGCCCTTTGGTTATCCGGAACTGCGGCGTCACGCGCAGTGCTTTACGCTCAACCACCTCCGCGCACTACGGCCGCGGCAGGGGATACCTTGCGGACGTCGAGCACCGGCTCGCTGGGCACGCCCTCGTCCTGGAGTAAGGCGCTCGCAGTTTCGTTGTGCTCTGCCGCCGTTTGAGACGCTCCCTCCTACGGGCGCCACATGATAAGGAGGGTTATCTGGCTAGCGTTCCCTGCCAAATCGGAACTGTGTCTATCAGCGCGGGA
>CAYXUE010000166.1:0-2669 GCA_964467885.1 uncultured bacterium | reverse complement strand
GTCTCTATGACGCCTTCGCCCTCCAGCGCCTTCAGTGCGCGCGTGACGGTCTCGCGGGAGGTGCCAGCCAGGTTAGCCAGCTCCTGGTGGGTGAGGCGCACCAGCGCGCGCTGCTCCTCCACCTCGACCACGCCACCGTTGTAGAGCCTGAGAAGCACGTAAGCCACGCGGCCCTGGGCGTCCTTGTAGGAGAGGATCTGCGACTCGTCGTCCATGCCCCGCAGGCGCGCGGCCAGCGTGGCGGTGAGGTTGAGGCTCACGGACGGGTAGTCGGAGATGAGCTTGCGGAAGTCGTCCTGGAAGAGCAGGTAGGCGTGCACCTCGTTCAGGGTCACGACCGTGGCGCTGCGCGTGCTCTCGCCCACCAAGGCCATCTCGCCGAAGAACTCCGGCGGCTGCAGGATGGCCAGGGTCTTCTCATGCCCGCCCAGGTCGACCTTGGACAGCTTCACCAAGCCCTGCGCCAGGATGTAGAGGGCCTCGCCCTTGTCGCCTTCCTGGAAGATCGTGGTGCCGGGTTCGTACACGCGCTTGCGCACGGCCGAGGCGGAGATCTCGAGCGCCCGGTCCGGGGCGTCGTGGAACAACGGAACTTTCTTCAGCAGTTCCTTGAGGTCACTTACGTTGACTTGGCCTGTCACAGAAGCTCCTTCTCGGGTTAGAACGCGGGACTGACCCATGGGCGGGTCCTGTACCAGGGGTGCCACGTATAGTAACCCGTGGCGATGGTACTGAGATGCACCGATGTAGAGCGCCGCTTCACGGGCCCCGGAGGGGCCGTCGAAGTGTTAGGGGGCGCTTCACTGCAGCTGGCGGCCGGCGAGGTCGTGGCCGTCCTCGGCCCCAGCGGCTCGGGCAAGAGTACGCTGCTGCACCTACTGGGCGGCCTGGACCGGCCCGACGCGGGCCAGATCTGGTGGGGCGACTTCCCGGTGCACGCGCACGCGCCCTCCGACCTGTCGGAGCGCAGGGCGCACTACGTGGGGCTCATCTTCCAGAACCATTACCTCCTGTCGGACCTCTCGCTCCTGGAGAACGTGAGCCTGCCGAGTAGGATCATCGGACGCCCGGATGAGGAGCGTGCGAGAGAGCTGCTCACGAAGGTGGGGCTGGAGCACCGTCTGGATCACCCGCCCTCCCGTGTGTCCGGGGGCGAGAGGCAGCGCGCGGCGGTAGCGCGGGCCATGGCTCTGCGTCCCGCCGTCATCCTGGCCGACGAGCCCACGGGGTCATTGGACCGCGAAAGGGCCACCGAGGTGCTGCAGCTGCTGCTCGACCTGGCGGCGGAGGAGGGCACCGCCGTCGTCATCGTCACGCACGACGAGGGCTTAGTGGCTGCCGCCGGCCTGCAGACCGTGCGACTTGCCGAGGGCCGCTTGAGCGACAAGCGCGGCCTGGCCACGGCGACGGGGTAGCCCCGGAGGATTAACGAACCCTTCAGCTAACGCCCTTGGATTGTGTCGTGGTCAGGAGGGTTTGTTATACACTTCACATGAGTCTAGACAAACGAGCACGCACCGTCCCATATCACAGTGCGAGCCGTTTGGTATTCGGACTTCGCGGTACCCCGTGGACACCACACCGGAGGTTATACATGAAGCGATTCCTCACAGCTCTAGTGGCCCTGGCGCTCTTCGCCACGGCCGCAGCGCAAACCCTCATCGTCGGCCAGTCGGGCCTCCCGGTCACGCTGGACACCGGCCAGGACGGCAACTCCCTCACGCCGGCCATCCAGGTGGTGGAGCGCCTGGTGGGCTTCCAGCAAGGCTCCGCCGAGATCGAACCCCTTCTGGCCACCAGCTGGGAGCCGAACGAGGACTCCAGCGTCTGGACCTTCACCCTGCGCGAAGGCGTGAGCTTCCACGACGGCACTCCGTTCAACGCCG
Organism: uncultured bacterium; assembly: GCA_964467885.1. Lineage (GTDB taxonomy): Bacteria > Deinococcota > Deinococci > Deinococcales > Trueperaceae > JAAYYF01. The sequence goes on along the minus strand of CAYXUE010000166.1, from coordinate 783 downwards.
AGGCCGTGAAGTTCAACTTCGATCGCTGGAACCTCCGCGATCACGAGTACAACTTCGTGGACCAGGGCAAGGACTTCACCTCCTTCACCTACGTGTTCGGCGGCTACCACGGCGATCCGGGCTACCAGATCGAGTCCGTGGAGGTCATCGACGACCTCACGGTGCAGTTCAACCTCACCGGCTCCATCGGCTTCTTCCCGCAGCAGCTGGCCAGCGCCTACTTCGGCCTGCATAGCCCCGCTGCCGTGGCCGAAGGCGGCATCGAGTACGGCACCCCCACGGTCGGCGCTGTCGGCACCGGTCCGTTCGTCTTCAGCGAATGGATCGATGGCGACCGCGTGGTGCTCACCCGCAACGACGACTACTGGGGCCAGGTGGCCGGCGTCGAGCAGATCGTCTTCCGCGGCATCGAGTCGCCCACCGCGCGCCTCGCCGAACTGGAAGCCGGCAGCATCGACATCGCCCTCAACCTCTCGCCCGAGAGCTACGACATCGTGGCCAACAGCGACCAGTTCCGTCCGGTCAGCGCCGAGTCCGACCTCGTGATCGGCTACATCGGCATGCACCAGGCCAACGAGCCGTTCGACGACCTGCGCGTGCGCCAGGCCTTCGCCTACGCCATCGACAAGGAAGCCATCGTGGACGCCTTCTACGGCGAACTGGCCTCCGTGGCCAACGAGTTCGTGCCGCCCGGCCTCTTCGGTCGCCTGAACCAGGACCCCTACCCCTACGACCCCGAGCGCGCCCGTGAACTCCTGGCCGAAGCTGGCTACCCCGACGGCT
>CAYXUE010000165.1:0-2669 GCA_964467885.1 uncultured bacterium | reverse complement strand
GACCAGCGCCTGGCGGTCGCACCTGGCGTGAGTTGTAGGTTCGTTACCCCATGACCGACCCTGGCACCAGCGATCAACTCCACGGTTGACAGCCAGCCCCTTCACTGCGGTAAGTTCTGACTCCTGCCGCTGCTTCCCCGGATGGCGAAGCGCGCCGCGGCGATACAGGTCAAGGGCCCACTGGCCCTTCCGGACGCCCGGTAAGTCAGGTCGTTAGCCTCTCCACCACCACTCATGGGCCGCCCGTTGGGGCGGACTAGACGTCTTAGGAGGACATCAGTTTTGAAGGACATCAGGATGAACCAGGTCGTAACGCCAAGCCGAACACCGCTACAGGCGAGCCCCGGATTGCGCGGAACGGTCGCGCGCCTCCTGCTGCTACTGGCTCTGACGCTGGCCGTGGGCGTGGCCAGCGCCCAGGACGTCGTCAGCGCAGAGGCCGCAGGCACGTGGGAGGGGGCCATCGATATCCCAGGTTCGCCCTTAGGCGTGATCGTGAAGCTCGCCCAGGAGGGCGAGGATGGCGCGGCCTGGACCGGCACCGTGGACATCCCGGCGCAGGGCGCCATCGGCTTGCCCCTTGAGGCCATAAGCGTCGACGGCTCGCAGGTGGCCTTCGCCATCGCAGGTATCCCGGGGGCGCCGACCTTCGACGGCGACGTGGAGGGCGATGCAATGACGGGCGGCTTCACCCAGGCTGGGCAGGCGTTCCCGTTCAGCCTGGTTCGCGCCGACCAGGCTCAGCCTGGCGCCGACGCGCCAGCGTCCAGCGCCCCGCCCGCGGCCCAGGGCGCGGAGGGCGTCTTCGCCGACCCGGCCGGGCGCTTCACCGTCCCCGTGCCCACGGGCTGGAGCGCGACACAGATCGGCAGCTTCGTGCGCGTGGCGGCGCCGGAGGGCGACCTGCACGTCGACGTGGTGGTGTCGGACGTGGCCGATCCTGCCGACGCCGTCGCCCAGGCGTGGAACCTCACGACGCCGGACGTAACCCTCGAGCCCGTGGAATCGCTGGAGCCGCCCTCCAGCCCGGGCGTGGACCGCACGCTGATCGTCAACTACGACGAGGGCGCCCCCAACGAGGTCTTCCAGGCGATAGCTCAGGTGGTGGGCGACGAGACCTACGTCCTCCTCGTGTACGGCGAGCTCAGCGGGCTACAGCGCCGCAACGCCCAACTGCAGGTGGTGGCTACGGGCTTCACCATCACGGCGGTGGAGGCCACCGACCTGAGCGGCATGGACCCTCTCCCCGTTGCCCAGGTCGTGGACGAGCTGGCCGAATTCGTAGAAGAGACGCTGAACGCCTACGGCGCGCCGGGCGCGGCCATTGCGGTCGTGCAGGACGGCGAAGTCGCCTACCTTCAGGGCTTCGGCTTCACGGAGGCGGGCGGTGAGCCCATCACTCCCAGCACGCAGATGATGATCGGTTCGATAGGCAAGACCCTTACTTCCATGCTGATAGCGAGCCTGGTGGACGAAGGCATGGTCGACTGGGACACGCCCGTGGTGGACGTGTTGCCAAGCTTCGCGGTCGCCGACGAGACCCTGACGCAGGAGATCACGTTCAGGAACCTGCTCTGCGCCTGCACGGGTGTACCCCGTCGCGACCTCGAACTGGCCTTCAACTACGGCGAGTTGAGCGCCGAAGGCATCATCGAGTCGCTGGCCACGTTCGAGTTCTTCACCGACTTCGGTGAGGCGTTCCAGTACAGCAACCAGCTGGTGGCCACCGCGGGCTACGCCGCCGCGGCGGCGGCCGGCGCGCCCTACGGCGAACTGGGGGAGGGGTACGCGGCCGTCCTTGCCGAGCGCATCCTCGAACCGATCGGCATGAGCCACACCACCCTCGACATTGACGTGGTGGGCGCTAGGGGCGACCACGCTACCTCCCACGTCCTCAGTCTGCACACGGGCCAGTACGAGCCGGCACCGATGGAGGTGGAGGCCATGCTCGAGCCGGCCGGACCGGCCGGAACGCACTGGTCGACTGCCGAGGACATGGCCGCGTTCCTCAGCACGGTGCTGGCTGCGGGCGTGGCCCCGGACGGCGAGCGCGTGGTCAGTGAAGAGAGCCTGCAGGTCACCTGGGAACCGCAGGTGCCAGTGACCGCCACGCAGAGCTACGGGCTGGGCTGGTTCGTCGGCGAGTACAAGGGCCTCCCGATGTATAGCCACGGCGGCAACACCATCGGCTTCACCAGCGAGCTGGCCTTCCTACCCGAAGCGGGCCTAGGCGTGGTGGTGTTGACCAACGCTCAGGGTGCCAACCCGTTCACCGGCGCCGTGGTCACCCGCCTGCTCGAGCTCCTCTACCAGCAGCCCGCCGACTCCGTGGCGCAGACTGCGTTCGAGCTGGAGCAGCTGGCCGCACTGATCGAGCAGCAGCTCCCCTTGGTGGGTGAGCGCGTGCCGCTTGTCGACGCCCTTGGGTTCATCGGTGCCTACGCCAACCCGGCATTGGGCGAGGTGTCGCTGCGCATCGGTGGTGGGCAGCTCCTCCTCGACACCGGCGAGTGGGTGAGCGAGCTCCGGCCCTTCGAGAGTGGAGCCGAGAGCACCTACGTGGTCATCGACCCGCCAGTGGCGGGCCTCACACTGCGATTCACGGCGGACGACGAGGGGCAGCGAACCATTAGGCTGGGCGACGGCCTGGTCTCCTACACTTTCGAGGA
>CAYXUE010000164.1:0-2720 GCA_964467885.1 uncultured bacterium | reverse complement strand
CGCCTGGAGGCCAGCCGGCCCCACGTCCGCTCGCAGGAGGTGGAGCAGGTGCTCAGCCTAGCGGGCGACGCGCTGGTGACCCCGGGCCGCGCCTACAACAGCCTGGCCAACAACGAGCTGCCCTTCGTGCAAGTCACGGATTCGGATGGGCGGGAGCACGAGGTGGCGCAGAGCACCTTCGGTGGGCTCTCAGCCTCGCCCGACCGCGCTCTGCGCCAGCGGGCGCACACCTCATACACGGACGGCTTCCTGGCTCACCGGGACACCCTCACCGAGCTCTATCTGGGCCGCGTGAAGCACGCCGTGTTCAACGCGCGCGTGCGCAACTACCCCAGCACCGTGGAGGAGCAGCTGGCGCCCGCCGAGGTGCCCCGCGCCGTGCTCACCAACGTGCTGGACGTGTTCACCCGCAACCTGGGCGTGTGGCACCGCTACTGGCGGGCGCGCCGCAAGCTGCTGGGAGTGGAGGAACTCAAGGAGTACGACATCTTCGCGCCGCTCTCGAAGGAGCCGCCGCGAGTGAGTTATCCACAGGCTGTGGATTGGATAGTCGAGGGCATGGAGCCGCTGGGCGAGGAGTACGTGAGCATCCTGCGGCGTGGCCTCGAACAAGGACGCTGGGTGGACGTGTACCCCAACCGCGGCAAGCGCGACGGTGCCTTCGCCGCCCACGCCTACAAGGGCCAGCCCTACATCATGATGAGCTACCAGGACGGCCTGGAGTCGGTCTCCGTGCTGGCTCACGAACTGGGTCACGCCATGCACTCGCTGCTGCTGGAGAGGCGCCAGCCCCTGGCCAACTCCGGCTACGCCATGATGGTTGCCGAGACAGCCTCCAACTTCAACCAGGCGCTGCTCCGGCCGTACCTGCGGGAGAAGCTCACCTCCGAGGAGGAGCGTCTAGCGCTCCTGGAGGAAGCTTTCTACAACTTCCACCGCTACTTCTTCGTCATGCCCACGCTGGTGCGGTTCGAACTGGAGGTGCACGAGGCCGTGGAGCGGGGCGAGGGCCTCAACTCCACCAAGCTGAACGAGATCATGAAGCGGCTGTTCCAGGAAGGTTACGGCGACGCCATCACGGCGGACGAGCGTACCGGAATCACCTGGGCCACCTTCGGGCACCTGTACATCCCCTTCTACACGTTCCAGTACGCCGCCGGCATCTCCGCTGCGGCGGCGCTGGCCGCCGACGTACGGCAAGGTTTCGAGCGCGGCGACGCCAGCGCGGCCCAGCGCTACCTCGAGTTCCTGCAGACGGGTTCGGCCGAGGATCCGGTGACGCAGTTGAAGCGCGCTGGGGTGGACATGACCACCGCCGAACCCATAGAGAAGGCGTTCGCCGTGCTGGAGGGGCACGTGGCTCAGCTCGAGGAGATCGCGGCAGCCCGCGGCTGAGACTCCGGGCGCACCAAGGAAGCAAGCTGGCCTGGCCGCGGCAGTGACCGCGGCCAGGCCTGTTCTCCGTAGCCGTGCGCCCGCCTCCGGCGGACCTACGTCCGCGGCACCGCCAGGCGGGCAGCCGCTAAGTCCCACATGGAGTGCCCCACGGTCTTCACCAACACGGGCCTACCGCTGCGCTCGAAGCCGTTCAGGAAGTCGCCCAACTCACGCGCGGAGTCCCAGGTCCAGGCTCCCCCCGCCGCCGCCTGGATCAGGTCGCCGGCTTCCTCCTCCGCTCCGGCCAGCGTGTCGACCACCACATCGCAGGCGGCCACCAACGCGGGCGGTATCTCCGCCATGTCGGGTCGGTAGGCCCCCACGGCCACGATGGTCGCCTCCGGCCGGAGGCGCTCGGCTAGCGCCGCAGGCAGCACCGGCTGGGGGCTGTTGGTGGTCGTAACCACCAGGTCGGCGCCGGCCGCACGCTCCAACAGTTCCTCTGCGCTCGTGATGAGTTCGCTGGGGACTCCGAGTTCGTTCGCACGCTCTACGACGGACTGCGCCCTGGCGGGGGTGCGGGAGGAGACATACAGACGCCCGATCCCGAGACCTGCGTGGAACGCCTCCAGGTGCCCGAGTGCCTGTGCGCCCGCTCCCAACATCACCACGGTGCCCGCCGTAGCTCCCACCTGCTGAGCGCCGTAGAGCGAGAGCGCGGCGGTGCGCCGCACCGTCACGGTGGCGCCGTCGAGGAGCGCCACCACCCGGCCGTCGGTGGCGTCGGTGACTATCACGGCGGCGATGATGGTCGGCAGACCCTTGGCGGTGTTGGTGGGGTGCACCGCGCCCACCTTGGCGATGGCCAGCCGCTGATCGGCCGCCCCCATGAGGAGGAAAGTGCCGTCACCCGGCAAGCTGGTCGTTGCGCGCTCCAGCGCCCTCACCTCCCCTGCCTTGGTGTCGCGCAACGTGCCGCCTATCTCGGCAGCCAGCTCCGGGTACGGCAGCAGTGCCGCGGTCTCCTCCGGTCCGTGTACTTCGATGGTGGTGGTCATCCGATATCCAACACTCCGTCCATCCCCCTCTGCAGCCCCAGCAGCTTGCCCACCTCACGGATACACAGCAGCGCGCCGTTCACGTACGGCCTGGCGCTGCTGCCGCTCTCCTGCTTGATGGTCAGGCGCTCGTCCGGTAGACCGAACAGCGCCTCCACACCGATCACGTAGCCGGGCAAGCGCACGGAGTGCACCTGCGCGCCCCCGAGGGTGGCGCCCCGCACTTCACGTGGGCCGATCGTGTCGTGCACGGAGTTCGAGACCGCAGGCTGCCGCACGGCAGCC
>CAYXUE010000163.1:0-2745 GCA_964467885.1 uncultured bacterium | reverse complement strand
GCGATATCAGTATCCAAGGTCTTCTGGTGTGCTTGCAGGGTCTGATGGCTTCCTGTGGATCAACCAGAGGGGAATGCCTTGAAGGGCCATGACGGCGGCGGCCCACCAGAGGTGGTCAGCTCGTAGTAGTAGGACTAGCGGGATTGTCGCTGCTGCGAGTACCGCGAGAGTGGTGAGCGGTTTCGGGTGCCTTAATACACTGGTTCCAGCTACGATGGCTTGCAGACCGGTGAACAGCCTGATGTCGTAGCTGAACGCCTCCATCGCGTCGGCTGAGATTCCCGGCAATAGTGGCAGAACAAGCAACACGCCGAAGCCGTATACGAGAAGCGCCCAACCAAGAAAGATCATCGGAACCCTTTCGACGCGCAGAATTGCTCATAGTCCTTTCCCGCCACGTTAGCAGGAACGTGAACCGCTTCAGGATTCCTAGCGAATCGCTTTCGTGGGGAAGGCGCGAGTGTTACGCGTGAGAAGGCAGGATCGGTTGGACCTTTGACGAGTTGTCCTCTTGGCGATGTGTCGCTAGGGCGGATCAATTCAGCTCGGGTGTTACTACCGCTGGTAGTACTCCACTGGCGGGAAAGTGTTTCTGACCGTGTTGTTGGGCGAGCTTTGGCCCTATTTCGCGTCCAGCCATGGAGGCATACGGTTCCACCCGAGCCAGTACTTTTCGAAGCAAGCGGAAGTGGACCGCGTGTCCTACAATCAATCAAATGTTCCGGATGTCATCGCAACACTCGAGGACAGATGCGAGAGTTTTTCTGCCCGGATTCTCGCCGAACTACAGTCAGGTGATGCGGGTAACGGTGTTGCTCCTTTTCCTCGCTTCTTTAGCAACTGCTCAACAAGGCGAGGCGACCGGTCCGACAGTCTTCCTTTCTACAGACGCGATGTTCCGTCCTCGAGGTGAAGTCGAGGATAAGCAAGCGCTTCACGCAGTTCTGGGAGAACTTGGCGTTTTGCCTGCCCACGACAGCCCTACGGTGGTAATGGTCCGAAGCGTCGATGCGTACTGGAGCGATCCGCGTTGGGATGAGGCAGTGCGTGAGCGCGAACTCGGGCGTATCCAGACCATCACGAGCAGCATTGCCGCCCACGGCGGCGAACCCCCGATATTTGTAGCCGCGCCTGATGGCACTGAGAGCAACATGGCGCAGCGGGTGAGCATGTTCGGTTACGACGTGAGTTACTTCCCTTCGACGGCTGAGGAGCTCACTGATCTGGGGCTCGACTGGTTGGCCAATCCCAAGGGGTTCGAACTCAGGTGGGACCGGGAAGGTCGCATCGCCGAGCAGATCTCCCAGCGGTGGTTGCTCTTCGGGGAGGAGCAGGTCGGCGCGCTCGATATGGTGCTGTGCGTCGACAGGGAGCAGGTGCTTGGGTGGGCTCGCGCTTTCCACGATCTACAGGCTACGGATGCTTCGCTGGGCCGGTTCGTTGAACGTTGTGTTTCGGGCGAGGTTTCGTTGGACTTGGGGCGTACGCTTCCCGTGGAGGTGTTGGCGCGTTATGGGTTGGAGGGTCAGTGGTTCGCGCTGCTTCTGCCGAGGTACACGTACCCGTGGCTCGAGGAGGTCGTGGATCTCGGCGAGCAGTTCCTGTCGCTTGCGAACTCGCCCGTGTCGTTGCGCTTGGTGGCTATGGACACGGTCTCGTCTGACTATGAGCGTTTCATCCCCGCTGATGAGCACGCGGGCCTCCTGGCTGACGAAGGCGTTGCGGTTGACGCCGAGCTGAGCCGAAGCCTGCCTGGGTGGGTTCACGACTATGCGACCGGTGGTGTGTCGCTTCTCCTGTTCGATGACGGGGGTTCGCTTGTGGGGTCGTTCTTCGCTTCCAACGCGACGATCTCCGGTATCGATACGTTGGCGACCGTTTTGTTCGAGGTGGGGCTCTACTGATGCTGTCGACTCGTTCGGTTCACACCTTCCTTGCGGTGCTCTCGGTCGGCCTGGGTGTGGCGGCCTTCACGACGGTTGCCGCGGTGGAGGCCTGGCAGCGGGAGCAGATCAACTCGCTGACGGCCGAGTTCGCGCCGGATGTCCTGGTGGTGCGCTTCTCGGACCCGTGGCCCGAGGATGTGCCGTTCGAGCCAGGTCAGAGCTTCGGGCTTACGTTCGACGAGGCGAGTGGGTTCGGAGATCTGCCCGGCGTCAGGGCGGTTGCCGCTAGGAGCTTGGGTGGTCGTGCGCTTGGGGGTTCGACGCAGATTCAGCGCATCCCGGTGACGGCTTCGATCTTCGATGTTCTGGGCTTGCGGTTCCAGGCCGGGGGAGGGTTCGACGAGCGCGCGGAGCTTCTCAAGCTGCCCGTGACTGTCATCGGTGCGACGGTAGCCGAGGAGATGTTCGGCGGCGCCGAGCAGGCGCTGGGACAGACGATCGATCTGGGCGGGATGGCTACGGCGCGGGTGGACGGGGTGCTGGCTCCCATACCGAGCGGTGTCGACGAGTTCCAGTTCCTGAACGCTGCCGCTCTGGTTCCGAACGTTCCGGGTCTGGTGGCTTCGCTGCCGGGGCAGGCGCGACCGGCTGGCACCACGGTGTTCGTTCAGCACGAGCCTGGCGCCGCGGACGCGGTGACGCAAGAGCTGCGGAGGGCGCTGGACGCTCTGCCGGTCGGGCGCGTTCACGAGATCGTCTCCTCCGAGGCCTGGCTCGGCTCGCAGCGCCTGTTCCGTAACACGGTGGCCGATGAGCTGAGGCGCGGTTCTACTTGGGTGGTTCTCTTGGCGCTCGTCGC
>CAYXUE010000162.1:0-2868 GCA_964467885.1 uncultured bacterium | reverse complement strand
CAGGAAGCGGCCGAGCGGTCCAAGCCGCGAAGCCGTCCGAGATACGGCGAACCTGGTTGTTCGCTGCTATACTTCGAGTTTGAGTCAGCTTCAGGAGCCATCACGAGACTGACTGAACAACAGTCCCCGTGCGACGGTAGTTGCTGGCGAAGGTGGAGGTTGGATGGGCAGGCGATTCGCACTAACTTCGCGGCCGCACTACGTCGTGTGGGCGCGGAACTCTCGTCGACCTCGATCCGCTGGTCGCCGGGAGGCGATATCTTGAACCAGGGGAAGGCGGCAGGATGACAAACCGACCACCTTCATCACCGCGCGGAGGAGAGCGTGGTGCGCAGCGTCATGCCGCGTTCCAGGTGGCGCGGCGTACGCCCCTCACCCCTGAATATTACCCGCTTCAGAGATCGGATGCACAAGCCCCCCGGGTCCTAGGGACCCCTATCCAGCATGCCGTGGAAACGAGCCTACCGGCAGCTCACCACTGCCTGAACGCAACGCGGCGCCAAGGCGACGGCCAACCTACCCCTACTCGAGCGAAGGGATGAAGATGCGCGAGATCCGAACCTTCGGCAAGATCAAGGAGATCCTTGAACTGCCGAACCTGACGAACATCCAGATCACCTCCTACGACAGTCTCCTGCAACGTGGCACCCCGCCCGACCAGCGTGAGAACATCGGTCTGCAAGCGGCGTTCCGCGAAGTGTTCCCCATCGATGAGACCGAGCGGGGCCGTCAGACCGATCTGGCCCTCGACTTCCTCGAGTACCGTCTCCAGGAACCCGAGTACGGTCCGGACGAGTGCCGTGAGAAGGACCTCACCTACCACTCCGGCCTGTTCGCCAAGCTCCAGCTGGTGCACAAGGACACGGGCCTCATCAAGGAGGACGAGGTCTTCCTGGGCGACCTGCCCCTCATGACCGAGGACGGCTCCTTCATCATCAACGGGGCCGACCGCGTCATCGTCTCGCAGATCCACCGCAGCCCCGGCGTCTACTTCACCAGCGCCCTGGCTCCCAGTGGCGCGCCCCGCTACACCGCCAGCATCATCCCCATGCCCAAGCGAGGCCCTTGGATAGAGGTGGAGTTCGACAACTCGAACGTGCTGTGGATGAAGGTCAACAAGCGCAAGTTCCACTTCACGCTGATCCTCCGGGTACTCGGCTACTCCGACGCCCAGATCCGCGATCTCTTCGCAGGCAACGAGGCCATCATCGACGCCACCCTCGAGAGCGAAGCCGCCGCCGGCATCAACTCGGACGAGGCGCTGCTGCGGCTCTTCACCGTGCTGCGCCCCGGCGATCCGCCCAAGGTGGACAAGGCCACGCAGTACCTCTTCGGCCTCCTGGCCGATCCGCGCCGCTACGACCTCGGTGACGCCGGGCGCTTCAAGATGAACAAGAAGCTGGACCTGGATCACGAGTCCAACACCCTCCTCGGCTTCGAGGACGGCAAGTTCGTGGACTACGGCCTCGTGACCACGCTGCAGTACCTCGTGAACCTGCAGGCCGGCACCGACGGTTACGAAGCCGACGACATCGACCACCTGGGCAACCGCCGCATCCGCACCGTGGGCGAGCTGGTGGCCGACCAGATCCGGGTGGGCCTCGGGCGCATGGCGCGCGGCGTGCGCGAGCGCATGCTGCTCGGCAACCCCGACGCTGCCACCCCGCAGAAGCTCGTCAACAGCCGCCCCATAGTGGCCGCGCTGCGGGAGTTCTTCGGCCGCAGCCAGCTGAGCCAGTTCAAGGACCAGGTCAACCCGCTCTCCGAACTGCGCCACAAGCGCCGCATCTCGGCCCTCGGGCCCGGCGGCCTCACCCGCGAGCGCGCCGGCTTCGACGTGCGCGACGTGCACCGCACCCACTACGGCCGCATCTGCCCCATCGAAACGCCGGAAGGGGCCAACATCGGCCTCATCACCTCGCTGGCCAGCTTCGCGCGCGTCAACGACCTCGGCTTCATCGAGGCGCCCTACCGCAAGGTGGAGAACGGCCGCGTGACCGACGAAGTGGTCTACATCGACGCGCACGACGAGGACAAGTACCTCGTGGCGCAGGCCAACACGCCGCTGAACGACGACGGCACGTTCGCCGTCGAGACCATCGTGGCGCGCCGCCTGGGCGACCCGGTCTTCCTCCGCGCCGAGGAGGTGGACTACATGGACGTCTCGCCCAAGCAGATCGTCTCCGTGCCCACCGCCCTCATCCCCTTCCTCGAGCACGACGACGCCGGCCGTGCCCTGATGGGTTCCAACATGCAGTCGCAGGCCGTGCCCCTCATCCGCACCACCGCGCCGTACGTCGGCACAGGGGTGGAGGAACGCGTCTCGCGCGACTCGGGCACCGTGGTGGTGGCCGAGGGCCCCGGCACCGTGACCTACGTCGACGCCAACCGCATCGTGGTGGAGGGCGCCAAGGGCGTGGAGACCGAGTACCAGCTCACCCGCTTCCAGCGCTCCAACCAGAACACCAACCTGAACCAGCGTCCCGTGGTGAGCCTGGGCGACAAGGTCGAGAAGGACCAGATCATCGCCGACGGTCCCGCCTCCGAAGTCGGCCGGCTGGCGCTGGGACAGAACGTCCTGGTGGCCATCATGCCGTTCGACGGCTACAACTTCGAGGACGCCATCGTGCTCTCGGAGGACCTGGTGCGCTCCGACGCCTTCACCAGCGTCCACATCGAGAAGTTCGAGAAGGAAGCGCGCGACACCAAGCTGGGCCCCGAGAAGATCACCCGCGACATACCGGGCCTCTCCGAAGCCGCGCTGCGCGACCTCGACGAGGACGGCGTGGTGCGCATCGGCGCCGAGGTGCGCCAAGGCGACATCCTGGTGGGTCACACCAGCTTCAAGGGTGAGAAGGACCCCACCCC
>CAYXUE010000161.1:0-2907 GCA_964467885.1 uncultured bacterium | reverse complement strand
CAAGAGCCTCTGGACCTGCATCCGCGAGGACTTCGTGCCCGCCGCCGCCTACCTGGGCGAGCGCGGGTACGAGGAGCAGTTCCGCTCCTGGGGCGCCAGCCTGAACCTAGCGGACTTCGACCCCGCCGCCTTCAGGCACTACACGAGCGCGTTGGCGGAGCGCGGCATCTCGCTGCGCACTTACGCGGAACTCGCCACCGACCCTCAGCGCGACGCCAAGCTCGCGGAGCTGCAGTTCGAGCTGGAGGAGGACGCCCCACACCACGAGCCCATCATCCCGAAGCGCCACCCCGAACCGCAGGACCCCGCGGTGCTGCCGGGCAGTTACGTGGTGGCCGTGGATGGCGGCCGGTACGTGGGCCTGGCCAGCCTCACCCGTCAGAACGACTGGCCCACGGTGGCCGGTAGTGGCCTCACGGGCGTGAGGCGCGAGTACCGCGGCCAGGGCATCGGCACGGCGCTGCTGGCCCACACTTCCACGTGGGCCAAGGAGCAAGGTTACGAAGAGGTCAACGGTGGTGGCGCCGGGGAGAACAGCCCCATGCTGAAGGTCATCCGCCGCATCGGCTTCGAGGTCGAGCCCGCCTGGATCACCTTCGCCAAGTTCCTGTAATCACAGCCGTTCCGGTGGGCGCGTGATGTACGCGCCCACCTCGTACTCTCCGCGCGGCCAGCGCCCCTGGCCGCGCCGCCCTGGAGTCCACCTACATTGGATAGATCCGCCGCCCTTTCCGACTTGGCGTTCCTGGAGCAGGCGCTCGTGGAACGCTTCGCGTATCTCAAGACTCCTGCAATGGACCATCAGACAGGGGACCTCCGGCCGGTCGACCACCCGGCGCTATTCGAGTCGCTGCGCCGGCGCCTGCCCGCAACGGTAGAGCCCACTTGGCTCGGCCTCGAACTGCAGAAGCTCCTGGCTCACTTCATAGACGGCCACGCCGCCACCAACGTGCGGCCCTCGCCGCTGGGGTTCCTCCCCTTCCTCACGGGCTCGGTTGGGAACGCGCTCGTGGCGTTCCAGCCGGACCTCTCCGGCTTCCTCGACCCCGATCACCCCTACCTGCTGGCCTTAGATGGCCTGCCCGTCGGCAGGTGGCTCGACGCAGCGGCCGCCTACGCTCCCAAGGGCTCGCAACAACTGGTGCAGCGCGAGTCGCGCCGGTGGCTGCGCGCCGTGGCGCGGCTGCGGGAAGACTTGGGCCTGCCGCAATACGACGAGGTCGAGGTGCAGTTGGGCGATGCCGAGCGCGCTTCGGTGCGCACGTTGCGTCTGCCGGTGGCCGACCGCCCTTCGCAGTTCGGGCTGTGGCCTCGCCGTGAGACCAGCAACCTGGATGACAACGTCGGCTACCTACGGCTCCCTCAGATGAGGCCCGAGGCTGCGGACGAGGTGCGCGCCGCCCTTGAACGCTTCGCCGGAACCGCTGGCCTGATAGTGGACGTGCGCGGCAACGGCGGTGGCACGCGGGACGCCCTGCTGGCGCTGCTGCCGGCCATCATGCCAGCGGACGCGCCTCCTCGGATCGTGAACGTGGCCGCCCACCGCTCCTGGGACGGCTTCCCGCAGGACCACCTGGCGGCTCGCTACCTCTACCCGGTAACAGACGATCGGTGGGAGCCTCGAGAACGCACCGCGCTGGACGAGTTCATGGCTCAGTTCACGCCTGAGTGGTACCCGCCCGCGGCTGACTTCAGCGAGTGGCACGCCATGCTCGTGACATCAGCTGGAACTGCGGCGCCCCAGTACCGCGACCGGCCGGTGGCGGTGCTCCTTGATGCCGGCTGCTTCAGCGCCACCGACGTCTTCCTTTCCGCCCTCAAGGGCCTCCCCAACGTGGTGCTAGTGGGCGAGCCCAGCAGCGGCGGCAGCGCCCGCGCGCAGGTAGTGGAATTGCCCCACTCAGGCATCAAGGCACGCTTCGCGTCCATGGCCTCGTTCCAGGCATCGGGCCAACTGTTCGATGGTCGGGGCGTCCAGCCCGACATACTCGTGAACCCGGAACCGACGTTCTTCCTGAAAGGGGGCGAGGACGTCGTTCTAGAGCGGGCGCAACAGCTGGTGCTAGCCTGAGTACCCACCATCCGAACCTTTAGCGCGTCTTTACGACGTGCGGTCTGCCCCCGGTGAAGCTCCGTTCCTTGCCATAATCCTCACATGCTCGGTTTGGCACGAAGCAAGGTGCACCTAATCCCTCATCAGGCGGAGTGGTCGCGACTGTTCGCCGCCGAAGCGGCCGAGCTGCGCGCCGCGCTCGGCGCACGCGCGCGGCGCATCGAACACGTCGGCAGCACCGCCATCCCCGGCCTGGAGGCCAAGCCGATAATCGACATCGTGATAGCGGTGGACTCCTTCCCTTACGCGTCGCAACTGGTGCCGCAACTGGAGTCGCTGGGCTACACCCGTCGCCCAGAGGGCGATCTGGAGAGCCGCCTCTTCCTCACCAAGGGCCCCGACCACGCCGTCACGCACCACCTCTCGCTGATGGAGGAAGGGTCGCCGTCGTGGGTGGACCACGTGGACTTCCGCGACTTCCTGCGGGCCAGCGCCTGGGCGCGCAACCAGTACCTGACACTGAAGCGCGTGCTGGCGGCCTCCTACGCGGACGACCGGCCCACCTACACGGCCAAGAAGGCCGACTTCATCAGACACATCCTCGACCAAGCGCGCGCCGTGCACCAGGCGTAAGGACCCACAACACGTTCCAGCCAGCGCGGCGGCGCCCCGGTGCCAAGCGGTTAGTTAGACTCGGGCCGTGAGCGGATCCCGGCCCAACACCACCCTAGGGCAGCGGCTCCTCGCCCTGCGTGAGGCGCGCCGCCTCTCGCTGCGCACCCTCGCCGAGCGGGTGGGTCTGTCGGCCTCGTTCCTCTCGCAGGTGGAGCGCGACGAGACGAGCCCCTCCATAG
>CAYXUE010000160.1:0-2930 GCA_964467885.1 uncultured bacterium | reverse complement strand
GGTACGTGATGGTGGCGAGCGTCTGGTTCTCGCGCTCGATCTTCACGCCCTCCTTCGCCTCGATGGCCTGGTGCAGGCCCTCGCCGAAGCGTCGGCCCGGCATGAGGCGACCGGTGAACTCGTCCACGATGACGATCTGGCCCGCTTCGTCCTTCACGTACTGCTTGTCCAGGTGGTAGTGCTCCTGCGCACGCAGCGCCTGGCGCAGCATGTGGCCCACTTCCATGTTCTCGGGGCTGAAGATGTTCTCCACCCCGAGGAGCTTCTCGGCCTTGGAGATGCCCTGCTCGGTGAGGTGGATGTCCTTGGACTTGGCGTCGGCCGAGTAGTCGCCGGTGGCGGGCTGCTCGCCCTCGGCCGGCTCGCCCTTCTCCAGTTGCTGGGCGATCTTGGCCATGGTGTAGTACTTGTCGGTGGCGACTTCGGCCGGGCCCGAGATGATGAGCGGCGTGCGCGCCTCGTCGATGAGGATCGAGTCGACCTCGTCGATGATGGCGTAGTGCAGCGGGGTGTCCTCGCGCAGCACCAGCTGGTCGGGCCGGAAGGCCATGTTGTCGCGCAGGTAATCGAAGCCCAGTTCCGAGTTGGTGATGTAGGTGATGTCCGAGCGGTAGGCGGCGCGGCGCGCGGCGGCGTCGGTGTCGTGGCGGATGACGCCGACCGCCAGCCCCAGGCCGCGGTAGACGGGTCCCATCCACTCGGCGCCCGTGGCGGCCAGGTAGTCGTTGGTGGTGACCAGGTGCGTGCCCTTGCCGGTGAGCGCGTTGAGCACCAGCGCCAGCGTGGCCACCAGCGTCTTCCCTTCACCGGTCTTCATCTCGGCGATGCGGCCGTAGTGCAGGGCGGCGCCGCCGATGAGCTGCACGTCGTAGTGCCTGAGGCCCAGGTAACGCTTGGCCGACTCGCGCGTCAGCGCGAACGCCTCCGGCATGAGCGAGTCGAGGCTCTCGCCGCCCTCCTGGTGGCGCTTACGCAGGTCCGCGTAGGCGGCGGCGAGGTCGGGCAGGGCCTCCATCTTGGACTCGAGGGCGTTGGTAGCGGCCACGACCTCGTTCTGTAGCTTCTTGACCTCGCGGTCGTTGGTATCGAACAGTTTGTTTACGAATCCGAGCATCTGGTTCTGGACCTTTCCGCGCTGCCGGGGCCGCGCGTGATGGCTGGTGGCCCCAGGGGATGCGGGCTGCCCGAGTACGTGCAACTGGCAGCCACGCTGCAGGCCGCGTTCGCGGCGGCTGCGGAGTCAACGCATGAGTTTAGCACGGGCTTCATGAGCTTCCCGTTGCACTCCCTGCAAGGTTCCCTTCACCGGAAGTTGGCGTTCCTCCTGGCTCAGGAGCCGGCCGCCGGCACCCGCACGAGGGTGATGGAGTTGCTGCCGTACCGCTTGACCCGCACCTTGGCTTCAGCCAGTTCGGGCGGCAGGCCGTCGAGCTCCATCTCGCTGGGGTGCTGCAGGACGTAGAGACCGCCGTCCTCTACGGCGCCGGAGCCGAGCAGGCTGGCGAAGATGCGCTGCAGGTCGGCGGGGTAGGGGGGAGCGGCGAACAGCACCCGGTACCCGCCGGGGTTGGCCCGGGCGTAGGCCAGGGCGTCGCCGGTGACCACGTTCACGGGCAGGCTCAACCTGCGGGCGTTGCTGCGGATGACGGTCGAGGCCTTGGGGGCCAGCTCCACCGCCGTGGCCTCCCACCCGCGGCTGGCGGCCTCCAGGGCCACCGCGCCGGAGCCGCTGAAGAGGTCCAGGAAGCGGCCGCGCGGCTCGAACGCCAGCACGTCGAAGAGCGCCTCGCGCAGGCGGGAGGGGCTCGGCCTCGTGCCGCTCTTAGGGGTCTCGAGTTCGCGGCCCTTGGCGGTGCCGCCCAGGATGCGGGGCTTGGCCATCAGGTGAGCATAACCGCGAGCCGCGGGGTACAATCGTGCCTCGTGATCAGGGAACTGGCCGCCGACGAACTCGTATGGTTCGTGCGCAAAGCTCTGGAGTTCGCCGGCCATGCGGATCCGGCCGGACTGGCCCTGAAGCTGCAGGCCCGCCTGCGGCACCCGGGCAGCGACGCCTCGCGCAGCTACGCGCTCTTCCGCGAGCAACGCGGGGTGGCCGGCGTCAACCTGAGGGTGGAGCGCCGGGACGACGCCGCCCACCGCCTCACGCTCTCCGCCCTATGGCACGACCAGGCGCCCGAGGCGCTTGCCGAACTCGTCACAAGGCTGCTGACGGACAACCCCCACGAGGTGGCTGTGGTGCCCCTGCACCTGCTGGCGGAGGAGCAGTGCGTGGCCCTCTCTCAGCTGTTCGCTCGGTTGGGCTTCATCCGGGAGCGGCACGTGCGGCTCCGCTTCGAGCTCAGCGAGGTGCCGCCGCTAGGTGTGCCGCTGGTGCTCGAGGCGTACCGGCAGGAGGACGAGCAGGCGTTCAGGGGCGTCTACCAGGCGGCCGAGCAGCGCCCGGCCAGCGCGGCGCACTGGGCCTACCTGAAGCGCAAGGGCGGCCGCTTCACGCCGGACCACTGGTTCCTGGGCCGGGAGACGCTGGATCAGGAGCCCGTGGGCTACGCCTTCTGCAGCCGCGAGCGGCGCGGGCTGGACTCGAGGTTCACGCTGGACGGCGCGGGCGTGCTGCCCCGCTACCGGCAGGACAGCGAGATGCTAAGGCGGCTGGTCCTGTCCGTGCTGCACGAACTGTCCGGCTCCAGCCCGCTCGGCACGGTCGAGGCCGAGCTGCCTGATTCCGACCCCAAACTGATAGAGATCCTCGCCTCGCTTGGCTTCGAGCGCGTGGAGCGCGTGCCGCTGCTCATCAAGCGGCCCACCTGAACCCGCCCTCTCATCTATCATCGGGACATGAACCTACTCGTTCGCTGGGCGCTCATGACGCTGGCGCTCTACCTCACCGTCACGCTGGGAGTGGGCCTGCGCATGCCGCAGGACGGCCT
>CAYXUE010000159.1:0-2940 GCA_964467885.1 uncultured bacterium | reverse complement strand
GGGAGTCCGGCGCCAGGCCCGAGCGGTGCCCGTCCGAGTCGATCTCTATCAGCACGTCTATGGGGTCGCCCGACTCGCGCGAGGAGCGCGCCACCGCCTCCGCCTGCGCCACAGAGTCGAGGATGACGGTGAGGTCGCAGCCGTCACGCTTCAGCGCGGCCACGCGCGGCAGTTTGTCGGGCGAGATGCCGACCGCGTACACCAGGTCGCTGATGCCGGCATCGTGGAAAACTTCCGCCTCCTTCAGTGTGGAGACGGTGGCGGGACCGTTGCCGCCCTCTAAGGTGCGGCGCGCCACTTTCACTGACTTCGAGGTCTTGAGGTGCGGCCTGAGCATCACGCCCAGCTGCTCGGCATGTTGGCGCAGCCTGGCGATGTTCCGTTCCATGCGCGCCTCGTCTAAGACCAGGCACGGCGTCTGCAGGTGGGTGAGGGGGTTCTCGCTCATCGACTCTCCTTGGGTCAAATCGGATCTCAGTAGGGGGCGATGGTTCACGTTAGGCCATCGTGCCGGCCACCAGGTCGTACACGGGCCGCGGCGCAGGTGGCGCCGAGTAGCCAAGAGAAGAGCGACCTGGCGGCAAGGAACATCCTGTTAGTGTTACGCTCGGATACAAGAATTACTACAGGCGTTTAGATGAACGGACCTGCGTAGAGACAGTCCGTCTCCCGGTCCCGTTACCTGACCGCCTTCTGGGGGAAACTTAAAACTTGCGATGTCAACTAGATTTCCGTTTTCGACAGGTCGCCGCATGCGTAGCCTGAAGCTTTGGATAGCTGCAACCGCACTTCTCCTAACGACCGCCTGCTCGTCCGAGTCCATGAACGTAGTGAGGGTCGGGGATCTTCTTGCTGCTGATGGCCGCAGCGTGCATGCGCCTATAAGCAACTGGGAACTCGCGGAGTACACCTGGAGCACGGCTCACAGGATGCCGCTCGTGTTGCCATTCTCGCTCTCCAAACTCTGGGCGCTGGACTTCACAGTAGGCACCGAAGAACTGTGGCGCCTGGCGATGGTCGATGGATCGGGAGCGCTGCACCTAACAATGCCGGACGAAGTGCGGGTGGAACGGGCTCAGTGGCGCATCAGGCTCCATAACGACCGAGACGAGTTCGAGTTCCAGCGAGAGATACCCATCGAAGCGGTGTTGAAACGCGCCTATTGCTCGAGGACCCAATGCGGCTACCGCTTGGAAGGCGACGGTACCCCCGAGAACCTGCTCGGCTTCAGCGTGGGCGCTACCGATCTACCCGTTATCCCAGGCAACTGGCCGGGCCCACTAGCCCCCTTCGAAGTGGAGACCACGCTGACAGTCCATCTGGAGCCTCTACAAGCAAGTAGCGGGCCCCATCCGATGTACGCCCTCGCGCTCCATCTGGAGCTAACCAGCGGTGAAACGACCGCCTACCTGAATCAACAGCGTGACACCGGTCGAGAAGGAGACAGACCATGAAACGAAGAGCTCTACCCCTCATCCTGTCGATGGCGCTCGCAGCTCTACTAGCAAGTTGCGGAATTGGAGGCGGCCAGCTTCCAAATAGCCAGCTCGCTTCTGTGGAAGAGACCGTAGAAGCCGCCAATACCCTCATGACGGACGTGGTCTCAATCGTAGCGGGATTCGGCACGAACCCCCTCTTCACCGATCCTGGCCTGCCCGATTGCTACAGCTACGATTGTGGGTTGGACGTGGAAGTTGCATTCCAGACCTTCCCCTACATCACCGTACTGTTCTACGAGTATGACGCCGAGTACATGCCCACCAACTACCGGCTAGCTACCGGAATCTTCGAGTGGGACGACACGAGTCAGGGATGGGCCCACAGTCCTGCCTCCGACTCCCTGGTATTCCGTTGGTCGCATGCGCAAACCGACGAACCGATGGAGGCCCGGGTCGACTGGGATGGCGTCGTGAAGGCACGGACCTACGACAGCTACATCCACCCACCGGCGATCGGATACATGCTTCCCTTCTACATCCCATCCGGCGATCTCCACATGCCTAACGAGGAGCTGGATGTCCCCACAAAGAGCGTCATCAGCCTCAAGAAGGGGAGCAACCAGCTTCTCAACCTCGAAGTCACGCAGGACCTGGCCAACACGAGCTGTGGAGTGCTCGCCGAGTACACCAAGCTCTCCGCCTCAGGCTTCTTGAAGAGCGGCGGCCAGGTCGTGGAACTCGACACGTTCGAGCTCGACCACTCCACCGACGCCGCCCTGTCTGTGAAAGTTGCCGGTCGAATCGCCAGCGGCTCGCTCAGCTTGCCCTTCTCCCTCTCCGCAGGCGCCGAGGCGGGTTCCGTAACCCGCAGTAGCACCAACTGCCAGCTGGATGGTGTGGAGGGCCCGTTCAGCGGCTCGGTAGACTTGGATCTCGGATCGCAGGCGAGCGGCATGGGCCTCGGATTCGAGTGGACCGCGTCGCTCGTCGAGGACAGCTCGATGGGGATCGGAGACCTGGCCTACGATTCCGCCCGGATCCGGGTCGGTAGTAAGCACGTTGAAATAGGCGGCGCCCTGGAGGAAGACGAGTACGGGCAGCTAATCGCCGAGAACGTGGTTCTCACCTTCCTGGACCGCGAGAACATGCCCGTTCTAGAGTTCCTGGAGAAGCTCGACTTTCCGGAAATCAACTAGCCACCAGAACCGTACACAGTAGCTAACGGAACTGAAGAGGCGGGCCCCGATGATCGCGGGGTCCGCCTCTATTGTTCTTAGCGCCGAGGCAGCTAGCTCCAACTCCCCTGCAGCACCAAAGCCCATACCCCAACAGTCGGCCTCAGCATGTGCCAATTGGGTTCGCCCCGCAAGAATGCAAAAAGAAGTCCATGCGCGAGTTCGCGCCTATGATCGCACTCCTCGACTGCACCAACATGCCGAACATCGGCGCTTGGTCCCCGGAAGCCCGCCGCTGAACGAGTGGAAGACCCCACGGAGCGCGC
>CAYXUE010000158.1:0-2975 GCA_964467885.1 uncultured bacterium | reverse complement strand
GTCGGGTGCGGCACGAAGCCCTGGATGTTGCTGCGCATGATCACGGTCTGGGTCTCGTGGTCGACCGGCATGACCGGCATGTCGGCCATGATCAGCTTCTGCGCCTCGTCGTAGAGGGCCAGACGCTCGTTCTCGTCCAGGCTGGTGCGGGCGCGGCGCAGGAGGTCGTCGACCTGCTCGTTGGAGTAGTAACCCAGGTTGAAGCCGTTGTTGGGGAACTGGTCGCCGGAGAGGAGGATGTAGAGGAAGTTGTCGGGGTCACCGTTGTCGCCGATCCAGGACATCTCGAACATTGCCGGTACGGCGTCGGCGTTCTCGACCGGCACGATCACGCGGTCGAGGTAGGTGCCCCATTCGAACTGCTGGATGGTGACGCGGATGCCCACCCGGCTGAGGAAGTCCTGGATGACCGTGCCCATGGCCACGGACTGCTGCATGCCGGAGCCGGACTCGGGCACCCAGAACTCGACCTCGAAGCCGTCGGGGTAGCCGGCCTCGGCGAGGAGCTCCTTGGCGCGCTCGGGGTCGTAGGGGTAGTCGGTCACGTCGTCGGTGTAGCCCCACACCACCGGCGGGAGGAAGTTCTTGGCCAGCACGCCCGTGCCGCCCAGGATGGCGTCAACAATGGCCTGGCGGTCCACGGCGTAGGCCACGGCCTGACGCACGCGCGCGTCGTCGAACGGCTCCTTGGTGACGTTGAAGACCACGTACCAGGTGTGCATGCCTGCCTGCTCGGCGAAGGTGAAGTCAGCGTCGTTGCGCAGGCGGGGGAGGTCATCGGGCGGCAGGTTGACGGCCAGGTCCACCTCGCCCGCTTCCAGCGCGGCCAGGCGCGCCTGGTCCTCGATGATGGGGCGGTAGATGAGGCGCTCCACCTGCGGCGTAACGCGCCAGTAGTCGGGGTTGCGCTCGAGCACCACTTCCACGCCGCGGCGCCACGAGACGAAGCGGTACGGGCCCGAGCCCACGGGGTTCTCGGAGAAGTCGCGACCGTGCTCCATGACGGCGGTGGGGCTGACGATGGCCGCCGCGTGCATGGCCAGGTTGGCGAGGAACGGAGCGAAGGTCTCCTTCAGCGTGAGCTGCACGGTGAGCTCGTCCAGCACCTCTATGGAGGCGATGTTGCCCAGCGTGAACTCGGCGTAGGGGAACTCGCCGGTGTCGTGGTACGGGTGCTCGGGGTCGGTCTGGCGTTCGAAGGTGAACTTGACCGCCTCGGCGTTCACGGGCGTGCCGTCGTGGAAGGTGACGCCCGGACGCATGTGGAAGGTGTACACGAGGCCGTCGTCCGAGACTTCCCAGCTCTCGGCCAGGGCCGGCTCGATGTCGGTGGAGCCGTCCGCGAAGCGCACCAGGCCCTCGTACATGCCCATGGCCGTGCGCGAGGAGTTGTAGTCCGACAGTTGCGACACATCGAGGGTGGTGGGCTCGGCCTGCAAGCCGATGACTATCTGCGAGCCGGGTTGCGCGAACGCCGAGCCCAGGCTCAGCAGTCCGAAGGCAACGACTCCCTTTATCCAGCTTCTCATCTACTTTCCTCCTAGTTTCTTCTGGATGTGATCCCAGGCCACCGGGTCGATGCGTGGACCCACGTGCCAACGCTCCTCGAGGTTCTCGACCCCGAAGAGCGCTTCCAGAGCGTTCTGCGTAGCGTCGTCCCAGGCGCCGGTCGGGGCGCGGTCCAAGTAACCGTGACGCTGAAGGATGCCCTGCACCTTCTCGATGTCCGCGCCTTCCAGCTCGAGCGGCTCCTGCGAGGGCTTGTCCAGGAACAGCCGGTGCAGGCCGAGCATGCGCTGCAGTTCGGGTATCGGCTGGTCATGGTCGTCGACGCGCAGGTCGATCCACTTGTCGGTCATGCCGGCGTAGCCCTTCCGGTGCCCCACCACCAGGAGCGCCGCGGATTGCCTGCCGCGCCTGTCACCGCCGGCGGCTTCGGCCGCGGCGAGCGCGGCCACCAAGCGTTCCGGGAAGGCCAAGCTCTCGTCCGCCATCACCCGCACCAGCTCGTCGACCACCTCGGGGCCGGCCAGGATGTTCCCCTGCGCCGCGAAGTTGGGGCCGGTCACCCCGCCCGCCCAGGCGTGGCAGCCGGGACCCGTCCAACTGGCGCTGGCGCCGTCCGCCGCCACGATGCCGAACTGCCGCACGTCGAAGTCCGGGTCGTCCGCGCGGAACGCCTCCACGCAGTCGTCCGGGCTGGCGCCACGCTCCATCATCTCGAGGGCGCGGTGCCCGTAGGTGGTGTTGACGTGCGCCTGGGTAGCGACCGCGCCGACCCCGGCCTTGGCCGAGGGCACGTAGGCGCCGACCGCCAGGAACTTGCTCGCTACGGCCACGCCAAGGTCGGAGGTCGCGGGATCCCGCGCCACGATGGAGTACGTGGCCACCAGCGGCCCCTGTGGGTTGATCTTCTGAGTCACCTTCCTGTCCTTTCTCCTGCCCGGCGCTGGTACGAGACCAGCTACGGATAGTGGTGTACGAGACCCCGCAGCCCGTGCGGTGCCCCCGTGCCCCGTTTGCAGTTCGGATCGAAGAAGTGTTCCGTTCCCGCGCCTTCGCTCGGCCGCGGGTCTAGCCTTGATGCCGGAGTCTACCCGAAGGCCTCACTGCGGGCAAGATGTCGATAGCTGAACGCCGATTTAGTAGACCCTCGTCGCGCCAAGCGCCTGAACATCCCTGTTGCCCCTCGCCTGACCTGCGCCGGGTCTGCAGCGCTCCTTACACCGGTCGGCTGGGTCCCCGGCCGCGAACAGTCATTGCACCGCCGCGCCCAACCCCTTTATGGTGAACCGGCAAGCCACGAAGCTACCTCTCGCATCCTGTATCCGTAGGTAGCAACTGCCGGTGACAGTTCCTGGCAGGGGAGGAGACACATGAAGTGGAGTTGGAAACACTCGCTGTCCGCCGCTGCGGTCGTGCTGCTGTTGGCCGCGTGCGGAGGGGGCGGGCCCACGCCTACCACCGGCGCGGTG
>CAYXUE010000157.1:0-2983 GCA_964467885.1 uncultured bacterium | reverse complement strand
CGAGCACGGTGCGGTCAGTGATCACGATGACGGACCGGAACAGCTTCTTGCCGTCGTCGGTGTAGAGGCTGGCGAGCTGGTGCGCGGTCCAGGCGATGGAGTTCGACTTGCCGCTCCCCGCCGAGTGCTGGATGAGGTAGCGCTGCCCGGGGCCCTCCTGCCGCGCGGCCTCGATCAGCTGGGTGACGGCTTCCCACTGGTGGAAGCGCGGGAATATCATCGTTTCCTTCACCCGCACGCGCCCGCGCGCGTCCGTCTCCATCTTCTCTTCGAGGTGCACGAAGCGGTGCAGGATCTGCAGCCACGCGTCCGGGGCGAGCACGCGCTCCCACAGGTAGCTGGTGTCGTAACCAGTTGGGTTTGGTGGGTTTCCGGCTCCACCCTCGCTGGTTCCGCGGTTGAACGGCAGGAAGCGCGTCTCGCTGCCGGCGAGCCGCGTGGTCATGAACACCTCGGTCTGCGACACGGCGAAATGAACCAACGCGCCCCGCTTGAACGTCAGCAGCGGCTCGGACTTTCGGGTCGTCGGGTCGATGGGTGGGCGGTGGCGCTTGTACTGGGTCATGGCCGCTGCCACCGCTTGCGTGAACTCGCTCTTGAGCTCCAGCGTGGCGGTGGGGATGCCGTTGACGAACAGCACCAGGTCAATGCGGCCCGGTGCCCCGTGCGCGCTGTAGGTCACCTCGGGCACCACCCGCAGGATGTTCTGGCGGTAGGCGGCCCACAGGTCCGGGTTGAGGTCGTTGTCGGGTCGGAACTGCGCTAAGCGCACCTCCGCGCCCTGGGCCTTGAACCCCTTGCGAAGCACGTGCAGGGTGCCGTGCTTGTCGAGGTTCTTCGCCACCTCGTCCAGCAAGGCGGTCTCCGGGTCCTTCGCGAAGCGCGCCCTGAACCTCTCCCATGATTTCGGGTGGACGGTCTGGTAGAAGGCGAGGAGATCCTCCGGGTAGAGTGCCCGCTGCGCGTCGTAATGCCTAGCGGCACCGACCTTCCAGCCGCGGAGCTTGAGGGCAGCCAGGATGTCGTTCTGGAAGCGTCGCTCAAGTGGGCTGGCCATCCCTAACTCCCTTCGAAGCTCGACGCGATATAGGGCTTGGCCCGCTCAAGATCCTCTGGCGTGCGGAGGATCAAGCGCAGGTCGCCCACGCCATGGTGCCCCTTGCCCGAGAGGTCCTCTACGAAGCCCGGCGCCGGCTCGACGGACTTGGGATCGAGCGTGAGCTGCAGGTAGAGGCACCCCTTGCCGGTCATCACCTTGATGGAAGCGAAGGTTCGCAGCTGCTTGAAGGAGGCGTAGAGCTTCAACTCCCTCTCCTGCACGTCATCACCCAGGGATAGAAGATAGTCGCGCGTCTCCTCATACAGCCGCTTCAAGCTGGGCGCAGCCGTTGCCAGGCGGTAAGCGTGGGTACCGCGTTGCGCGCCGCCCTCCTCGTCGTCCGGCACCTCCGCGCCCTCCCCTTCTGCATCGTCGACGACGCGGAAGCTGGCGGTCGTGCCGGCCACCAACTCCAGGAGCAACAGGTCCTCGCCGTAGAGCCGGTAGCGGATGAGGTCGATGTTCCGGTCGATCTGCTGCACGGCATACTGGTCGTAGGTCGAGAAGTCCTTCGCGATGCAGACGAGGCGAGGAGCCGACCAGTCGACCTCACCCACCGCCTCGCTGCCCAACTCGTCGCGAACCAGCGCCTCGAACTCCGCACGGTGGTCCACCAGCCAGTCGAGGTAGTAGAGGCCCTGGCTGATGATGTTCTCGTTCTGAAAGCGCTTGAACTCCACGATGACGGGACTGCCGTCCTCGTCTAGGCCAAGGGCGTCGATCCGTCCACGGTGCTTACGCCCCGTCGCGTACTCGGAGCGCACGTGCCGGATGCCGAGCAGGGCCGGCATGTTGGCCGCAACCAACTCGTGCAAATCCTTCTCTAGTGCCGCTACCCGATCCTGGCGAGGCGAAAAGGAACCGTCCGGGCGCCGCTGGAAGAGGCGAATATCAGCCATGCTGAGCCACTTCCCCGACCCGATCATTCGACCACCAGGCTCGGAGGACGACTTGGCCTGTCACTACCATTGTGAGCACAGCGGCCCGCCGTTCCCGGCTTAGAGCGACAAGATTTGCCTCGGGGTGAGTTGTAGAGTCGTCGCCCGGCATTCAGGCCACCTCCGCTACGGCCTCGGGCTCGCGCGGCTGCCACTCACGCAGGTCGAGTTGGCCGGTCACGGCAGCGCTGATTAGGGCGGAGCGGCGTTCCAGAAGGAGCCGCTTAGATTGGATAGCTGTGTCAGTCAGACGGGTCCAATCTGATTCCAAGTCTTCTAGATGAGCGATAATTGCCTTTCGCTCTTCTGTTGGGGGGACTGGCACTCGAAACTGAGCGAGTTCTTCACTTGTTAAGCCATCGCGCGCTGCTCCAGACATGGCAAGCTGCACCAGCGTCTTGGCATAGCTTGTCTGCAAAACGACAGCAATCCACTTTGCGAGCTCGCTAGGTTGCCGTAGTCGAATGATCGCTACATGCTGATTCACGTTTGCAGGGGGAAACTCCTGCGGGACGATGGTAGCTCTACCAATGGATGCGCCTGTAATATTGATCAGGACGTCCATCGGGCGCACACGAGAACCCCGCATCTCTTCGTCCGTATCGGTATCAATGTAGACCACTGACTCCAGACGTAGACCATCGTCATACACGTTCTGACTGCGTAGGAACAACACGCCCTCGTCGACATACGCAGTCGCACCTCCCCTTGGGGTCTTGCCGCTACCGATTTTGACCGCGAGGCGGCCTAATTTGGCGACTTCCCAGCGGGAAGGGATATCCCCCAAAAGCTCCACGCCCGAGTCCTGTTTCTGAGCGCTAGAATCTTGACCCTGCGTTACTAAGTGGCTTACATATGCCGACCGCTTCTCGTTAATCAGACCGATTAGTTGCTCTTGCTCGCGCACGAGCTCGTCGATCCGCGCCGTCTCATGATCCAAGAACGC
>CAYXUE010000156.1:0-2995 GCA_964467885.1 uncultured bacterium | reverse complement strand
ACAAGGACTGCACCATCCAGTTCGAGGGCCGCACCTACTCCGTGCCCTTCCAGCATGTCGGCCGCGAGGTGGAGGTGCTGGGCTGCGCCAGCAGCGTGCTGATCGTGGCCGGCGCCGTGACCCTGGCCAGGCACCCGCGGGGCACCAAGGAGCGCATCCTGCTGGACCAACGCCACTTCGAAGGCACCGCAACGAACAACGTCCTGCCGCCGCAGCCGCTGGGGCGCATGGGTAAGCGCCTGCAGGAGATCTACGACCTGACGCCCGAAGCTAGACCGCTGGACCTGTACGCCGCCCTGATGGAGGTGGCCAGATGAAATCCCAACCGAAAGTCGACCTGGACGCCACCAGCCTGAGACTACGCAAGGTGGCGTTGGATCACGCCGCCGAGCGGCTGCCCGAGTTCACGGCGGCCGCGGTGAAGGAAGAGGTCAGCCCGCACGCCTTCCTGGACCGGGTGCTGGACGCCGAGCTCGCCTTCCGCGAGGAGAGGAGGATCCGCACCTCGCTCAGGTTATCCGGCCTACCCACCGGCCAGACGCTCGCCACCTTCGACTTCGCCTTCCAACCCAGCGTGGAGAGAAGCCGCATCGACACCCTGGGAACGTGCGCCTGGCTCAGGGAGAAGGAGACGCTGCTGATCCAGGGCCCGCCCGGCGTGGGCAAGACGCACCTGGCCATCGCGCTGGGCGTGAAGGCGATCGAGAACGGGTTCAGCGTGCTGTTCATGCGCTTAGAGGAGCTCTTGGCCGCCATGCGCCAGGACGCCGACCTGTCACCATCCAAGCTGCGGCGCCGCAAGTACCTCAACGTGGCGCTCTTGATCATCGACGAGATGGGCTTCGAGCCCATGACCCGCCAGGAAGCCAGCTTGTTCTTCCGCATGGTCTCCTACCGCTACGGCAGGGGCAGCATCCTGATCACCACGAACAAGGGCATCCGCGACTGGCCCGAACTGCTCGCCGGCGATGAGATTCTGGCCACCGCGATCTTGGACAGGCTCTTGCATCACAGCCACGTGCTGAACATCAAAGGCCGCAGCTACCGGCTCCGGGACTTAGAAAGGGCGGTGAGCATACAGACATGACAAGACCAGAAAGAAATCAAGGAACCCTCGTAACACTGGACGTCGCCTTACCTCGTAGATCTAGGGTTCTGCGTCAATTTTGGTGATGCCGGCCGGGTCAGCATGGCCGGTTCTGGTGCGCAATGGGTGGCGTTATGGAACTCGAGTGTCTGCTCCCCGATCCGAGCGTGCTCGCTCTGCGCGGCGTCTTCCGCATCGGCGGCACGTACCACCTGAACCTAGAGGCCACCTCTCCTGTGGCTGCGTGCCCCGGTTGCGGGAGGCGCTCAGTCAGGGTGCACAGCCGTTACGCTCGCCACCCCGATGACCTGCCCGTCAGCGGCTGCCGGGTACGCCTGGAGCTCAGGGTCAGGAAGTTCTTCTGCGACAACGGCGCCTGCGGTCGGAGTGTCTTCTGCGAGCGCCTTCCGGGGGTGCTGGCGGCGTACGCGCGGCGCACGCTCCGTCTCGCCGAGGTGCTCACCCAACTAGCGCTGCTGGTGAGCGCCCGCGACGCCCGCCGCGTGGGTGCGGTGCTGGGCTTGCCGGGCAGCGCCAGCGGCTACCTGCGCCTGGCGCACGCGTACGTGCCCGAGCCCATGACGGCGACGGTGGTGGGCGTCGACGACTTCGCCTTCCGCCGCGGCCGCAACTACGGGACTCTCGTCGTGGACCTGGAGACGCACCGCCCGCTGGACGTGCTGGTAGGCCGCAGCCTGGAGGTGATCAAGGCCTACTTGCAGCAGCATCCAGAGTTCCGGGTGATCGCCCGCGACCGGGACGCGAGTTACGCCGAGGCGGTCCGCTGGGCGGCGCCGCAAGCTCAGGTGGTGCTCGACCGCTGGCACCTGCTCAGGAACCTGGCGGAGGCGTTCGAGAGGTTCGTGACTCGGCGCCACGCCGCCTGGGCGCGCGGGTTACGCGACAGCTTTGAACAAGAGCGCGGCGCAGCGGTTGAGGCATCAACGCCGGAACTGCCGCTCTCTACCGGACGCATCACCGTTCCCCCAGCCAGCGAGCTAAGGCGGCGCGCGGAGCGCCAGGCTTACCGGCAGGCGCGCTTCGACCGCGTCCACGAGCTGCACGCCGCCCAGAAGAGCAAGAGCGAGATCGCTAGGGACACCGGTCTCGACTGGCACACCATCACCAGCTACCTGGCGCGCGACGCCCCGCCTGACTTCAGCCGGAGGGCGCGCACCCCCAGCCAGCTCGATCCGTACGCACCGCACCTCGTGAAGCGCTGGGGGGAGGGCTGCCGCAACGCCGCCCAGTTGGCGCGCGAGATCAGCGAGCTGGGTTACGCCGGCAACAAGCGCATGGTGAGCCGCTACGTGCAGGCCTGGCGCGCTGCCAGCCTGCCCGAAGCGGCGCGGGCCCCGCCGAGCCTGCCGTCAGCCAGGGCGTTGACCTGGTTACTGCTCCGCGCCCCGGAGGACCTTAGCGGCGAGGAGGCCGAGTTGCTCGGCGCCATTGAACATTTTTCGCCCGAAGCCACGGCGGTTGCTGAGCTCGCCCGCCGCGGCCTGGACGTCATCCGCAGGCGGGATAGGGCCGGCTGGGAAGCCTGGAGCGAGGAGATCGTAGCCTCCGGCTGCCGTGAACTCGGCCGCTACCTCAACGGCCTAGCCAACGACCAAGCGGCGTTGTTGAACGCCTTGAGCCTGCCTTACAGCAACGGCCCCACCGAGGGGCATGTCAACCGCGTGAAGCTCATCAAGAGAAGCATGTACGGCCGGGCCAGCATCGAACTGCTACGCAACAAGATCCTCTACCAAGCCGCCTAGCCCCACGACCAGCTAGCTGTTGAGCCCCGGGGGGGCCAGGAACGGATTCACCAAAATTGGCGCAGAGCCAGATCTAGACGTCGCTTGACAGCTAGTAGCCGGCGCGACCCTCTACTCACCAGACGAGTTCTGCCTCAGGGTTGAT
>CAYXUE010000155.1:0-3027 GCA_964467885.1 uncultured bacterium | reverse complement strand
GCTAATTGTATTGGGCTTGGTGAAGGCGCCGCAGCGCCGGATGCAAGTGGATGACCTCGGAGGGCCTGCCGCCGCCCGGATTGGTTCTCGTCTCCCGGCGCACCCAGCCGTGGTGTTCGAGGTCCGTGATGACCCTCGGCAAGGTGGCGGAGGTCAGCCCGGACCAGTTGCTGCGCAGCAGCTTCCTCAGGGTGACCGTAGTCTCCTCCAACCCCGCAAGCTTGTCGAGGAGGCGATTGGCGAGAATGACGTTCTGGTCGCGCTCCTCGTGATACACGCGGCGGGCATGCTGTTCCAGGTAACTGACAGTCTCGATGGCGTTCTCCAGGGTCGCGAGCGGCACCCGGTACCCGGCCGACGTGGTAACGACGTCCACGAGGTGGTAGATGCCGGAAACCGCGGGCACAAGGCTGCGGTACTTCGCCAGGTGCTCGTGGAATCCCGGGAGCGCACGCAGTTTGGGTTCGCGCAGTCGTTCCTCCAGGCCGCGCAGCCAATCGTTGAACCGCTCTTGGGCGGCGTCCTCGAAGCGCAGTACGCCATGAGCCTCGAAGCCCCGCGACTTGGGATCTAGGTTAAAGAGTCCGGTGATTACTTTGTCGTAGGCCTTCTTGGCGGCTTTGTTGGCGGGCCGATCGATGATCTCGAACGGCGGGAGTTCGTCCAGGTGGACGAGAACCTGGAAGCGTGGGAGTAGCCCGTCGCCGCGCCCTAGGACGTTACGGCGATAGGCGGTCAGCACCTGCGGTTGTATGTTCCCGGTGATCGCGATGGTGTTGCTGGCCGCGTGGATGTGGCCACGTCCGATTCGACTCTGCTTGAAAGGCGCGGCGCTGTTCCAGCCCTCCAGGTAGTACTGGAGGTCCCCTTCCCTGCCCGGTTTGGTGAGCCCATCTAGGAAGCCGCCGATCTCGTCGCGGGCGAGGATGACACCCCGGGGGTTATCCCTCTGGGTCTCCAGTAGCTTCTCGGTGGTGGTGTCCTGCATCAGGACCATACGTACCGGGAGCCGCGCCGCCTCAAGTTCCCTATGTAGGGATGCAAGCCGTGACTGAAGGGCGTCCACCTCTTCACCGGTCTGGATTGCCTTCTCGAGGGCCTTCTTGACGCTGGCGACCTGCATGCTCAACACAGTCAGCTGGGCCTCGTGGGCGTGTTCGGCGGCGACCCGCTCCTGGTGCAGGCGCTGGTCGATGGCGCGGACGGGTTCGAAAAGGTACTTGCCGGGCAGGGACTTCTTGCTGCCGGAGGGGGCAACAAGCAGGGACCAAAGAGCGAGGATGACTTCCCAGTGGCCGCGCGCTTGGGGGTACATGCGCCAGGTGTTGCCGATCACCCCACCCAGGGCGGTGAACAGGGAGGGAAGGAATTGATCGATCAGCAGGTTGTTGCTTTCGGCTAGGTCAATCACGTGGTCGCGCACCGGGGACGGCAGCAAGTCGGCGGCGAAGCGCTCTAAGGGCGTAGGAGGCGCCTCAAGGGGGATTGGGGTATCCCAGGGGCCGGTGGGCCCCGCAGGGGCCTTGTAGGCCCCCTGGCGGCCCACCACACCTGTGTTCTCTTCCCCACCGGCTTCAGGCCGGTGGGGGCTGCTCAGCGGCGGGACGATTACCGTCTGGTTGGAACCGGAAGAAGAGGAGGACACAGGGTGGGGGGCGGGATCGGCCGGCGCACCCACCAGCTCGAGAGGGTCGCCTTGGGGCGCTTGGCTGGCCGAGCCCCGAGACGCAGTGCCAAAACCGACAGAACCGTGGCGAGCGTCGGACTCAATTTGCGAGCTCGCTTCCGGATCTCCACCGCCAAAACTGACAGAACCGCTCTGGTCGTTGGCCTCTTCGTTCACGGGGTGGTCGTAGTGGTGGTCTTCGAAGAGCCTTATGGCTCGGGGATCGTCGGTCATTTGCCGCGCCTCCGGGCCTGGTTCTGGCAGGCCTTGTCGATGGTGAGCTGGCCGTAGGTACGGCCGTCAGCGGCGTGGCGCCGGTCCCACTTCTCGGGCCGGTACAGGGCGCTCATGCGGAACAGGCGGTCCATGCGCTCGCGGTCGTAGTCGGTCCAGAAGCCGAAGTGGGCTACGAGGGCGAGGTCGGCGCGGCTGGGGTCGTGGTTGTGGGCGCTGGTGTCGCCTTCGAAGAGGGTGCGGATCCGGGCGCCGGCGCGGCTACGGAGCATGCGCTCGAGGAGATCGTGGTCATTGTGGGTGGGGGCAACGTGCAGGCGGGGCGCCTTGTAGGCGTCGCGGGCGGAGGTGTTGCGGGCGGTTTGCTGCGCGTGGAGGGTGGCCAGCGCCCTGCTGCGGTGTTGCGGGGTGATGGGCGTGCCGGGCAGGTGCTGGCCGGTGATCGTGATGTAGCGCGCGGTGGAGTAGATCTCGATACCGCCGGGGAACTTGCAGGCCCCGTCGGGCTTGGCGCCGAGCGCGAGGAGGTGGAGTCCGGCGCCGGAGGGGCTGTATTCGGTGTAGGTGTGGAGCTGGCTGATGATGGCTTGAGCGGTGGGGTTGAGCTCGCCGGTGAGGGGGTCGACGCAGTTGTCGAGGTCGACGGCTACGAGGTCGTCGCCGAGCGTGAGGCCGATGCCGTCCACGCTGCCGTGCTGGTGGGCGGCGAGGGCGTGCTCGTACGTGCCCCAGGTGGCGGGGTTGGTGACGCTGGCGTGTTGGAGGGTGCGCGGGTCGAGCGGCACCTTGGCGAGGCGCTTGCCGATCTGGTGGTACTTCCAGCCGACCCAGCGGGTCTGGTTCTGGAGTTCCGGGGGGATGCCTGCGGGGTTGACCGGCAGGCTGCGGGGTTTGTTGGTCATGGTGTTCTCCGGTTGGGGGGTGGCGGCTTACTTGCGCGTCCTCACCGGTTGCTCGCAGCACGGGGCCTGTGGGGCCGCGTGGTACGCTGCGAGCGGTACTTGAGGGTGCCGGTGAGGGTGCGGTCTGTGGGGCCGCGCCTTCTTTTTGTTCTTCTTGTTCTCGGGAGGTCGTTGAGGGCGGGTTGGGTTAGGTCATGACGCCCTCCTGAGGTGTTCGGGGACCGG
>CAYXUE010000154.1:0-3142 GCA_964467885.1 uncultured bacterium | reverse complement strand
CGAAGATGGTGATCATGATGGCGGCCGCGCTGGTGATGACCCCGCCGGTGGTGGACAGCGCCGTGGCCACCGCCTCCTTGTCCGAGAGACCCCGCTCGTGGCCCTCGTGGATGCGCGCCACCATGAACACCTCGTAGTCCATGCTCAGGCCGAAGACGATGGCGAATATGAAGAGCGGCGCCGAGGTGTCGATGTAGCCCAGCGCGGGCGGCAGGCCGAAGAGGTTCGACAGCAGTCCGTCCTGCATGACCAGGGTGAGCACCCCGAACGAGGCGCCCACCGTGAGCACGTTGAGGATGACGGCCTTGATGGGGATCAGCAGGGAGCGGAAGGCTAGCCCCAGGAGCACCGCGGTGGCCAGCGCAACCAGCGCCAGCGCCAGGGGGAAGTAGTCGTACAGGGCGGCCGTCCACTCCGTGCCCTCCACGTAGGTGCCGCCTATGCGACCGTTCAGGCCCACGTCCGCCAGCCCCGCCGTGATCTGCTCGTGCAGGACCGCCCCCATGGCCGGTGTCACGGTGCCGTCCGGGTAGACCCGCAGCAGCACGTAACGCCCGTCGTGGCTCACGGTGGCGCGCACGAGAGGCTCGACCTCGCTGTTCAGGGCCAGCTCGGCCGAAGCGTAGTACTGGTAGAGGAAGAGCCGCGGCACCGCGTCCACCGCGAAGGGCGACAGCACGTTGGCCACACCCTCGAGGGAGTCCAGCTCCTGCGACAGCAGGGAGATCTGCCGCGTGCGGCTGGGGTGGAAGAACGTATCCTCCCCGAAGTCCACCAGCACATCGAACGGGTTCAGCACGCCCTCCAGCCCCAGGCTCTCCAGCGCCGTGAGCGTGCGGCGAGCCTCCGTG
This sequence comes from uncultured bacterium, assembly GCA_964467885.1. GTDB lineage: Bacteria > Deinococcota > Deinococci > Deinococcales > Trueperaceae > JAAYYF01. The sequence goes on along the minus strand of CAYXUE010000154.1, from coordinate 2,291 downwards.
GCTTGCGACAGGCCGCGGGCGCCCGGATCGGCTACCTGCATGCGCAGTGCCGGCAGCGCCAGGAGCAGTAGCAGGCCCGTACCGGTGATGGCCCAGAGCCAGGGACGCTCCATGATCTCGTTGGCACGGGCACGCCAGAACGCGCGGCTCCGCAGGCCGGGCTCACGCCGCGTGATCTTCAGCCAGTTGATCCTGTGTCCCAAGAGGGCCAGGGTCGCGGGCACGGCGGTAACGGCCACCAGAACGCTGACTAACAACACCACCATGGCGCCCAGGCCGATGGAGCGGATGAAGTCCACGGGCGGCACGAGCAGGGCGCCTAGCGCCACCATGACGGTGAGCCCGCTGAACGCCACCGCCTTGCCGGCGGTCACCGCGGTCAGCCGCGCCGCCTGGCGCGGGTCGGTGTTGGAACGCAGCTCCTCGCGGAAGCGGTTCACGATGAGCAGCGCGTAGTCGATGCCGGTGGCCAGCCCCAGCATGGTGACTATGGTCTCGGTGAACACGGCGAACTGGAAGTGCTGCCCCAGGAAGAAGAGCAGCGCCGAGGAGACCGAGATGGTGGTGACCGCGCTCACGAGCGGCAGCGCGGAGGCCAGTAGCGCACCGAAAGCGATGAGCAGGATCAGGAGCGAGATGGGCAGGCCGAACAGCTCCGCGCGTCTGGCGTCGCGTTCGCTCACCTTCTCCAACTCCAGCACCGTGGCCGGCCCGCCGGAGAGGTCGAAGCGCAGGTCGGGGAAGCGGGCCAGCGCGGCGCGCACGTCCTGGGTCACGGCCTTGCCGGTGGCCAGACCGTCCGTCTCCAGCCCGATCTGGAGGATGGAGAAGTTCTCCTCCTCGTTCAGCAGGTCGAGTCCCGCGGCGGTGCGGTGATCGCGCACGTAGGTCACGGCGTCCAGCTCCGCCAGCGCGGCCGACACCCGGCTCAGCTCCGTCTCGTAGCGCGGCTCGCCCACCTGCAGCCGGCCGCCGTAAGCGATGACGACGAGGATGTCCTCCTCGGACTGCGTGAACTCCGTGGCCAGCACCCGCTTGACGGCGGTGGCATCACCACCCTCGGGTGCCTCCGGGTGGCCGGTGAGGATCTCGCCCACGCGCAGCCCGAAGGGAACGGACGCCACGGCCAGGAGGAACCAGCCCGCCAGGACCCAGCGGGGGTAGCGGGAGACGAGTGTGCCTATCCCTTCGAACACGGTTCAGCTGGCGAGGAACTCGTCGATACGCTGCCGGGCGTCCTGCGAGGAGGTGCTGGTCTCGCCGGCGATCTTGCCGTCGCGCAGGAACACCACCCGGTCGGCGGTGAGGGCGGCGGCCGGGTCGTGCGTTACCATCACCACGGTCCAGCCGAGGTCCGTGACCCCGCGTCGTAGTAGAGCGAGGACCTCGTTGCCCGTGCGGGAATCCAGGTTGCCCGTGGGCTCGTCCGCCAGCACGACCACGGGATGGTTGACCAGGGCGCGCGCCAGGGCCACACGCTGCCGCTGCCCGCCACTCAGCTGACGCGGCCGGTGGCCCAGGCGCTCCTCTATGCCTAGCTCGCGCGCCAGTGCCGGCAGCTCGGCCTCAGCCGCCTTCAGGCGGCCTGAGACCTCGGCGGGCAGCAGGATGTTCTCCCGGGCGCTCAGGTTCGGGATCAGCTCGAAGTTCTGGAAGATGAAGCCCAGCTCGTCGCGCCGCAGAGCCGTGATCTCGTCGTCGCTGAGGCCGTGGGTGTCGCGGCCGCCCACCCGCACGGTCCCGGCGTCAGGGTCATCCAGCAGTCCGATCAGGTGGAGGAGCGTGCTCTTGCCGCTGCCGCTGGGGCCCATCACCGCCACGAACTCACCGCTGGCTACCTTCAGGTCGACCCCGTTCAGCGCGTGGATGGTGAGTTCACCCAATTCGTACGACTTCTCGAGGCCCAGGGCCTCTATGGCTAGTGGCGGCTTGTCAGACATGTTCACTCCAGGCCGCCAGGGCGCGAGCCGGCGAGACGCGCGCGGCGCGACGGGCGGGGAAGATGGCGGCCAGCAGGCCCACGAGGGGCGAGGCGGCCAAGGCTATGAGCAGTAGGCTCCACGGCACGCTAGGTTCCAGGCGGAAGCCGGTTAGCGCCGCGGCGCCGGCCGTGACGATGCGCGAGAGCAGCAGGCCGAAGCCTATGCCGATGATCGCGCCGAGCGTGGTGACTATCATGCCCTCCGCTGTGATGAGCGTTCTTACGCCCCCGCGGCTCAGGCCGATCGTGCGGAGCACGGCGATCTCGTGCCCACGGTTCACGAGGTTCATGCCCAGCGTGTTGGCCACCG
>CAYXUE010000153.1:0-3190 GCA_964467885.1 uncultured bacterium | reverse complement strand
CCGGCCGAGTTCGTGCAGGCGGTAGAGCACCCCACCCGCCGCCAGGACGGCATGACGCTGCTCGAGCTCATGGCCGAAACCACCGGACAGCCGCCGGTCATGTGGGGCCCGTCGATCATCGGCTACGGCCAGAGGCGCTACCGCTACGAGACCGGCCACGAAGGCGACGAACCGCTGGTGGCCTTCTCACCCCGCAAAGCCAACCTCGTCTTCTACGGACTCAACTCCACGTCGGAGGCGGACGAGCTGCTGCAGCAACTCGGCAAACATAAGCAGGGCAAGAGCTGCGTGTACGTGAACAAGCTGGCGGACATAAACATGGACGTCCTGAAGCAGCTGATAACCATCAACTACGACCACTGGAAAGATAAGTAAGGGCGCATAGCGATGCGGGCTGAAACCATCTCTACCGCGGACTGCTCCGCGCCGGTCGGAGCCAACGGTGGCGACGTCACCGACGAGGTGCTGGACGAAGCCGTGGCTCTCCTTAAGGGCCTGGCCGACCCCACGCGCCTGCGCATCCTGCTCATGCTGCGCGGCGAAGAGGTGTGCGTGCACCAGATCGTGGAGGCGCTCGGCATGAGCCAGTCGGCCGTGAGCCACCAACTACGCACCCTGCGCACCGCGCGCTTGGTGGAGTTCACCAAACGCGGCCGGCACGTCTACTACCGGCTGGCGGACAAGCACGTGCGCGACGTGATCGACGACGTGATGTCGCACTCGCAAGAGGTCTTGTAAAAGCTATTGCGGCGCGCCCAGGCCGCCATATCCGGCTGAGGGGCAGCGCGGCGCCACGGGGATGCCCGCCCGAACCGGTGGCTGTGTCGAGCGGATGACTTTCGTCCCCCAACACATGAGCGATTACTCATATAATGAGTCCTAAGAGGAGGCTGGCGACACCATTATGGCCACCGAGAGCATCGAACTGAGGCGCCTGCTCCCCGGGCATCATCCGGGCGAGGACGCGTGCACCGAACTCATCGGCGGCGCCCTCACCGCGCTCGAGGGCGTGCTGGGCGCGCGCTTCGTGGGCCACGGCGGCGCCCGCTTCGAGGTCGACTACGACCCGCGCCTAGTGGACAAGAGCGCCATCCAGCAGCACGCCGACGCCGCCGGCCAGGCCGCCAGGGAGCGCTACGCGCACGAACGCATGCGCATCCAGGGCATCCACTGCGCCGACTGCGCCGACAAGATCGCCACCGTCACTGGGCGCCTGAACGGCGTAACGGCCAGCGCCGCCAGCTACGCCTCCGAGACCCTCGACATCGCCTACGACCGCACCGCCCTACAACGAGCCCGCATCGAGCGCGAGGTGGAGAGCCTCGGCTACAAGGTCGTGCCCGCAGAGAGCGCCCCGGCGCCCGCACCCACTACCGTCATACGTACGGAAGCCGGTGAGGCCGGCACGAGCCCCGCAGGCGAACGCCCTGGAGCCGCCCGCCCACGCTTCCGGCCGGCGCCCGACCTGCTCCTCAGCTTCGGGGCCGGCCTGGCGGCCCTGGCGGGGTTCCTGCTCGAACTGAACGGCGCCCCCACGCTGGCCTGGTTGCCCTTCTACCTGGCGGCCTACCTGGCCGGTGGCTGGCACGCCACCCAGCACGCCTTCAGAGCTGCCCTCAAGCGCCAGTTCGACATCGACCTGCTCATGGTCACCGCCGCGCTGGGCGCCGCCGCCATCGGCGCCTGGGCCGAGGGCGCGCTGCTCCTCTTCCTCTTCAGCCTCGGCCACGCGCTCGAACGCCTGGCCATGGACCGCGCGCGCAACGCCATCCGCGCCCTCGCCGACCTCACGCCCAAGGTGGCGCGCGTGGTCCGCGGCGGAGCGGAGCTCGAAGTGCCGGTGGAAGAACTCACCATCGGCGAGCACGTCATAGTGCGCCCCGGCGAGCGCATCCCCGCCGACGGGGAGGTGGTGGCCGGCGCCAGCATGGTGGACCAGTCGCCCATCACCGGCGAGAGCGTGCCCGTGCTCAAGGAGCCGGGCAGCGAGACATTCGCGGGCACCATCAATGGCGCCGGCGCACTGGAACTGGTGACCACCAAGGGGCCGGAAGACAGCACCCTGGCTCGGGTGGTCAAGCTGGTCGAGTCGGCCCAGGTAGCCAAGGCGCCCAGCCACCGCTTCACCGACAGGTTCCAGCGCATCCTCACCCCCGTCATCCTCATCGTCACCGCGCTGGTGATCGTGGTGCCGCCCCTCTTCGGGGTCGAGTTCTCCGTCAGCTTCATGCGCGCCATGACGCTGCTGGTAGCCGCCAGCCCGTGCGCGCTGGCGCTCGCAACGCCCTCGGCAGTGCTCTCCGGCATAGCGCGCGCGGCGCGCAGCGGCGTGCTCATCAAGGGCGGCGCGCACCTCGAGAACGCCGGCACGGCCAACGTGGTGGTGTTCGACAAGACCGGCACCCTCACCACGGGCCGGCCCAGCGTCACCGACGTGGCGGTGGGCAACCGCCTGACCGAACCCGAGCTGCTGGCGCTCGCCGCCGCCGTCGAGTCGCGCAGTAGCCACCCGCTGGCCTCGGCCGTGCTGTCGCACTACGACCGCACGCTGGCCACTACCGACACGGATCAGGCGGCGCCTGGCACCGCGGGGTTCGAGCGGGTGACGGAGTTCGAGGAGACCGTCGGCCACGGCGCCTCCGCCACGGTGGACGGCACGCGCGTGTTGGTGGGCAACCGCAAACTCATGGGCCTGGCCGGCGCCTTCTTCCCAGGCCAGCTCGAGTCTCGCGCGCAGGAGCTGGAGGCCGTAGGAAAGACCGTCATGTTCGTAGCCACCGGCCTGCCCGGCTCGCGCGGCGCCGACGGCGTGCAGGTTGACGGCCTCATCGCCGTGCGCGACCAGCCGCGGCCCGAAGCCAGCGCCGCCATAGCCGCCCTGAAGGAACTGGGTGTGCAGCACGTGGTCATGCTCTCGGGCGACAACCGGCGCGTGGCCGAGGCGCTGGGCCGCGAGCTGGGCATAGACGAGGTGCGCGCGGAGCTCCTCCCGGAGGAGAAGGCCACCGCCATCGAGGCGCTACAGGAGGAGCACGGCACGGTGGTCATGGTGGGCGACGGCATCAACGACGCCCCCGCCCTGGCCGCTGCCGACGTGGGCGTGGCCATGGGCGGCGCCGGCAGCGACGTGGCGCTGGAAACGGCCGACATAGCCCTCATGGCCGACGACCTCTCGCGCCTGCCCTACGCC
>CAYXUE010000152.1:0-3201 GCA_964467885.1 uncultured bacterium | reverse complement strand
GCGGCTATGAGCGCGATGACGGCGAAGGCGTTCAGCACGCCCACGATGCCGTTGATCACGGCGTTGATGGAGCCCATCTGATCGGCCAAGGTTTGACCCTCGTAGCCGCCCTCCGATAGGGCCGCCTTCACCTGCTGCTCGTTGGCGCCCTCGGCCAAACGGGCGGTGACGGCGGGGTAGATGTTGGCGACCATGGAGGGCAGGCCGGTGGTCTGCGCCCGGTAGAGCGCCTCGGTGGTGCCGGTGGAAACGATGGCGCCGAACGCCAGGATCGACTCCTCCTGCACGCCGCTGATGCGAACCTCCACCTCGTGCTGCGTGCCGAACACGTCCGTCACGCCTATCAGCACGGTTCTGTCCACCGCGGCCGCGTCCGACTCGAAGCCGAGCGGCTCCACGAACTGGGCGGGGAGTAGCATGACCTGCTCTTCCTCGCCTCGCGGGAAGCCGCTGCCCGCCCGCAGCGCAACGCCAGCGCCCGTGCTGGAGGGGTTGAGGGTGAACTCGAACATGCGCTCGCTGGGCCCCTTGATGTAGTCCGGGGTGGCGATGAGCAGGGGGTCGGCAGCTGCGATACCGGGCACGGCGCGGATCTTCTCTAAGTCGGCCGGGCTCAGCGCCTCGAACTGCGGGCCCACGCCTGCCATGACCGTGCGATCGGGGTCGTACTCCACGGGTTCGGTCGAGGCGCCCCCGAAGGCGCCCGCCTGCGAGAGCGACGCCTGGGTGATGAAGATGCTGTCGCTGCTGCCGAAGCTGGCCACCTGGCTGTCGATGTAGTTGGTGACGCCGGTGCCCACGCCGTTGGTGAGGGTGAGCGTGAACGCCCCCACGAAGATGGCCAGGATGGTGAGGGTGGTGCGCACCTTGCTGCGGAAGGCGTTGCTGACGGCGGTGCGGAGGATCTCGGGCAGCTTCACGCGCTCACCTCGTCCACGATCTCGCCGTCCTTGAGGTAGATGCGGCGGTCGCAGCGCGCGGCCAGGTCCTCGTCGTGGGTAACGATCACCACGGTGATGCCCTGCTCCTTGTTCAACGAGAAGAGCAGGTCCTCCACCACGGCGCCCGTAGCACTATCGAGGTTGCCCGTGGGTTCGTCGGCGAAGATCAGCTGCGGCCGGTTGGCCAGCGCACGGGCTATGACCGAGCGCTGCTTCTGTCCGCCGGAGAGGTCGGTGGCGCGGTTCTTCCACTTGTCGTCCATCTCCACCTGGCGCAGAACCTCCATGCCGCGCTCGTTCCGTTCGGCGCGGGGCATGCCGGCGATCTTGAGGGGCAGCACCACGTTCTCCAGCACGGTGGCATTGGGGATCATGAAGAACTGCTGGAACACGAAGCCGAAGATGCGGTTGCGCAGGGCGTTGATCTCCTTGGGCTCCATGCCGCCCGAGTCCTCACCCTGCACGTAGAGCTTGCCCTCGTCGGGCGTGTCCAGCAGCGCCAGCACGTGCATGAGGGTCGACTTGCCGGAGCCGCTCTTGCCCACTATGGCCACGGTCTCGCCCTCGGAGATGGTGAGGGACACGCCGCGCAGCGCCTCGAAGCGGTTGGCGCCCGTGCCGTAGGTCTTGCGGATGTTCCGGGCCTCGAGGATGTAGGGCCGGGCGCCCTCGTTGGGGGCGCCGGCGCCGGTCTGGGGGAGGGGGGTCTGGGTCTCTATGATCTCGCTCTCTTTCATAGTGGGTCGGTGGTCTCGTTGGGGTTGGCGTAGATGGTTGTGGATAGGTTGCTCACGGTCGGCTCTCCCGCAGGTGCTTGCCCGCCGTGCGCTCCAGCAGCTCGAAGGCGTGCAGCAGGGGTCCAGGCCCGCTCTCCAGCGAGGCGCGCAGGCTGCGCGGGTCGAAGGCCTGCATGAAGGCCGTGGAGCACAGGCGGATGAGCATCTGCGCCTCCTCCGCTAGGTCCGGCGGCGGCCGGTCAGCGGACTGTCCCGCAGCCACCGCCAACAGTGATGCTAACCGGGCCGTCAGCCCGTCGAGCAGCAGGTTCATCTGCGCCATCTGACGTTTGGCCAACTGGGGCGATGCCTGCAGGACCTGCATGCGCTGCTCCAGCAGCTCGTCCGCCGCCAGCAGCGCGCCTATGCGCTCGATCAGGAACGTCTTCAGGTCGTGGTACACGCCGGCGGCGCTGGGCTCCTCGGGGAAGCCCTCCAGCAGGTCGGCGCTCGATTCGCGCACCCCCACGCCTATGAGGGCGTCCTCCTTCGAGCCGAAATGGTTGAAGAAGGTGCGAGGGGAAACGTCGGCGCGCTCGGCGATCTGCTCGATGGTCACGTGTTCCAGGCCGTGCTGCAGCGCCAGCTCCACCGTGGCGCGCTCCAGCGCCTGGCGCGTCTCCCGCAGCTTCCGCTCCCTCAGTCCTAGTGGTTCCGTGTCTTGCGTAGGGCCTTGCACGGGGCGCATGATTGCACAACGTGCAACGTTGCACAAGGGGCAACGCTACGGGCTCCTCCGGCGGCCACCCAAGCTGATGCTCGTTAGGCCAGGGCGCTGCTATCGTTCTCACCATGGACGAAGCCCCTGAACACGTCAGCTTGAACCGCGAGTACTGGAACGGCCGGGCGCCCGAGTGGGTGGAGGCCGGCGAGCGGTCCTGGGCGGCTCAGCCGGGCTGGGGCATCTGGAACGTGCCCGAGTCCGAGCTCGGCCTGCTGCCCGCCGACATGACGGGGCTGAGGGTGGTGGAGCTCGGTTGCGGAACCGGCTACGTGTCGGGCTGGATGGCCCGGCGTGGCGCCCAGGTCACGGGCATAGACGTGTCCGAGGAGCAGCTGGCCACCGCCCGGCGCCTGGCGGCGGAGCACGGGGTGCAGCTCGAGCTGCTGCACGGTAACGCCGAGGCCACGCCGTTCGCGGACGCAACCTTCGACTTCGCCATCAGCGAGTACGGCGCCGCCATCTGGTGCGACCCTTACGTGTGGATCCCCGAGGCGCACCGCATATTGAAACCCGGCGGCCGCCTACGTTTCCTGGGCAATCACCCGGTGGTGCCCATGTTCAGCCCACCGGACGGCAGCGCCCTGGTGCGGGAACTGCAGCGGCCCTACTTCGGCACGCACCAGCTCGACTGGTCGCAGGTGGAGGTCGACCCCGGCGGGGTGGAGTTCAACCTCACCTTCCAGGGCTGGATCGAGCTGTTCCGGGACACCGGCTTCACGATCGAGGGGTTCAAGGAGCCGCGGCCGCCCGCAACGCGGGG
>CAYXUE010000151.1:0-3295 GCA_964467885.1 uncultured bacterium | reverse complement strand
CCGCGCCACTCGTTCTCGCCGGCGTCGCTGCTCTCCAGCCGCTTGAAGTAGGGCAGGCAGTGAGCGTAATCCCACTGCTCCATGCCGGGCTCCTGCGCCCAGCGGTCGTAGTCCAGGGGGTTACCGCGCTGGAAGATCATGCCGTTGATGCTGGAGGAGCCGCCCAGCACCTTGCCGCGCGAGTGGTACACGCGCCGGCCGTCCATGTACGGTTCGGGCTCCGACTCGTACTGCCAGTCGTAGTACTTGCTGCCGATGGGGAAGGTGAGGGCCGCGGGCATATGGATGAAGACGTCCCACGGATGGTCGGCTCGACCCGCCTCTAGGACCAGCACGCTGGTCGCGCGGTCCTCGCTCAGACGGTTGGCCAGCACGGAACCTGCCGATCCTCCACCGACGATGATGAAGTCATGTCGTGAGGTGCTCACTCTGCTGCGAGGCTAACACCATGCCCCGGGGATCCCGCTGGCGGTGCGCCCGAGCGCTGCGTCGCCTTCGGGGACCGTATGGCCGGTGTAACGTCGCCCATGAGTGCGGGATTCACCTGCGGGGCCGTGAGATGCGTGGTCGGAGCCCACGGCGCCAGCGGCCCGCGGAGCGTACACCTAGAAGGGTTGAGGATCAGCATGGACCATGATGGAGCGCCGACGCCGCGCCTACCCCAGGCGTCACTGCAGATCGGCGGCCGGGCCGTGGCCTCCAGCGGCGACGCCACGCGCTCGGTGGTGAACCCGGCCACGGGCGCCACCATCGTCGATGTTCCGGAGGCGGACGCCCGGGACGCCGACCGGGCGGTGCTGGCCGCTAGGGCGGCCTTCGACGACGGCCCCTGGCCGCATACGCCCGTCACCGAACGGGCGTTGTTGCTCCACCGAGTGGCGGACCTCATGGAGCGCGACATCGAGGAGTTCGCCGGGCTGGAGACGCTCGATACGGGCAAGACCCTCACCGAGAGCCGCGCGGACATGGCGGACATCGCGGGTGTGTTCCGTTACTTCTCCGCGCTCATCGCCACCCAGACGGGCGACGTGAACCCCGTACCGGCCAACGCCCTCAGCCTCACGCTGCACGAACCTCTCGGTGTGGTGGCCATGATCACCCCGTGGAACTACCCGTTGCTGCAGGCAGCGTGGAAGATCGCGCCAGCGCTGGCAGCCGGCTGCACCTTCGTGGTGAAGCCGAGCGAGCTCACGCCGCTCACCACCCTGCGCTTCGGTGAACTCCTCGACGAAGCCGGCGTTCCTGCTGGCGTGGCCAACGTGGTGCTGGGCTCCGGTGCCACGGTGGGCGCCGCGCTGGTGGAGCATCCGGCGGTCGACATGGTCTCCTTCACGGGCGGCACGCAGACGGGACGCGTGATCTCGCGCACCGCAGCAGAGCACGTGAAGCGCGTGGCGTTGGAGTTGGGCGGTAAGAACCCCAACATCGTCTTCGCCGACGCCGACCTGGACGCGGCGGTAGACAAGGCGCTGGAGGCGGTCTTCTTCCACGCCGGGCAGGTGTGCTCCGCCGGTTCACGCCTGCTGGTCGAGGAGTCCTTGCGCGAGCGCTTCCTGGACGCCCTGCTCGAGCGCGGACGCCGTATAAGGATCGGCTTCGGCTGGGAGGCGGGGACCGAGATGGGGCCCCTCATCTCCGCCGAGCACCGCCAGAAGGTGGAAGGCTACGTGCAGTTGGCGCAGGAGGAGGGTGCCAACCTCGTGCTGGGAGGCGGTCGACCCAGCGACGAGCGGCTGGCGCGGGGTTACTTCCTCGAACCCACCATCCTGGACGGCCTTCCCTCCACGGGCCGCGTGGCGCATGAGGAGATCTTCGGGCCGGTGCTCACGGTGGAGACGTTCACCGACGCTGAGGAGGGCATGCGCCTGGCGAACGACACCGTCACCGGGCTGGCCGCGGCGGTATGGACCGCCGACACCCCCAAGGCCATGGCGCTGGCCAGGCGGCTGCGTTTCGGCACCGTGTGGCTGAACGATTTCCATCCGTACTTCCCGCAGGCGCCCTGGGGCGGCTACAAGCAGAGCGGTGTGGGACGCGAGCTGGGCCTAACGGGCCTGCGTGAGTACCAGGAGGAGAAGCACCTCTACATGAACCTCGAGGTGAAAGCGGGCGGGTGGTTCGGCGGCGGTTGACTCAGGGTGCGGTGGTGAAGTTCCGCATGCCTGATCTGGCCTCGGTGCCCCGCGAGCTGTTGAGCGCCATTCCGGTTGCCAGGTCGTCCATCGACGCGACGGGCGCCACTGCGTTCACGCCCCACCGGTAGTCGACTGCGTTCGGCAGCGAAACCCCGATGGCACTGAGGTCGGGCATCCTAGCTTCGGTATCAGCCGTAGTTATCAGGTACAGCGGGGCGCCGGGAACGAGACTTACAACGTTCAGCGTGTATACGGCGTCTTCCATGCCCGTCCACTCGAAGAGGGTGTTCTGGGTCACGCCTACCTGGTCCGCGTTCGGCTGGAGGGGCTGCGGGGGAGCCGGCACCTCAACCGTGATGTCGGTTGCCTCGGGGCTGGCCACTGGTACGCGCGTCGATATCCAGGCTTCGCCCTGCTCCGCTTCAACCTTAATGTAGTAGTAGAAATTGCCGTTATCGGGCGTGGCAAGGTCGAAGTCCGGTTGGATGGGCGCCGCCGGGTTGCTCTGTAGGTAGGAGATCTGGCCCCCAGTCCTCGTCGCCCTGGGTAAGGCCCAGCCCTCTGTAGGTGACGACGTAGCCGGCGGGCGTGAGGGTGGTGCCCTCTATCCTGCCCGTGGACACCGGGGCGTAGTCGAGGGTGTAACTGGTGTCGACGCCGTCCACGAATGTCATGTGGTGGGTGGCGAGGCGCGAGTAGCTCGTGAAAACGGTGGTCTGAGAATCATGCACTGTTCCCTGCACCGCCAAGATCCGCGCTGGTGTCGAGACCGGCCCGTGCCATTTCGGGCTGCGACTGGTAGCTACTGGGCGGGGGTTCCCGCGGCCACCGCAGTTATCGAATCTCACGGGCCCGCTGCATACCGAGTTGTCCCAGTTGCTATGGCCGGGAGGAGGCGCGGGCGGGGCTGGGTCGAAACCGGACGCCCTGAAGGTGACCGAGTTCCCCCGGTCTTCTGATGACGTGGTTCCATAGATCACGAGTGCCGGTTCCTCCACCGTGAGTCCCTGGAAGGCGATCACCGTATTGAAGGCGCTGTGATATACGGTGACCTCGTAAGGCGTTTCGACGTCGTCAACCTGGAACGCACCACTGGTGTCGGTGGTGGTGGCTCGGCCTGCGACGACCACCGGCAGGCCACTGGCTGCGGAGCCGTCGGG
>CAYXUE010000150.1:1830-3298 GCA_964467885.1 uncultured bacterium | reverse complement strand
TTTCCTGATGAGCGCAAGTTACTCAGGGAAGCCAGGGCGCTTTCCTGCATCTTGTTAGGAGTTACGGTCGGTGTCTCCGCGAACCGGCGCTCCTCCTCAGCGTTAATGTCCCAGGGCAGTTCGGCCGTTGCAATGTGCGAGGCGTGCTGATCCAGCCAAGTTAGTGGCGGCCTGGCCTTGTAGCTGCGTTCGAAGTGGTCAATCCAGGCGGAGTTAACGTCTTCGGCAATCGTCTCCTGCTGTTGTATGGCTTCTTCTATCTGCCTCACTACGTGGCCTTGATTCTCGGCAGTGAACCGGAAGTTCCATTCCAGATTGCTGGAGAGTGCGCTGACCGTAAGGTTTGAGCTACCCACGATGGCGGTGGTCTGCCCCTGACTTCGGAAAACGTACCCCTTGGCGTGGAAACCATGCTCGGCTCCCACCACCTTCACCCTTAGGTTGGGTAAGTTGAGCAGCTCCATATAGGTTGCTGGAGAATTGAAGCCCAGATAGTTGGACGTGATTATCGTGCCTGTGCCCTCGAAATCCAGAAGGTCCTGCTTGAGGACGTTGATTGCACTCGGCGTTATGAACGCTACTGAGAAGACGAACGTGTGAGCGTGACGCAGCTCGGTGATGATCGCACGGCTCATTGTGAACGAGCGCTGATTATCGATCAGTTGAGGCGTGAATCTGGTGCGGTGAGCTCCGCGGCCCTTGATGAAGCCGTGGGCTAGCGCCTGCTCGAGTGGAGAGCGCGTCATCCCACAGGAACGCGTTTGGCTAAGAGTTCGACCGCCGGAATATCAGCCGGAGCCCACTCAACTTCGAAAAGCTCCGAAGGCTCGAGCCAACGTATCTCAGAGTGTTCGGTGAGTTCGGGATTTGTCGACTTTAGCTCGGCGAAGTAAGTGGACAGCGATACGACGCCGAACGTGTATTCGTATTCGGTGGTTGTTAGATAGTCTCCGATCACCGCTTCGCACTGGAACTCTTCGGTGATCTCACGCTTCAGTGCGTCGCGCTCAGATTCTCCCGGCTCGATCTTCCCGCCAGGAAACTCCCAGAGTCCCGGCAGGGCCATGGCGGGACCGCGCTTGGCGGCAAGAATCTTGCCGTCTCTAACGAACACTGCGCCTACTACGTTGATTCTCTTGGTCATAATCTATTAGCCAGTCGCGTCTTTTACCCACCGCAGTCCGGTCCGATCCACTCTATCAGTAGTCGAAAGCGGCTTCGTTATCGCTCCAACTGGCCTAGTAGCTTGCGGCATCTGTTAGGCAAGCCTCACCCACCTTGAGGCCTAGCTCGCCCTACTCGCCCCTAGGGCTATCCATACGTAATAGCCGATGCCTACTCGGCCACTCGACTCTGCTGTCTTTCGAGCCGGCACATTCCGAGAATCGATCTCACCGAACAGCACGTCGTCCTCGCGCGCTGGCAGCGCCTCGATGAGTGCCCGCAGAGCGGCGGGCCCTAGACCTTG
>CAYXUE010000150.1:0-1730 GCA_964467885.1 uncultured bacterium | reverse complement strand
CGGACTATGGGTTCGATACCCTCGGGCGGCCCGATGAGCCTACTGCTGCCCACCAGGTCCACGAACGGCCGCTGCAGGTCGAGTCCGCGGAATCTGATCCCGCATAGCGCCCAACCATCGTCCGGCAGCTCGAGCCAGGCGTTTTTGTAATCTTCCGTGCCCGCCCCAGGGATCTGGCAGTACGTCCGGAACTGCCCAGCGAGCCCCCGGTCGTAGATCCGCCGGACCTGTTCCGCAAGTTCCGCCTTGAGGTTCTCGAGTACCGCCCTGTCACCGAACCAATCACGGACGCGCGAATCGGTCGCGTTCAGCCGAGTTTGCGCGAGCAGCTCCAGTTGCTTCTCAGACCGTTCGTTCCCGGCCCAACCCTCAACGTTCAATCTTCTTCGGTCCGCCTTCCGGTGAGCACGCAGTACGGGCTTACCCGGGATGCCCCGCGTCGATAACGCAGAAGCGGTTGCCATCCGGATCAGCCAACACCACGTAGTCAGCGTCCTCAGGGTAGCGCCAATCCACCTTGGTGGCGCCCAGGCCGATGAGGCGCTCAACTTCCGCCGCCTGCGCCTCGGCGCTCTCCGCGTAGAGGTCCATGTGGTGCCGCTGATGCGACTGGGCGTCGGAGCTCACGAGCTGCAGAGCCAGCTGCACGCCTGGGCCCTTGCGCGGCACGAGCATGACCCAGGTGCCGTCGCCGAACTCGCCTTCCTCCGGATGGCGCGGCACGTAGTCGAGCGCGGCCTGCCAGAAGCGGACGGCGGCTTCGAACTCCTTGACGCCCCAGACGATGGTGGCCAGTTTGAGCATGGGACATTATGGGGCATCCAAGCCGCCACCCCGCTTGGGTCGCGACCGCGCTTTGGCCCGAAGGTGCCCGTGCCGCCCGCAGTGCTGAAACTCCGCCACGTCACCAGATGAGCCCGACAACCGAAGCGCGCCCCTAGACCACATGCTGCCACCCAGTTCAGTAGTTCAATGACCCCCATGGAGGCGCGACCATGACTGCCGTACAGCTGGGCCCCTTCGTTCTCTCCGCGCCCCGCTTCGCGGCCATCGTGGGCTTGGTCGCCTTCCTCATCACGGCACAGCTCCTCAGCCGGAAGCGCCCAGCCCTGGCGGATTGGGCCTGGACCTCCGCAATGCTGGTGTTCCTCGGGGCACGCATAGGCTTCGTGCTGGAGAACCTGGGCGCGTACCTGCGGGAACCGCTTACGATCCTCTACTTCTGGCAGGGCGGCTTCTCGCCGCTATGGGGTTTGGTTGCCGCAGCGGCCTACACGTTCACCCGCATCGAGCTCCGGCGCCACGCCCTTCCCGCCATCGTTCTGGGACTCGCCGCGTGGGGCGGCACTCAGTTGATCCTTACCCCCGTAAGAAGCGAGCAGGTCGTGCTGCCGAACATGCCACTCACCACGTTGGCCGACCAGCAAGGTACCGATCTGCAGGCCGTAGCCGCCGGCCGGCCGATGGTCCTCAATCTCTGGGCGCCCTGGTGCCTGCCCTGCAGGCGGGAAACGCCGATGGTTTTAGACGTGGCGCAGTCGCACCCGGATACCGTCTTCGCACTTGCGGATCAGGCCACCGCGGTCGGGTCGGTGCGGGCGTTCCTCGACGAGCGCGGGCTGGCCTACGATCACGTCTATCTAGATACCGGCGCGCGGCTGGGTCGTGCCCTCGGCGCTGCGGGGCTACCCACCACCTACTTCTTCGCCGCCGACGGCAGCCTCGTGCAC
>CAYXUE010000149.1:0-3403 GCA_964467885.1 uncultured bacterium | reverse complement strand
GACCAGGATAGTTCACGTGCTGAAGCCGCATGGGCAGCTTCCACGCGCTGTCCTCTTGGGAACATCGCCACGCCGCGCACCCCCTGCGTTCCATGGCTTAACCTGGGCTCGTGCCCATCCGCGATGAACTCATCCAGCGCACCATCCAGCAGATCGCCGACATGCTCGCGCGGCTGGTCACCCAGCGCACCGCCCAGGAGATCACCGCGCCCGAGTTCGCGGCCGCCGAGCAGGAGCTGGACGAGCTCTACCTGGCCAACCTCGGCACCTCACGCGCCCTGATCCACCGTCTGGGCACGGAGGACCTGCTGGACGTCCTGCGCAGCTCCGGCACGGTCCATGCCGAGCGCGCCTACGTTCTAGGCGCGTTGCTCAGCACCGAAGCCGCGATAACCGCGGCGTATGCCGGGGCGGACTCGGCTGACGCCTACGCCATGCGGGAGTCCGCCCTAGACATCCTGCTGGAGGCCGGCGCCGCCCAAGTGGGCGAACCCGACCTGCAGGAGCGGGTCGAGCAACTCACGGGGCACGTGCCGCCCAGCGAGTGGCCCGCGGCGCGGTTCGAACGCTTGCTGCGCTACTCGGCGGAGTGCGGCGACTTCGCCGCGGCCGAGGACGCGCTCTTCACCTGGCTGGAGCGCGCGGGCAGCATCGAGGAACGCCTGCAGTCGGCCGACGCAGCAAACGACTACTACGCCATGCTCGAAGGCCTGGAGGACGAGGAGTTGGAAGCCGGCGGCTTCTCGCGCGGCGAGATCTCCGAGGGGCGGGCCGACTTCGCCGAGCGGTTCGCGGACCTCCTCGGCGGCCAGAGCTAGGCCTTGACCCTTAGTTAGCTCACTCGTCCGACGGTTCGCCCGGTTCGTCCACGGGCTCCTCGGGCCGCTTGTATATCTCCACCTGGTCCACGCGCAGGCCGTCCATGGACTCCACGTAGAAGCCGTAACCAGCCCAGTACACCTCGTCGCTGGCCTGCGGCACGCGGCCCAACTTCTCCGCCATGAACCCGCCCAGCGTGTGGTAGCCGGGGTCGCTCGGCAAGGCGTCCTCCGGCACGTCGAGGATCTTCAGCACGTCGTCTATGTGGGTGCCGCCGGACACGCGCCAGCGCTCCTCGCCCAGCACCTCCACCTCGGCCAGCTCGCCCTCGCCCGCCACCATGGAGCTGCCCACCAGCTCCTCCAGGATGTCGGTGAGCGTCACCAAGCCCTCCACCCCGCCGTACTCGTCCAGCACCACCGCCAGGTGCACGTTGGTGCGTTGGAACTCCTCCAGCAGCGAGAGGATGGGCATGGTCTCCGGCACCAGGAGCGGCTTGCGCAGCGCCGTGCGCAGGTCCACCTTGCGCCCCTCCAGCACAGCCTCGAGCAGGTCGCGGATGGCCACGTAGCCCACGGTCTTGTCCAGGTCGCCGTCGCACACCAGGTAGCGGCCGTGCGGCTCCTCACGCACCAGCTTCAGGACGTCGGTGTCGATGGCCCTGAGGTCCAACCAGGACAGCTCGTGGCGCGGCGTCATGATGGCGTTCACGCGCCTCTCGCCCAGCCAGAAGGCGTTCTCGATGATCTCCTGTTCGGCGGGCTCGATGACGCCGGCGCGCAGGCCCTGCGCGATGACCATGTCTATCTCTTCGTCGGTGATGTTCTCCTCGGACTTGGCGGGCACGCGCAGGATGCGCAGCAGCAGGTTGGTGGATGCGCCCAGGAAGGACACGAGCGGCCGCGTGACGCGCGCCAGCCCTTGCATGAAGCCGCCTAGGGCCATGGCCACCCGCTCGGGGTTGGCCAGTGCTATGCGCTTGGGCACCAGCTCGCCCACCACCAGCGACAGGTAGGTGATGAGCACCACCAGCAGGCCGAAGGCGAGGGGCTGCGCGATGCCCGCCAGGAAGGGGACCCGCGACAGCAGGTCCGCGAGTGAGCCCGACAGCGTGGAGGCGCCGAAGGCGCCGTTGAAGACGCCCACCAGCGTGATGCCGATCTGCACGGTGGAGAGGAAGACGTTGGGGTGCTGCGAAAGTTCGAAGGCGCGCTTGGCGGCGGCGTTGCCGGCCTCGGCCTTCTGCTGCAGTCGCATCTTGTTGGAGGAGACCACGGCTATCTCGGCCATGGCGAACAGGCCATTGAGCAAGGTCAGGATCAGGATGATGAGGATGCTCACGTTGGCCCAATATAAGGACTCCTGCGGCCAGCCGCGTGACACAACAGGAGTGCCAGCCTAACCATCGCATTTTTTAGCCCGTTAGACACGGGACATCTGTCCTATGCAGCCATCCCGGAACCGGAGTTAGTTTGAGGTGTGTTGTGGCTTTGAGGCCACGGGAAGGCAGGATCAATGTTCACTCGTTTACGCGTACCTCTAGTCCTCACGCTGGCCCTGGGTGCGCTGGCGGTCGGATCGCTGGCGGCCGCTCAGGAGCCGGACCAACTACAGCGCACCGCTCAGGCGCTGTTCGCCCCCATCCCCGACGTGGTGGAGAACCCGGACAACCCGGTCACCGCCGAGAAGGTGGAGCTGGGCAAGATGCTGTGGTACGACCCGCGGCTCTCGCTCTCCGGCGTTTTCTCCTGCAACAGCTGTCATAACCTCGCCACCTACGGGGTGGATAACCTGGAGACCTCCACCGGTCACGGCTGGGTGCAGGGTCCCCGCAACTCCCCTACCGCGCTGAACGCCGCGCTGCACAGCTCGCAGTTCTGGGACGGTCGCGCCAAGGACGTGGAGGAGCAGGCCCAGGGCCCCATCCTCAACCCCATCGAGATGGGCATCCCGGATGGCGGTTTCGCCGTGGACCGCATCTCCTCCATGCCCGCCTACGGCGAGCTGTTCGAGGTGGCGTTCCCGGACCAGGACGAGCCCCTCAACTACGCCAACATCGCCAACGCCATCGGCGCCTTCGAGCGCACACTGGTGACCCCCTCGCGCTTCGATGACTACCTCCGCGGCGACGCGGACGCCCTCACCGCCCAGGAGAAGGCCGGCCTGCAGACCTTCATCGAGCAGGGCTGCGCCGGTTGCCACAGCGGCGTGGCGCTGGGCGGCAACCAGCTGCAGCGCTTCGGCGTCACCGAGTCGTACTGGGAAGCCACCCGCGACTACGTGACCATCGACTCGCCCACCATGGCCATGGACGTGGGCCGCTTCGCCGTCACGCACGACGAGGCCGACCTCTACGTCTTCAAGGTCCCCTCGCTGAGGAACATCACCCGTACCTACCCCTACTTCCACGACGGCTCCGTCTGGAACCTGCGCGACGCCACGCAGATCATGGCGCGCGTGCAGCTGGGACGCGAACTCTCGGAGGAGAAGCTCGACGACCTGATGGCCTTCTACGGAGCGCTCGAGGGCACCATCCCCTCCTACGCGCTGCAGGTGCCGGTGCTGCCGGCGGCCACGGACGCCA
>CAYXUE010000148.1:0-3545 GCA_964467885.1 uncultured bacterium | reverse complement strand
GGCCCGAACTCGCTGATCGCCAGGAAGCGCGGCCGCGAGACGTACTCGTCGCGGCCGGTGCGGTTCATCCGCCCGGGTATGAACGCCGACAGTGGCAAGCGCGGGAACGAGTAGCCCGGCAGGAAGCCCTCACTGGCGAAGTAGCGGTAGGAGAAGAAGTCCGACGCCATCGCCGACTCGGAGTCGATGAGCAGGTCGCGCTGCATGCGCGCCTCGCGGTAGAGCCGCTCCGCCTGCCGGCGCTTGTGCACCGGCGCGCTGGCGTCGAGGATCACCGCGTGCTGCCTGGCCATCTGGTCGACCGCCGCGAGGTAGAGGCCGCGCCAGCGGTCGGCCGTCCGATCGAACCGCGCGCGCACCTGCTTGAGGGTCTCATCGAGCCAGCCAGCGTGGTACCAGGGCGCCTGCGCCAGCTCGCTTTCGATGCTCGCCAGGACGCGCTCGGCCCGCTGGCGCGAGCGGATCAGCGCGTTCGGATGCGAGGTCTCGGTGGCCACCCGGTCGTTGATGGGCAGGTTCGACGCCTCGAGGTCGAGCACATCGGCCAGGCTGCGGCCGAGGTCCGTGCCGGTCTCCGACAGCCAGATGGCGTGAACGTGCGCGCGCACCAGGTCCTCGTTGCTTAGGTCTAGCCGGGGCGGCGCCACGGCGCCCGCCACCATCTGGTCCTGGCGCTTGAAGAAGTACGCGTCGTGCGAGTTCCAGTTCAGGCAGTAGGTGAACACCAGCGCCGGCTGGCCACTGCGACCCGCGCGCCCGCTGCGCTGCGCGTAGTTGGCCGGCGTCGGCGGCACATTGCGCATGTTCACGACGTTCAGCGAGGCGATGTCGACGCCGAGCTCCATGGTGGGCGAGCAGTACAGCACCGGCAGGTCCCCGGCACGGAACGCCTGCTCGCGCTCCTCGCGCTCGTCAGCCGACACCTGCGCGGTGTGCTCCGCGGCATGCACGCCACCCAAGTTGCGCGCGACCTCCTTGTAGTAGCGCTCGAAGAACTCGTTGGCCTTCCGCTCGCCCACGGGCGGGTCGACCACCCGCAGCGGGTCGTGATAGGGGGTGCCGTCACCGGCGTGCCACCGCAGCGCCGCCGCGTAGACTTGGTAGCCCGGCACCTGGCCCGGCTTGCCCGGCGGCAGCACCTCCGCCACCAGGCCTGCCCGCTGCAGGATCTTCAAGAGCTCGCAGATGATGACCTCGGTCTGCTCGATGCTCGGCCGCTCGGCGAGGTGCGGCAGCGTGCCGTCACGCCGCAGGAAGCGGCCGAAGCCGCCGCGGCCCGAGAGGTAGACCCACTCGCGCGTGTCGCCCTTGCTCTGGGCGCGCGGCAGCGCCACGCTGGCGTACTCCAGGCGCTCGCGCTCGTTGAGCGCCCAGTCGCCCGTCAGGCGCTGGCCGCTCCGCGCCTTGAGCTGCTCGAGGAAGTCCTTGTCGAGCGGATCGGCCTTGATCGCCAGGCTGCGGCGCATCAGGTCCAGCAGCGCCTTCGCCACCCGGTAGCGCGCTTCGGGCGTCGCGCCCGAAAGCGCCGGGTGCAGGCCCCGCCAGTACTCGTCGCTTGCGCACAGCTCCTCCAGGTCCTGGTAGCGGATCTCGAGGAGGCCTACCTGCTCCAGGTTGGGGGCGTTCAGGCGCCAGCCGCGCTTCAGGTCCTGGAAGATGCGGTACGCCAGCACGTCCCGCAAGGTCTCCTCCGTCTGGCGCTTCGCGGCCAGGAACACGGTGGGGTCGGCGGCGTACTCCTCGAACTCCAGGTTCATCACGCCGAAGACCTTCTGCGCCACCTCGTGGTGCTGTAGGCCGTTCGCGCCCGCCTCGTAAGCCGCCTGGTAGAGCGCGCCGCGCAACAACCCGACCTCGACGAAGTCGTTGAAGTGCCCCGCCTGCAGCGCCGCGTCCTGCCGGTTGTCGGTGAACGAGAGCAGCTTGCGCGCCTCAGCGTCCAGGTCCGACTCCATCAACCGGCGCACCGCCGACAGGCTCAGGATGGTGGTGGAGGTCGCCCGGCCCTCGCTGGAGAAGACGTTCAGCTTCGAGAAGTCGCCCTGGCGCCCCGGGTAGGTCACCCCGCACGCCAAGCAGAACTTGAACGGCGCCGAGACGAACTGGTAGGTCTTGCCGCCCGGACCCTGACGGCCGTCCGGCAGCACGGAGACCGTGAGCGGCCGGTCGCCTCGCCGGTGGGAGCGCAGCCTGGTCTGGCCGTCACGCTCCTCGAGCCAGTCGTCGGGGAGCCGGGCGTAGTAGTCGTCCGAGTCCTCCTCCGGCCACGGCCGGTCCTCGCTGGCGTACAGGAAGCCCGCAGTGAGGCCCGCCTCCCCTTTGGAGTCAGCCAGGCGCCGGGCCGAGAAGCGCTCGGTGGCCGGGTCGCGCCAGACCGTGTAGTACTCGTGGCCGCATTCACGACAGAACGCCAGCGGTAGCAGCAGCGCTTCGCGGTCACGACCGGGCGCGAACTGCTGGGCGTCCATCGTCACGTGCCGTTGCGCCGGGTCCTCGGCGGTGGCGTAGATCGCGTCGCCCTTGCTGATGAACTGGTGCAACCTGAACGCGAACAGCGGGCGGCCGCTCGCCGCGTCACGAGCCTCGCTGCCCGCTAAGAGCGTGCTCCTCAACGCCCGCTCGCACATTTCCGGTTCCAGTCCCGTGAGCCTAGCCAGCTCTTCCGCTGCGCCGTTCTCACCACCCAGGCGGCGCGGTAGGGCGCGCACCAACCGGCCGGTGCCGGGCTCCTGGGTCACGCCGAAGGTCGTCTCGATCCACGACGCGAGCGCCGTCGTCTTTAGTTGAGCGTGGCTTAGTTCCTTCAAGCGCGCGTGCCCGATGACGTCGTCGCGAAGTGCTTCGAGTTCTGCGGGCTGACCGAAGCCCAGCTCGGGCGTCTCGCGCTGCAGGGTCTCGCCGATCACGTGCTCGGCGGTGACCGGCACGCCGAAAATGCGGCTGGCCACTTGGGCAACCTTGGCCTGCCGGTCGGCCAGGGTGCCTTCGCTGGCCATGGTGGCTGATGTGCCGATGCACTGCAGCTCGGGCCCGCCCACGCGCTCGCGAATGCGTCGGATCAGCATGGCCACGTCGGAGCCCTGCCTGCCGCGGTACGTGTGCAGCTCGTCGAACACCAGGAACCGTAAGCCCTCGGCCGCCTCGACCAGGCGCCGCTCCTGCGGGCGCGTGAGGATCAGCTCGAGCATCACGTAGTTAGTGAGCAACACGTCGGGCGGGTTCTGGATGATCTCCTGCTTCTCCTCGTGCGACTCCTGGCCCGTGTAGCGCCTGAACGTCACCGGCGGCTTGTCGAAGCCCTTCACGAGGAACTTCTCCAGCTCCCCCTCCTGGCTGTTTGCCAGGGCGTTCATCGGGTAAACCACGATCGCCTTCAGGCCCTTTCCGCTGCCGGCGCGTAGGACGTGATCGACGATGGGGATGATGTACGTCAGGCTCTTACCCGAACCCGTGCCGGTCGTGACCACGTAGTCATGACCGCCACGCGCCACGTCGATCGCTTCGACCTGGTGGCGGTGCAGGCGCATGGGGCTGCCGATGGGATC
>CAYXUE010000147.1:0-3563 GCA_964467885.1 uncultured bacterium | reverse complement strand
CTGACGGAGTTGGACGGCGCGGGCAGCGACCACCGGGCGTTGCTCGCTACGCTGCGGCGCGTTCGTTAGGCGGGCGCTTTCTCCAACTGCTCGAGCAGTTGCCTGACGCTTCTGACGAGGAAGCGCGAGCCGACGAACGGCTTCTGCTTCTCGGGCACGCTGCGCACGATGTGGGCGTACGAGACCGCGTGATAGACGAGAGCGAGTTCCAAGCCCTCGTCCACCGAAGCCTCGATGGCCCGCAGGAGTTCCGCATGGTCCGGATGACCGAAGGCGGCACGGGCGGCGTTCAGGTACTCGCCCTTCACCACGAGCAGGTCGGCCGGCCGTTGTTCCCGGCTCAAGCCGTGCGGGGCCATGGTCAGGATGTCGACACCCGGCCACGCGAGGGCCGCGTCCGTCCAGTCGAATATGACGGTGCGAGGTCCGTGCATGCCGGTCCCCGTGCCTGACCGGCCAGAATGCGCTTCCCCAGGCCGTAGCTCAGGCACCATGTCGAGAGTATCGAGGGCGTTGCCAGGATGAAGGTCGCCGTGGGTGAGCAAGCTGGGGGCCACGGCAGCAAGTGCCCGCAGCCGGCGGACCAGCCACTCCTCGAGGCGGGGCAGTTGGGAGAGTTCCGCCGCTGATAGCCCCGCCCGGGCGGCCTCCTCCCACAGGATGCCGAGCTCACCCGCCACCGTCAGCGGCCCGCGCTCTGGGGCTCCTGCCTGCAGTAGTTCGTGCTCCCGCCCCACGGCGATCGCCTGTAGCCGCGCGAGCGCCTCGAGCACCGCGGCGGAGGCGGGCTCTCGCTCCGGTGAGGCCGGCCGGTAGCGGCGCGACAGCATCCAGGGCGCCGGGCGCCCCGCTCCGGGGACGCTGAGTTCGCCCCTAGCCAGCACGGGCGGCACGGCCGTCGGCGCCCAGGTGTGAAGCAACTCAGTGACGGCGGGCTCCTGCGGCCACAGCGGGGTCGTGACCTTAGCCACCTCGCCGTCACTTAGCCAGACGTTGGAGAGCACCCAAGCCTGCAGCTGTTCGAAGCCGGAGAGTCCGGAGTAGGGAGTCGGGGCGCTGCCCGAGCCTGCCGTGGGTTCCGGCATGAGGGCGCCTCTCAGGACCCGGTCCAGTGCGGCGGTGGCGCCCGGCAGGCAGTGGGGTGGCAGCAGCGCGATCTGCGAGTCGCCATCCGGGGTTGCGGGGTCCGCCAACCAGCGGAACAGCTCCGCCAAGGCTTCCTCGAGTTCGGGGCGTAGCTCCACGTCGCCTTCGCTGGTGCTCCAGTCGTACCGCTCCAGCTCCGCCTCCGCGGGCGGTTCGCGGAACTCGCACAACATCAGGTACTCACTCTCGATGCCATCTACCGCGCGGTCTGGCTCCGGCCACCAGGCGCCGAACTCGCCCAGCGAGGCCAGTTCCAAGCCGGTACCAAGTCGCCCCGCGATGGCGCCCACCTGCCGGGGGTCGCCGTCCGGTTCGTCCTGGAACGGCAGCCGGAGCACGCCCGCCGGGGAGCGGTCCACGAGCACCGCCGGACGCGACGGGTGCACGACGACCAGATGGCGGCGCATGAGGGTTTGTGTTCCGGATTCGTTCGTTGACATGACCACCGGCTCCTTACCGCCACCGTTCAGATCTGGAGATGCAGCACGATAAGCGGGCCGGAGGCTCAGCGCTAGGGGCTCGCCGCATGTCCCGGCAGGAGCGCTCGTCCACCCGCCCCTCGCGGGGGCGGGGCAGCCGTCGGCTATCCTTGGCGGATGGAGGAGAAGCGAAGAAGGAGCCTAGCGATCGGTATAGCGCTCGGCGTGGCCGTCGGCGCCGGGATCGGAGTTGCGATGGGCAACGTCGGCCTCGGTATTCCGATCGGCATGATCTTCGGTATAGCCATCGGCAGTTCGGGAGCGTTCGCGCCAGCGGATAAGTCGGAGTCGGATAAGCCTGAGTCGCTGGATGCAACCACGACGAGCGAGGGCGACGATGTTGCGGCCACCGAGGAAGACGCTAGCGCAGATGACGCCGGGTGATCTGGCGGCAGATCTGAGCGGTTAGATGCGTACGCCCGAAGAGGGCTAAGCTGATCTATGCCCAAGCTCTTCATAGCAGTGCTAGACCGGGCCACCGGTACCGCCAGCGGGGACGAGATGACCGCCATAGACGCCTTCAACGAGCGCTTGAGGGCAGGTGGACACTGGATCATGGCCGCGGGCTTGGGGAGCCCCGACACCGCCACCGTCATCGATGCCCGCGAGGGCGAACCGCAGGTCACGTCCGGGCCCTTCCAGGCGTCCGAGGTCTACGTCAGCGGCTTCTGGGTGATCGACGCGCCCGACCAAGAGACCGCCCTGAGGCTGGCTACTGAGGGCTCCAAGGCCTGCAACCGTATGGTCGAGGTCAGACCGTTCCTCTAAGGCTGAAGCCGGAGCTGCCGACGACCGCCACGGCCGTCACCTGACGGCCAGCTCGACCCCCACGCCTACGG
Organism: uncultured bacterium; assembly: GCA_964467885.1. Taxonomy (GTDB): domain Bacteria; phylum Deinococcota; class Deinococci; order Deinococcales; family Trueperaceae; genus JAAYYF01. The sequence goes on along the minus strand of CAYXUE010000147.1, from coordinate 1,099 downwards.
ATAGCCGGCCCATGAACGGCGCCACGATGGCTTCCGCCTGCGCCGAGACGATCTCGGTCAGCGGGAAGCGCACGCCGCCCAGGAGCGTAGGCGTGACGTAGATGGACTGGGCCTCGGGCGGGCCCACCCACCCCAGTGCCGCGCCCGCGCCGAAGTAGGGTTGGAACATGTCGTGGCTGGTGAACAGGCCCGTGCCGGAGAGACCGATGCGCGGCAGGCCCCTGAAGTTCAGGGGCGCGCTCATGTCGAGGCGGCCGGCCAGCACCAGCGGGCCCTCGTTGGTCTCGTACGTGTAGAACGGCACGCGCACCGTGAGCATGCCCTCGGGCCAACCGCCGGTGAAGGGGATGACGGAGACGCCGAACGAGGGTGCCTGAGCCTGCGTGGCGCCGAAGAGCGAGAAGGCGGCGAGAGCTGCGGCTAGTAGAAGGATGACCCGGCTGCGGTTGCGCGGGCTGGCGTGATGTGAGGCTCGCATGTTGGCTCCATGTTAGCCGGGCTGGAGGGCGTTCCCGCGGCGCGCCGCACCTCCTGGGGCGCAGGGCCGACGCGGCTGGGCGGCCTTTCCTGACCGTGACGCCGGCACGTTATGGTCACTGGCATATGACCGAGTTACTCGACCCGACTCCGCTACCCGGCTACGTGGGTACGGTGCTGCAGGAGTGGGCTACGGCGCAGCCGCTGTTGGCCACCGTCGTTGTGGCCGCCATCCTCGCGGTGGCTGCCTACCTGGGCTTCATCCTCACCCGGCGTTTGCTCATCGCTTCCCTGCACCGCGCCACCGCCAGATCGACCAACAAGTGGGACGACGCCCTCCAGGATCGGCGTTTCTTCTACAAGCTGTCGCACTTCGTGCCGCTCCTCATCGTCCGGGCGGGTCTGCCTTACCTGCCGGCGTTGCCGGATGGGATCGCGCTCGCCCTGCAGCGCGTCATCGCCGTGCTGGTCGTCATCGCCATCACCCGCGCGCTGGTGTCGCTCATCAACGCTTTCGGCGACATCTACGCCCGCACCCCGCAGGCGGTGCAGCGCCCCATCAAGGGCTACCTGCAGGTGATCACGCTGGTCATGTACATCCTGGCCGGTATCGTCTCCATCG
>CAYXUE010000146.1:0-3574 GCA_964467885.1 uncultured bacterium | reverse complement strand
TGGGCAACGGCGCGCGGCAGCACTTCGACATGGGCCGCATGCGCGCCATCGAGACCCGCCGCTGGCTGCTGCGCGCCGGGAATGACGGCATCACCGCCAGCGTCGACCCCTTCGGCCGCGTGGTGAGCGAGCTGCCCCGCCGGGAGCCGGGCGCACTGGTGGCGGAGTTCGAGCTGCGCCAGGGCGCCACGCTCTGGGTGCGATACGGCGCCTGGCTGCCGCTGGCGCTCCTCGCCTGGTGCCTGGCATGCGGCGCTGTCTCGCTCCGGAGGCGCCGGCGGGCGTAAACTACGCAACCATGAACGTGATCATCGTGGGTGGCGGTGAGGTCGGCTCGCTGATAGCGGAAGCTCTACACCGCTCTCACGCCGTGACCGTCATCGATCAGGACCCTGAACGGGAGGAGGAGTTCGCTAACCTCGACGTGCGCTTCCTGCAGGGCAACGGCACCGACCCCGAGGACCTGCGGGCGGCCGGGGTGGAGCAGGCCACCGCCTTCGTAGCCTGCACCAACAACGACGACGTCAACGTGCTGGCTTGCTTGGCGGCCAAGGGGCTGGGCGCCAAGCAGACGCTGGCCTTCGTGGCCCGGCAGCGCTACGTGGACGCCTTCAAGCGCGAGGGCGCCTTCGAGTCCGTGGGGTTGCTGATCGACAGGGTGCTCTGGCCGCAGCGCATCCTGGCGCACAAGATCGCGGACATAGTGCGCGTGCCGCGCGCCATCGACAGCGCCCGCTTCGCCAAGGGGCGCGTGACCATGCTGGAGTACGTGCTGGAGGAGGGCGACCCCTACATGTTCACGCCCCTAGCCAGCCTCCAGCTGCCCGAAGGCGTGCTGGCGGTGGGCGCCATCCGCGATGACGCCTTCAGCATCCCCGTGGGCACCACGCAGTTCCAGCCGGGCGACCGGGTGGTGTTCATGGGCACCACCGAGCGCATGAAGGCCCTGCAGAAGAGCTTCGCGCCCAGGCAGCGCTCCCAGCGGGTCACCATCGTGGGCGGCGGCAACGTGGGCTTCATGGTGGCCGAGTACCTGGAGCCGTACCACTACGGCCTCACCATCATCGAGGATGACGAGGCGCGCTGTCAGAAGCTCGTACAGTGGCTGCCCAGCGCTCTCGTGCTGCGGGGCGACGGCACGGACCTGGAGCTGCTCGAGCAGGAGCGGGTGGAGGACACCGACGTGATGGTGGCTGTCACGGACGACGACGGCAAGAACCTGCTGGTATCGCTGCTCGCCAAGCAGCTGCGGATCCCCAAGGTGGTCACGCGCGTGGGTCGGCCGCGCAACCGGCGCGCTTTCATGAGGGTCGGCATAGACGCGCCGCTCACGCCGCGCGCGGTGGCCGTGCAGGAGGTGGTGAACTGGCTGCACGTGGACGAGGTCGAACATATCGCCTCCATCGAGGACTACGCGGAGGTGACGGAGGCCATCTACCCGCCCGACGCGCCCGGAGGCCGGGTGATGGATCTCGGCACCCCCGAGGCCGTACTCATAGGCGCCATCGAGCGCGGCAACAAGGTGTTCGTGCCCACGGGCCTCACGCAGGTCGAGCCGGGCGATCACCTCTTCCTGGTGACCACGCCGGATCAGGTGGACGATCTGGAGGCGTGGCTCGACCAGGTGGGCACCCCGGAGAAGATCCGGCCATGAACCCCGCACCGGGCACCAGCGGCCGCTCTCCGCACTGGAGCGAGCTGCTGCGTGGCCCGGGAGGCGAGAACGGCTGGCGCCTGCGCGGCCGCTTCCTGCCCTACATGCTGGGCACGGCCATGACGGCCATGGCCGTGGCGGGCGCCGGCTTCGCCATCTACGCGGCGGTGCTGGGCGAGAGCAGCCTGGGGTTCCTGGCCATGCTGGCCGTGGCGCTGCCCTGCGGGGTGCTCCTGCGGCTGAGGGGCTCGCCCAACGCCGAACCTAGCCCCCGCGAGGCGCTAGCCAGCGTGCTGCTGACCTGGCTGCTCATGCCCGCGGTGGGCGCGCTGCCCTACCTGTTCGCCGGCGGCTTCGGGCCGGTGGACGCGCTCTTCGAAGCCATGAGCGGCTTCACCACCACGGGCGCCACCACCATCGTCGACCTCAGCAGGGTGGACATCAGCCTGATCATGTGGCGCGCGCTCTCGCAGTGGGTGGGCGGCGTGGGCATAGTCGTCATGTTCGTGGCCGTGTTCCCACAACTGGCCATCGCGGGCCGGCAGCTCTTCTACGCCGAGACCCCCGGCCCCACCGAGGAGCGCCTGGCGCCGCGCCTGCGGAGTACGGCCCTCCTGGTAGTGAGCGTTTACACGGGCCTCACGGTGGTGGCGGCGGTGGGATTCGTTCTGGCGGGCATGAGCACGTTCGACGCCGTGGCGCACGCGCTGGCTGCCATCTCGGCGGGCGGCTTCTCGCCGGTGCCGTTCGGCATGGCCTCCTACACGGCCTCCGCCCAGTGGGTGGCGCTGGTGTTCATGCTCCTGGCCGGCATCAGCTTCCCCCTGCTGTACCGCGCGGTCAGCGGTCAACCGCGCACCCTCTTCCGCAACGCCGAGCTGCGCGCCTACCTGGGCATCGTGCTCATCGCCGGCCTCCTGCTGACGCTGCTGATCGGCACGGAGTACAGCGGCCTGGAGGCGCTGCGCCACGGCCTCTTCCAGGCGGTGAGCATCACCACCACCACCGGCTTCGCCACGGCCGACTACACGGCCTGGGGCCTGCCCGCCCAGGCCGTCCTCGTGCTCCTGCTCTTCGTGGGCGGCAGCGCGGGCTCCGCCAGCGGGGGCGTCAAGGTGGCGCGCTGGCTGATCATCGTGAAGCACGGGGTCCGAGAGGTGCGGCGCGCCCTCCACCCCCGGGCGGTGCTGCCCGTGCGCGTGGGCAGGCGGATAGTGCCCGAGGAGGTCATGCGCTCGGTGGTGGCGTTCCTCACCCTCTACCTGGCGCTGTTCGTGGCCGGCACCCTGACCCTGGTCTTCCTGGGCGAGGACCTGCAGACCGCCTTCACCGCGGCCATAGCGTGCCTGGGGAACACCGGCGTCGGCCTCGGGCCCATTGGGCCGCTGGGCACGTTCGAGATCCTGCACCCCGGCAGCCGCGCCATGCTCACCTTCCTGATGTTCGCCGGGCGGCTGGAGGTGGTCACCGTCTTCGTGCTGTTCGATCCCTCCTTCTGGCGCCTGCCGCGCCGGGGCAGGCGGCCCCGGCAGGAGGCGGCCTAGCCGCCCAGCGCCGGGCCCGTGACCGTGTGGCTTCCCGGCCGCTCTACGCGTTGTCACTCCCCTGGCCCTGAGCTATGCTCCAGGTGGACCCTAGGCTCTTACTTGGGAGCGCTCTTCCTGGAGCGCCTCGCCTCCGCAGAGCCGCCCTGAGGTGCCGGCGGAAGCGCCGTGCTCTACCGACCCGGGCGTCTTCGTTGGATGCCCCGTTCTTAGCACCGTTGGAGGAATAATGACCGACAGCATCGACTCCGTTCTGCAGGAGACCAGGCAGTTCAGGCCGTCGCGGGCCTTCTTTGAGCAGGCCAACATCTCGGACGCCTCCGAGTACGAGCGCCTCTACAGGCAGTCGATCGATGATCCGGAGCGCTTCTGGGGC
>CAYXUE010000145.1:0-3604 GCA_964467885.1 uncultured bacterium | reverse complement strand
CGGCCGCGTTCGCTGGCGTTGCGGGCGTTGGCGATGGCCGGGTCGCGTGCGGCGAACCACTCCTTCTCCTGGAGCTTGACGCGCTCCCACGGTGGGTTGCCGAGCACGACGTCGAAGCCGCTCCTCTCGCCCCCGAACACCTCTGGGAAGGCCAGCTCCCAGGCGAAGAAGCCGTACAAGGTTGCGAGCCGCTCGACCTCGCGACGCCGGTCCTCGTCGAGCGCTCCGGCCTGCAGGACCCGCCGCATCGTGCCGGTCGTGACAGGCAGGGGCGCCCCTTCTACCTTTCTCCACACGAACGCCGCACACCAGGCATCGTGGGCGAGCTGCTCCCGGGCCAGGCGCTCGTCCTCCAGCAACCGCTCGTAGGCCGCCTGCTTAGCTTGCACCTGCTCGGGCGTGTCCGTAGGCATGTTTGACAGTTCCGTGAAGGCCGTGGCGAGGGCCGTTGCCGAAGCGCTGGGCGCGGAGTCGAACAGGGCCCCTTGGCCGCCGCGCTCCTCGCGGTTGCGTCGCTTCACGCCCGAGGCGTACTTCTTGTCGTCCCCCTCGATCGGGTCGAACGCGGCGTCGGGGATACCCGACCCCACGAGCTTCCTGGTGGTCCCGTAGAGGCTGTTGCCGACCCGGATGTGGTGCTCGAGGAACGTGAGCGGCTTGCCAGGCTCCATTGCCTCCATCCACAGGGCGACCTTGCACAGCTCGGCTGCCATCTCGTTCACGTCCACGCCGTAGATGCAGTTGCCGATCACGTCGCGTAGCGCGCGCCGTACCTCGTCGGGCGCAGGCTCGTCGTCACCGGTCCGCACGGCGGCGAGGCGCTTGGCGATGCGCTGGGCGGCCGCGATCAGGAAGTGGCCGCTCCCAGCGGCAGGGTCCACGACCTTAAGGTCGAGGAGCGCGCGCTCCGCGTCCTCCCGGTCCTTGCCGCGCACGGCCTCGTCGACGACGGGATCCAGCGCCGAGTCGAGGAGCAGGCTTATGAGGCTCGCGGGCGTGTAGTACGAGCCGGTCGTCTTACGCTCGTTTCCTGCGGCCGACTTCAGCTCGAAGTCGCTTGCGGAGGCGTCCACCTCGGGGTGGAGCTCGAGCAGGCTCTCGTAGACGCTGCCGAGCTCCTCGGAGCCGAGGTTCTTGTAGTCGACCGGGCGCCGCACCCCGTCGGTATTGGTGTAGGCCAGCGCCCGCACCGCCTGCAGCAGGTAGGCGTTCGGCAGGCTCTCGCCCTTCAGGTCGGGAAGCGCGCGCTCCGCGAACAGGAAGCCTCCCAGCTCGGGCAGGCCGAGGCGCGGCTCGCCGCCGCTGCCAAGCGCCCGCATCACCACCTTGAGCGCCTCGTACAGGTCGCCGTGACGTCCGCCGCGCAGCTCCGCCGCCAGCTCCCGCAGCCGCTGCGTGGAGTAGTGCCGGTACCTCTCACGCGCCTCCGCCCTGGCGCCGGGGACGTGGAGCAGGTCCCGGTCTTCCGCGACGAACAGGAACAGCAGGCGGTAGACGAGGCGCAGGAGCTGCCGGTAGTAGTCCTGGGGCGACAGCTCGCCCTCCTGCAGCTTGCGCTTCAGCTCGCCGTTGCCGCCGCGCAGGAAGCCCTTGCCGAGCGCGGTGATGGCGCGCTCCACGCCGTCGCGCAGGCCGTCGAGCGCCCTGGCGCCCGTCTCGGCGGCCTCGCGCGACCACTGCTCGAGCACGCACTCCTCGGGCTTGTCGCTCTCCAGGCGGCTCTGGTGGAGCAGGAGGTAGAGCAGCACGAAGTCGGAGTACTGCTCGCCCTCCATCATCGCCTCGAGGTCGAACTCGAGGAACGCCTGCCGGGTGAGGCTCTTGTTGTCGCGCAGCACGCGCAGCCGCAGCCCGTTGCTGACGACACCCCACAGGTGCTCGTCGCTGCGGTTCAGGAGTTCCTGCACCAGGGAGTGCGGGCTGGCCGTGGCGGCGCCCGCCACGCCGCGCGTGCGCCTGTCGAGGTCGACGTTGCAGCCCACCAGGTGGACGGGCGCGTGCCCGTAGCCGTGCGACACGGCGTAGCTCTTGCCGTCGATCTCGACCGCGGTCCGCGCCTGGAGGCGGCCGTAGTTGAGCTCCTGGAAGAGCGGCAGCAGCCAGCGCTCGCGCGTGACCGTGGTGCCGAGGTCGCCTTCGGGCAGGCGCTCGCGCGCCTCCTGGAAGGCCGTCCAGGCGCCGAGGAGGGCGTTCCAGGCGCGGCTGGCGGCTTCGTTGAGGCGCATCCCGCCCGGCAGGTGGTAGGCCTCGGGCGTGAGGGCGGGCAGCGTCCGGTCGCCCGCTTGGACGCGGCGTAGCAAGTCGGCGGGGAGCAGCGCCCCCTCGGTCTTGATGGTGGTGGCGAAAGCGTTGTCCTTCATGCGACACCCGGTGCTGGGGGGAGGAAGACGTAGATCCCGAGGACGTCGACGGGCAGCAGCGGCTCGACCGCGTAGCGCAGGCCCTTGGCGCCCGCTGCGGTGCGCACCCGCCGGTGCGCGTCCAGTAGCCCCTCGGCGCGTTCGTGGGCGAGGTCCGCCAGGTAGCCAGCCAGGTCGCCCAGGTCCGCGGTCGCGGCCTCCACGAACTGCTGTGCCTGAACCGGCGCCAGGTTCCCCGCCGGCTCCGCGTGGAGCAGCGGCTCTGCAGACGCGAACTCCAGCCAGCGACGTTCACTGCCAGCGCCAGCGAACGCCAGCGGCAGCGTCTCCTCGGCCAGCGTCTGCCACGTCTCGGACCCCTTGGTGGTGGTCACGTGGTAGCGCAGCCGGGCCAGCAGCAGCGTGGTGCGGGTGGCTACGGCCCGGGTGCGCATGGCGCCCGCGCGCTTGGCCTTGCCGTCGGCTAGCGGGTCGAGGGCCGTGTCCAGCACGAAGCTGGCCAGGCCCTCGGTGAAGGGGTGCGTGCGGCTGAGGTAGGTCTCGCCGTCGCGCGCCGGAAGCTCGAAGCGCGCCGTCAGCCGCTCGGCCTTCACGCTCTCGCGCAGCGCCTCGGGGGCGTACTGCAGGTCGAACCCCAGCGCCCCGAAGCGGTCCGGGCTGACGGTCCCGCCGTGCGCCCGCACGGCGTCGGTCACGAAGCGCTGCACCACCTCGGCGCCGCCCACGGCCGCCTTGGCTTCTTCGAGCTCGCGCGCGACCTCGTCGACCTTGATGGTCTCCTGCGCGAACACCGTGCGGGAGCGGCGCTCCCGCTCCGCCACCGCGTCCCACCGGCGGTTGAAGTCGGCGGTCTTGGGTTTCAGGTACTGCTCCAGGTCGGCGAAGAGCACGCCCTGCTCGGCGCTGCGGTTGGCGAGGCCGCGCAGCAGCAGCCCCTCGAAGATCGCCTCCACCACCTGGTCGGAGTCGGTCGGCACCGGCACGCTGATGCCCAGGCTGGTCCGGATGGTGCGGTGCTTGCGCAGCAGCACGTCGAGGACGATGCCGTCGATCTGGTTGTCGGTGCCGTACATGGTGCGCACCAGCACGCGCTCGCGCGGCTGGCCGTAGCGGTCCACGCGCCCCTCGCGCTGCTCGTGGCGGGTAGGGTTCCAGCTCAGGTCGTAGTGCAGCACGCTGTCGAAGTGCGACTGCAGGTTGATGCCCTCGCTCAGGCAGTCCGTGGCCACCAGCACGCGCTTGTC
>CAYXUE010000144.1:0-3620 GCA_964467885.1 uncultured bacterium | reverse complement strand
CCGTGAGGGTGGTCGTACGGTGGGTGCGGGTGTCGTGACCGCCGTGACCAAGTAAGCGAGACCGCGTAACGTACCTCCTCTCGCCGTAGCGGTAGGGAAGCGTCCCGGCCCCTGGTCAGTTACGGCGCAGCCAACCGAGAGATAACCAGTGCCGAGGTGGCGGAGATCCCAACGGGTTCCAGCCCCTCGGCACCGCTGCGGAGAACGGGATGCCCGTAAGCTGCAAGCTTTACGTAACAACCAGGCATCTGCTACGATGTCTAGTCTGATTGGGAGGCCAAATGGCCAGTGACGTTCGAATCAAACTGCTCCTGGAGTGCACGGAGTGCAAGCGCCGCAACTACGCGACGAACAAGAACCGTCGCAACACGCAGGCGAAGCTGGAGCTCAAGAAGTACTGCCCCTGGGACAAGAAGCACACCGTCCATAGAGAAGTGAAGGTGTAACCGGGTGTTCAAGGGCTTGGGAACCTATCTCCGGAACTCGCGCGCCGAGCTCGGCCGCGTCACCTGGCCGACCCGTAAAGAGGTCCTCCAGGCCACGCAGGCCACCCTGCTTTTCGTGGTCATCACCGCCTTGTTCCTGTTCGTCGCCGACCTCACGCTCGGCAACCTGATCGGGCTCATAACTTGAGGCCTCACGCCTCGAGGGCTGATACCAGCAAGGTTAGTCATCGTCAGTTAGAGGGCATGCAATGAGCATCGAGTGGTACGCGGTCCACACCTACGTTGGACACGAAGAGAAAGCCAAGGAGAACATCCTCAACCGCGCCCGCGCGTTGGGTATGGCCGACCGCATCTATCAGGTCGTCGTGCCCACCGAGGAAGTGGTGGTGCAGTCCGGCCGCGAGAAGAAGGTCGAGCCCAACCGTCTCTTCCCGGGCTACATCTTCGTGCAGATGGACTTGGGCGACAACCCCGACGAGCCCAACGAGGCCTGGGAAGTGGTGCGTTACACCCCCGGCGTCACCGGTTTCGTAGGCACCGCCACTCACGCCGTCCCCCTCAGCCCCGATGAGGAGGCGCGCATGCTGGCCACCCTCGGCGTCACCGGCTCCCGCGAGACCCCCAAGGCGCAGGTCAACTTCAACGTCGGCGAGATGGTTCAGGTCACCGCCGGCCCGTTCGCCGATTTCACCGGTGTCGTCTCCGAGGTCAACCCGGAGCGCGGCAAGGTGAAAGTACTAGTATCTATCTTCGGCCGCGAAACGCCGGTCGAACTCGATTTCTCGCAGGTCCTTCGCGCGTAGGTAGGCCCGGGTCTTCGTAGGAGGGCCCAGGCACACCTGTGCGCTTAAGTCGGACGAAGCGCTTGGACCCCACGGCAGCCATGTACGTGGGGGAGCTCTAAGGAGGAACCATGGCGAAGAAAGTAGCGGGCATCGTCAAACTGCAGCTGCCTGCCGGAGCCGCCACGCCGGCGCCCCCGGTCGGTCCAGCACTAGGCCAGTACGGTGCCAACATCATGCAGTTCGTCAAGGAGTACAACGCCGCCACGGCTTCCATGGCCGGCGACGTGATCCCCGTGGAGATCACCATCTACGGCGACCGCTCCTTCACGTTCACCACCAAGACCTCACCCGCCAGCTTCCTCATCAAGAAGGCGGCGGGCCTCAGCAAGGGCTCGGGCGAACCGCACCGCGACAAGGTCGGCAAGCTCAGCTGGGACCAGTGCCTGGAGATCGGCCGCAAGAAGATGGCCGACCTCAACGCAGCTGACGAAGTCGCGGCCGCCCGCATCATCGCCGGCACCGCCCGCTCCATGGGCGTGACCGTGGAAGGGGCGCCGAACTGATGGCTAAGCGTGGCAAGCGTTACCGTCAGGCCGCCGAGAAGGTGGATCGCGACAAGACCTACCAGCCGAGCGAAGCCGCCAGCCTCGTGAAGGAGATGGCTACCGCCAAGTTCGACGAGACCATCGAAGCCCACTTCCGTCTGGGTGTGGACCCTCGCAAGTCCGACCAGAACGTGCGTGGCACCGTGGCTCTGCCTCACGGCACGGGTCAGACCGTCCGCGTGCTGGCCATCACCCAGGGTGAAGGTGCCAGCGCTGCCGAAGCGGCAGGCGCCGACTTCGTCGGCGGCGAGGAAGTCATCGAGCGCATCCTCGGTGGCTGGATGGACTTCGACGCCGTCGTAGCCACCCCGGACATGATGGCCGCCATCGGCTCCAAGCTCGGTCGCGTCCTCGGCCCTCGTGGCCTTCTGCCCAACCCGAAGGCCGGCACGGTCGGTCCCGACATCGGCGGCATCGTCTCCGCCCTCAAGGCGGGCCAGATCGAGTTCCGTTCGGACAAGACCGGCGTGGTGCATGCCCCCATCGGCAAGGCTTCCTTCGCTCCCGAGCAACTGAGCGAGAACCTGGCCGCTCTGCGTAGCGCCGTAGAGGCCGCCAAGCCCGACACGGCCAAGGGCACCTACCTCAGAACCCTTTACCTGACCTCGTCCATGGGGCCCAGCGTCCGTGTGGCGCTCGGCGGCTCCTCCACCGAGGCCTGATCATCGGCATCCCGGTGCGCGGCGCAAGCTAGCACCTCTGGCGTTGGAGACAGCAGGGGCCTGCCAGGGCTTAAAGATCCTGCCGAGACGTGAAGGTAAGTGCGTGAGCCCCCGTGGCGAGCGCCCAGCCTTAGCAAGCGTTTCGCGGCCGGTTCGGGGTGACACCCGGATCAACTACTAGTAGGAGAGAGGTAAGTATGGCCAACCCACGGAACGATGCGTCGGTCGCCAATCTGCGCGAGCAGCTGGGCGATGCCAAGACGTTCTTCCTGGTGGACTACCAGGGCCTCTCCGCTGACGAGCTTGGGAGCCTCCGCAACGACGTACGTGCGGCCGGCGGTAGGTTCCTCGTCGCCAAGAACACCCTCATCAACGTCGTGCTCAAGGAGCAGGGCGTCGAGGGGTTCGATGATGTGCTCAAGGGCCCGACGGCCCTCGTCCTGGTGGGTGAGGAGATGGCTGCGCCAGTCAAGGCCATCACCGAGTTCGCCAAGGCGCACGCGAAGGAGCTGCCCATAAGCAAGGGCGGCCGCCTCGAGGGCAGCATCCTCGGCGAGGACGCGCTGGAGCGCGTCTCCAAGATGCCGACCAAGCAGGAGGTCCAGTCGCAACTGGTGGGCCTGCTCCTCGCACCGATGCAGCAACTCGTCGGTGTGCTGGAAGGTCCGCAGCGGAACCTGGCAACAGTGATCAACAACTACGCAGACAAACTTAAGGAAGAAGAAGGAGGAGCCTGATGGCTTTCGATAAGCAAGCAGTGATCGACCAGCTGAGCGGTCTGACCGTTCTCGAGCTGGTGGAATTGGTTGATGGACTGAAGGAAACCTGGGGCGTGGAAGCCGCCGCCGCCATGCCCGCTGGCATGATGATGGCCGGCGCCGTGGCCGGTGGCGACGCTGGTGCCGCCGCTGCCGAAGAGCAGTCCGAGTTCACCGTCTCGATCAAGAGCGCTGGTGACAAGAAGCTCAACGTCATCAAGGAAGTGCGCGCCATCACGGACCTGGGCCTCAAGGAAGCCAAGGACCTGGTCGAATCCGCCGGCGTCGTGAAGGAAGGCGTCAGCAAGGAAGAGGCCGAAGAGATCAAGACCAAGCTCGAAGCCGCGGGCGCCACCGTCGAGGT
>CAYXUE010000143.1:0-3651 GCA_964467885.1 uncultured bacterium | reverse complement strand
CGCCGTGTACCCGCCGTCCGCCACGAACTCGGAACCGGTCACGAACGAAGCGTCGTCCGAGGCCAGGAAGCAGATAACGGCTGCCAACTCCTCGGGCTGCGCCAGGCGCCCCATGGGGGTTATGTCGGCCAGCATCTTCCGGTCGGTCTCGCCCAGGATGGGCGTATCGACGAAGCCCGGGTGCACGGAGTTCACGCGCACACCCTCCTTCGCCCAGCCGAGCGCGATGCTCTTGGTGAGGATGCGCACCGCGCCCTTGGCCGCATGGTACGCGGGGCTGGTGCCGAAACCGCCGACGATGCCGAACATGGAACTGGTGTTCACGATGGCGCCGTTACCGGACGCCTTCAGCGCCTCCCCCGCGGCCTTGCTGCCCAGGAAGACGGAAGTCTGGGTTATGGCGATGACCTTCTCCCACGTCTCCTTGGTGGTGACCTCGATAGGCTCGTTGTCGCCTATCCCGGCGTTGTTCACGAGGATGTTGAGCTTGCCGTGCTCGCTCACCACCTCGGCCACCACGCGCTGCCAGTCGGACTCACTCACCACGTCCAGGCGCTTGTAGCTGGCCTTGTAGCCCTGGTCCACGAGGCGTTGCGCGGCCTCCTGACCTTTCTCGTCCTGGACGTCCGTGATGACGACAGTGCCGCCCTCGGCCGCCATGCGCTCCACGGTGGCGAGGCCGATGCCGCTGGCCCCACCGGTGACGATCGCTACTTTCCCATCGAAACGTGCCACGTACGTCTCCTTTCGGCGCCGGGCGCACTACTGGTGGCCGGACGCAGGTGCAGATGTGGATCGGAGGGCCCCGGCGCTCGAGCCGAGGCTTCGCTGCGAGGAGATGGTTCGGAGCGTCGCGCTAGGCCCGCGCGCCGGGTCATGCCAGCATAGGAGCCGTACTGAACGATAGCCAGGGACGGAAGTACCACCTAATCCAGCTACTGCAACGGTTAACTAGGATTCTATAGTGTGTGAGTGCCGAACACGCCGCTGAAAGTACCCGCCAGTGTCGCTCGCCGCTTCGTACTGGGCAGGCAGGGCCTCTGGCCCGGCAGGCGCTGGGCCGGCGAGGAGGGCGTGGAGCAGGCCATGCGCGCCGTGGAGCACCTGCAGCTCGACCCGCTCAACATCGTGGCGCGCAGCCAGGACCTCATGCTGCACGCCCGCGTGGCCGACTACCAGCCGGAGGCGTGGCAGAAGCACGCCTACGGCCGCCGCCTCTTCTTCGATTGGGGCGGCTGGCTGGCCGTGCGCCCCATGGAGGAGCTGCCCTACTTCCGGCGCTACAAGGTGGACGCCGCCGATGATCCCGACTTCCTGGCGTGGAACGCGGCGCACCCCGGCCTGCTGGACGAGATGCGCCAGATCCTGAGAAGCGAGGGGCCGATCTCGAACCGCGACTTCGAGATGTCCGCCCGCAAGCGCGTAGACAGCTACCGGGGCCGCAAGGACAGCTCCGTGGCGCTCTACCAGCTGTGGCGCACCGGCGAGGCCATGATCCACGACCGCGTGCGCTTCGAGCGTGTCTACGACCTCACCGAGCGCATCGCGCCGCCCGAACTCATAACGGAGGCCTCGGCGCACGAGACGGAGCGCTTCATGATGCTGAAGGGCGTGGCTTTCGACGGCATACGCGACGACCGCGGCAGCTATCCGGTACCCGGCGCCCTGCACGCCGGCCCCGCCCGGGAACTGCTAAGCGAACTGGCGCATGACGGCAGCGTGCTGGAGGTAGCCGTGGAGGGGCAGCGGGGCAAGCACTACGTGCTGCCCGCCGACCTGCCGCTACTGGAGGAGCTGATGCTGGACCGCGTGCCCGCCGCCTGGCAGCCGCTGGGCGAGAGCACGCTGGACGCCGTCACCTTCCTGGCGCCGCTCGATCCCGTCTCCGCGCGCGGCCGCTCAGCCCGGCTCTTCGGCTTCGAGTACGTCTGGGAGGTATACAAGCCGGTCGAGAAGCGTCGGTGGGGCTACTACGTACTGCCCATCCTCTGGGGCGATGAACTGGTGGCCCGCGCCGACATGAAACTCGACCGCTCCAGCAACACGCTGCAGGTGCTGGGATTCTGGCTGGAGGAGGCCGCCACGGGCAAGAACGCCGCGTTCGCACAGGCACTGGGGCGCGGCCTCGCGAACCTGCAGCGCTTCGTGGACGCCAGCAAGTTAGACCTGGCGGGAGTGCTGCCCGTGTCGTTGCGTACCGAGGCGCGCCGCGCGGCGAAGGCCAGCCTGGGGTAGGCGGCGGTCCGTTCTGGCGCGGTCGGAAGTCGACATTATGCCCCCACCATGCTCCCCGCGGCCGTAACGTCTGCACCCCGCCAGCCCGGCGCGGGGCGAAGAATCGGGTCAGGAGGTCACGCCATGATCCCTGATCGTTCGATGTCCGACGGCCCCCAACGCCAAGGAGGCTCGCTCCCTGCGGGACTCACGCTCCCCACCCGCACGGCGCGAACCATCGGCGCCTTCCTGCTGGTTCTCGGCCTGGCCGCCTGCGGCATGGGCGCCAACGGCGGCGGCGATGGCCGGGTGGAGGAACTGCCCTCCACAGTGCCGCCGGGCACCGACCCCGCCGAGGGCGGCACGACATGCGTCATCAGCGGTCAGACCTTCGACGACGACGTCACTATCCCCACCGGCATCCACTGCGTGTTCAACGACGTCATCATCGAGGGCAACCTCGTTCTCGCACCGAACACGCGCGTGGAGCAGCAGGGCGGCCGCGTTGACGGCAACGTGCTGGTTTACCCCAACGCTGAGTACGTAGCGGACCTGGGGGCGCCCGTGACCATCGGCGGCGACGCCCAGGCCGAGGAGGCCGCCTCCGTGCTCCTGGGCGGCGCGGAGCTGGACGGCAACCTGCAGACCCTCAGGACCGAAGTGGTGGAGGCATCGGGCGGAACCATAGGTGGCAACGTCCAGAACGACCGCGGCGGCACCGTCACCATCACGGGCGTGGCCGTGGGCGGGAACATCCAGCCTCTGCAGAACAGCGGCCATGTCACCATCGAGGGCAACACCGTGGACGGCGACGTGCAGCCGAAGGAGAACACGGGCGGCGTCACCATCACCAACAACCAGATCGGCGGCAACCTGCAGTGCGAGGGCAACGCGCCCCCGCCCACGGGCGGCGGCAACATCGTGCAGGGCGACGCGGAAGGGCAGTGCGCGGGGCTGGATACGTAACGGCTCCAGGCACGCGGACACCGGTGGGCGGGCGGCGCAACCGCCCCGCTCACCCCTCGGCGTAGCGGCCCCCACTCACTCCTTGGCGTCCGCCCCCAGCAGCCGCGGCAGGTCGCCCACCCGCCCCACCACGCCGAACAGCACCACCGCCACGAGGAAGAAGAGGAACGAGATGGCGGCCATCACGGGGCTGTAGCCGTAGCGCAGGCTGTTGAAGATCTTCACCGGCAGCGTCTCGACCGTGAAGCCCACCGTCATGTACGCGATGATGTACTCGTTCAATGAGAGCACGAAGGCGAAGGTGAAGCCGGCTATGACGTACGGGCGGATGTGCGGCAGGATCACCGTACGGAACACGGCCCCGCCCGCGGCGCCCATGGTGCGCGCCGCCTCCACCAGCTCGGGTTTCAACGTCTGCAGCCCCAGGGTGATGGTGGCCAGCGGCAGCGTGGTGAGGAACACCCCGTGCGA
>CAYXUE010000142.1:0-3761 GCA_964467885.1 uncultured bacterium | reverse complement strand
CAGTAGTAGTCGTCTTACCGTGGTCAACGTGACCGATCGTGCCCACGTTCACGTGGGGCTTGGTGCGTTCGAATACTCCCTTTGCCATTCTCGTTTCTCCTGATCCCTAGTAGTTAGTAGCTGGGGGCTTACTTCTTGAGAAGCTCTTCTTGGACGTTGCGCGGAACCGGTTCGTAATGGTCGAAGAACATCGCGAAGGTCGCGCGGCCCTGGCTCATGCTGCGCAGATCGGTGGCGTAGCCGAACATCTCGGCCAGCGGCACGTGAGCGGCGACCACCTGCGCGTTGCCGCGCTGGGTCATGCCCTGGATCTGGCCACGGCGCGAGTTGAGGCTGCCGATGACGTCGCCCATGTACTGCTCGGGCGTGGTGGCTTCCACGCGCATGATGGGCTCGAGGACCGAGGCGTTGCCCTTGGCCATGGCTTCACGGATGGCCATGGAGGCGGCGATCTTGAAGGCCATCTCCGAGGAGTCCACCTCGTGGTACGAGCCGTCGTAGAGCGAGACCTTCATGTCCACGATGGGGAAGCCGAGGAGGGGGCCGCTCTGCATGGCTTCCTCCACGCCCTTCTGCACAGCGGGGATGAAGTCCTTGGGCACGGTGCCGCCCACCACGACGTTCTCGAACTCGTTGCCCGTACCGCGCGGCAGGGGCTCGGCCTTGATCTTGACGTGACCGTACTGACCACGGCCACCCGTCTGGCGGACGAACTTACCTTCCACGTCCACCGGAGTGGTGATGGTCTCGCGGTAGGCCACCTGCGGGGCGCCCACGTTGGCGTTCACGTGGAACTCGCGCTTGAGGCGGTCGACGATGATGTCGAGGTGCAGCTCGCCCATGCCCGAGATCTTGGTCTGGCCCGTCTCGGCGTCGGTCTCCACGCGGAAGGTGGGGTCCTCTTCCGTCAGCTTGATGAGGCCGCTGGTGAGCTTCTCCTGGTCGGCCTTCGAGGCGGGCTCGATGGCCACGGTGATGACCGGCTCGGGCACCTCGATGGACTCGAGGATGATGGGGTGATCCGGGTCCACCAGCGAGTCGCCGGTGGAGGTGTCCTTGAGGCCCACCACGGCGCCGAGGCTGCCGGCCTCGATGGTCTCCACCTCCTCGCGGGAGTTGGCGTGCATCTTGAGCAAACGACCGATGCGCTCACGCCGGCCGCTGCTGACGTTGTAGACGTAGCTGCCGGAGGTGAGGGCGCCCGAGTAGACGCGCACGAACACGAGGCGACCCACGAACGGGTCGGTGGCCACCTTGAAGGCCAGCGCCGCCGTCGGGGCGGTCACGTCCGCGGGGCGGGACGCTTCTTCCCCACCGGGGGTGACGCCCTTGACGGGCGGGATGTCCAGCGGGCTGGGCAGGTAGTACGCCACGGCGTCGAGGAGGCGCTGCACGCCCTTGTTCTTGAGCGCGGAGCCGCACATGACCGGGAAGATGTCCAGGTCGATGGTGGCGCGGCGGATGGCCTTGCGCAGCACGTCCACGGGCACGTCTTCGCCTTCGAGGAAGAGCATGGCCACGTCGTCGTCGACGTCGGCCAGGCGCTCGATCATGACGGCGCGCTTCTCCTCCGCCAGGGACTGCAGGTCAGCGGGGATGTCGACGACTTCGATGTTCTGGCCGAGGTCGTCGTGGTAGTAGACGGCCTTCATCTCGACCAGGTCGAGCATGCCTTCGAAGGTGTCTTCAGCGCCGATGGGCCACTGCAGCGGTACGGCCACGGCCCCGAGGCGTTCCTGCATGGAGTCCAGCACCAGCTGGAAGCTGGCGCCCGTCTTGTCCATCTTGTTGGCGAAGGCGATGCGGGGCACGTGGTACTTGTCGGCCTGCCGCCAAACGGTCTCGGACTGCGGCTCGACGCCCTGGCTGGCGTCGAAGACAGCCACGGCACCGTCGAGCACGCGCATGGAGCGCTCGACTTCCATGGTGAAGTCGACGTGCCCGGGGGTGTCGATGACGTTGATGCGGGTGTCGTGCCAGAACGCCTGGGTTACGGCGGAGGTGATGGTGATGCCGCGCTCGCGCTCCTGCGCCATCCAGTCCATCTGCGCCGCGCCCTCGTGGGTCTCGCCCACCTTGTGGATGCGGCCGGTGAAGAAGAGGATGCGCTCCGTCAGCGTGGTCTTGCCCGCGTCGATGTGGGCAGCGATGCCGATGTTGCGGGTCTTGCTTAGGTCTGTTGCGGTAGTGGCTTTGCTCATAACAGTCGTCGTGATCCAGCTCTACTCGGGGGAACCCTGAGGGTTACCAGCGGTAGTGGGCATAGGCGCGGTTGGCTTCCGCCATGCGCTCGACGTCCTCCTTCTTCTTGACGGCACCACCGCGACCGGCAGCGGCGTCCAGGAGTTCTCCGGCGACGCGCTCGACAGCGGTGCGTTCCGGGCGGGAGTCACAGGCGGCTACGAGCCAGCGGAGGCTGAGCGACTGGGCCCTGCGGGGGATGACCTCGACGGGCACCTGGTAGGTAGAGCCACCGACACGACGGCTGCGCACCTCGATGCGCGGCTTGATGTTGTCGAGGGCCTGACGGAACACCTTGAGGGGCTCCTGGCCGCTGCGCTCCTGGATCAGGCGGCAGGCACCGTAGAAGATCCGGCTGGCGGCGTTCTTCTTGCCATCACGCATGAGCTTGTTGACGAAGGCGGTGACGGTGGTGTCGGAGTAAACCAGGTCGGGTTCCAACCGGCGTATCTCGGCGCGTCTTCTGCGTCCCATGTTCGCTTACTTCCCTTTCGGCTTCTTGGTGCCGTACTTGGAACGGCCCTGGTTGCGCTGAACGTAACGGCCCACACCCACGCCTTGGGCGTCGAGCGCGCCGCGGACGATGTGGTAACGCACGCCCGGGAGGTCCTTCACGCGGCCGCCACGGATGAGCACCACGGAGTGTTCCTGCAGGTTGTGCTTCTCGCCCGGGATGTACGCGGTGACCTCCTGGCCGCCGGAGAGGCGGACACGGGCGATCTTGCGAAGCGCCGAGTTCGGCTTCTTCGGGGTCTGGGTCTTGACGGCAGTGCAGACACCGCGGCGCTGGGGCGAACCCTTGAGCGCAGGCGTCTTGCTCTTCTTGGCGATCTTGTTGCGCCCCTTGCGGAGCAGCTGGTTCACGGTTGGCAGAACGATCACTCCCTCTTGCTGATCTCGCGCCCTGGGTTCGGCGCGGCTCTCTATGACTCAAGGCCACGAACTAGGACTTATGGACTAACTGGCGGTCTGAAA
Organism: uncultured bacterium; assembly: GCA_964467885.1. Classification (GTDB taxonomy): domain Bacteria; phylum Deinococcota; class Deinococci; order Deinococcales; family Trueperaceae; genus JAAYYF01. The sequence continues at coordinate 545 of CAYXUE010000142.1, read as the reverse complement.
GTCGTTCGCGGCCCTAGAAGGCAGCACACGACAAACTGGCCCTAGACCCAGCGCTGCGGGCCGAGGGCGTATGAAACCTACCGAGTATAGCCAATCAGGCGGCTTACGCGCAAGTCCTGGCGAGCAGCCGGAACGTCGGTAGCGCCTGGTGGGTTCCTGGGACCCAGGTTAGCAGGTAAGTCCAGGGACTTCTCGGGGCCGGACCGTCCGCCCCCAGGGTTCCTGAAGGGCCCTCAGCGCGCCGCGGCGCGCGTGAGCCTGTCGCGCACGGCCAGCCAGGCCGCCCCGTACGGCACGTCCTCTATGAGGATCACGGACGGCTCGCCGCCGTCCAGTTCGCGCAACGCGGCGTAGAGCCGCTGTCCGTAAGCCACGGGGTCGGACGGCAGGCGCAGCCAGCGTCCCCGGAAGCCCTGCGGCCTGGGCTGCAGGGCCAGCACGGCAGCGGAGTCGCCCTCGAGCAGGGCCCTGACCGCCACCTCCTCCGGCGCCACCAGCAGCGTCAGGGCTCGCGCGGCGTAATGCGACGTGAGACTGCCGGAGAC
>CAYXUE010000141.1:2313-3901 GCA_964467885.1 uncultured bacterium | reverse complement strand
TGTTCGGCATGCACAACATGCCGGGGCTGGAGTTGGGCAAGTTCTACTTCACGGATGGCGACGTCATGGCCGCCGTGGACAACTGGGAGATCAAGCTAACCGGTAAGGGCAGCCACGGCGCCATGCCGGAGCTGGGCGTGGACCCGGTGGTAGCAGGTTCCTCGCTGGTCATGTCTCTACAGAGCATCGTGGCGCGCAACGTGGCGCCGGCCAGCCGGGCCGTGGTCACGGTGGGCGCCTTCCTGTCGGGCAACGCGGGCAACGTGGTGGCCAACGAGGCCGTCCTGCGGCTGTCCATCCGCACCACCACGCCGGAGGACCGCGAGATGGTCCTGAACCGGGTCAGGTCCCTGACCAAGGCCGCCGCTGAAGGGTACGGCTGCACCTACGAGATCCGCGAGGGCGTGCCGGGCGCAGTGCTGACCAACGACGAGGAAGAGACGCGGAAGGCTTACGAGATAGCGCGGGCCGCCTTCGGCGACGAGCAGGCCGTGTACCCCGGCCCGACCTACCTGGGGTCGGAGGACTTCGCCTTCATGCTGCAGCAGCGGCCCGGCACGTACTGCTTCGTGGGCAACGGCTCCACGCCGATGGTTCACCACCCGGAGTTCGTCTTCGACACGAGCAACCTCACACGTGGAGCGGCGTACTGGGTGGCGCTCACCGAAGGGTACTTGCGCTGAGCGAACCTAAGCCGCGGGGGCCCGTGCGCCCATCCTGCGGGGCGGGCACGGCGGCTTCTAAGCGCAGGGCGGCCCGCGTGCGGCGCAGGAGCCTCTCGCTGGCCACTTGGCGCTGCATGCGGTCCCGGTGCTCTATGGCCTGCTGGTGACGGCTGTGATCGTAGTTGCTGAACATCTTCCTACCTCCTGAGTCAGATGATGCGACCGCCTCTACTGGAATCGATATGGCGGTTCTCGAGTAGGTAGGTGCCCGGCGGTTGTAGGCTTGGGAGCATGAGCGAACAGTCGCGGCCGCGGGCCTGGCACAAGATCACCAGCGAAGCGGCGGCGGCCTACCTCGCCGCGGACGAGGGCCGCTACTTCCTCAGGCCGTTCCTCGAGCGGGAAGCGTCCGTGTCCGAAGCCGCGGAGTTGCTGGGAGAACCGCTGGACCGCACCCACTACCGCGTTAAGCGCATGCTGCAACTGGGCATCCTGGAGGTCACGCGCCAGGAGGCGCGGGCGGGCCGGCCGGTGAAGTACTACCGCAGCAAGGGCGACGGCCTCTTCGTGCCCTTCTCGCTCACCAGCGCCGCGGACCTGGAGGAGAGCCGTCGGCGCACGAACGCGGAGCTGGACGCACGCCTGGTGCGCGCGCAGACGGTGGCCATGAAGGGGCTGACCGAGTCGCACGGCACCTGGGGCTTCCGCCTCTTCCTGGACGAGCAGGGCGCCACGCACTACGACTTCGCCCCCGAACGCGCGCCGGACGACTTCGACCTGCAGCAGCTGCAGTTGCAACCGGAGTCACCGGCCGTGGTGGCCACCTGGCTGCAGGTGCCCCTTGAGCGGCAGGTGGCGAAGGAGCTGCAGCGGGAGCTCACCGAACTGCTCCTGCGCTACAGGGCGCTATCCGAGGGGGAGTC
>CAYXUE010000141.1:0-2213 GCA_964467885.1 uncultured bacterium | reverse complement strand
GCAGCGCAGCTAGACGATGTGCCGCTCCGCCCGCCCCGCCCCCTGCGCGGACGGCGCGAACCGTTCGAGGCGGAACTCGGTGATGTCCAGGCTGCTGGCGCGCCCCTGCAGCAGTTCCTCCGCCATCAGGCGAGCCACGGTAGGTGCCTGCTGCACGCCGTGGCCCGAGAAGCCGCAGGCGTTGATCCAGCCTTCCACGCCTACGGGCCGGCCCAGCACGGGGCAGTGATCGGGGGTCACCTCGTAGTAGCCGGCCCAGCTGGCGCGCCGGTCGAGCGTCACCTCCTCCATCCACGGGTAGCGGTTCATGGCTGCCTCCAGCGTGGGCTCCAGCCAGTCCCAGTCGACGCTCTCAACGAAGCCCGGCGGTTCGTGCGGGTTGGACATGCCGATGATCAGACGCTGCCCCTCGCTCCGGAACCAGAGTCCGGTGGCCACGTCCACGGTCAGCGGGTAGGAGTGCGGGTCGGGCAGGGGCCCGGTCACGTAGACCATGCGGCGGTACGGCTCCACCGGTACGGCCAGGCCGGCGCGCCGGCCGACCACGCCCGCCCAGGCGCCCGCCGCGTTGAGGATCTCGGGCGCCTCGAAGTCGCCGCGGTCGGTCCTCACGCGCCAGATGCCCTTCGCACGCTCGGCGCTCAGGAACTCGGTGCCGGTACGCAACTCCGCGCCGCGTTCACGTGCCAGCTGCAGGTAGGCCAGCGTGGCGCCGTGCGGGTCGACCACGCCGTCGCGGGGTCCGAAGGTGGCGCCCCGCACGCCCGTGGCGTCGAACCGCACCAGGCGCTGCGCCTCGTGCGGGGTGAGGACCTCCACTGGGGCGCCCACCCCTCGTTGGACCGCCACGGCGTCCAGGTGCGCTTCCCAGGCGGCTTCCGGCACCAGGAACAGGTAGCCGATAGGCCGGTAGCCCACCTCGTGGCCGAACCGCTGGGGGAACTCGGCGTACTCCCGGATGCTCTCCCAGGAGAGCCGCACGTTGGCCGCGGTGCTGAACTGCACGCGCACGCCGGCCGCGCTCTTGCCGGTGGAGCCCATGGCCGGCGCGGGCAGCGCCTCCAGCACGCCCACGCGCAGACCCTGCTCCGCCAGGCGGAAGGCGCACGCGGCGCCCACGATGCCGGCCCCGACTACCAACACGTCGTAGGTCCTGCGCCCACCGTTCATGCTCCGAGTCTATCCAGTGAGGAGCCCGGTCGGAGGGGGCCGGGGACAGCCGGAGCGGGCAGCGGGAGCGCGTTCCACAGGTCCTTCCGCACACATGCACCACTGCGCCGTTCGCGCGTGCGTGCAACTGTGAGTCGGGGTTGGCCGACCACAGGACTGAAGGCCAGGGACGCTAGTCAGCCCGTCAGGGGGGCACTAAGCGCGGTGCGCCAGTACCGTGCCAGCATCCCGAAACCGAGTCCAGAAGGAGAAACCATGCCTCGAATCCGATACATCCTGGTGTTGGCGGCGGCGCTGCTACTAGCGTTCGCGACGGCACAGGAGAGCTCATCTACCGAAGCGGAAGCCAGTCCCTTCGACTTCCTGACCTTCGAGCTCGTGGCCGACGGCTTCGTCTCGCCTGTCACGCTCACCGCGCCCGCGAACGACGAACGCCTCTTCGTGGTCGATCGCCCGGGCATCATCTACGTCCTCGAGCAGGACGGCACCAGGAACGACACGCCGTTCCTCGACATCACCGACCGGGTGGTCGACCTGGACCCGGGCTACGACGAGCGCGGGCTCCTGGGCTTCGCGTTCCACCCGAACTTCGCCGACAACGGCCGGGCTTTCGCCTACTACAGCGCGCCGCTGCGCGAAGGTGCGCCCGAGGGCTGGAACCACACCGCCCACCTCTCCGAGTTCACCATGCTGGAGGACGGCTCCGGCCTGGACCCCAGCAGCGAGCGCATCCTGCTGGAGATCGACCAGCCGCAGATGAACCACAACGGCGGCCAGGTGCTCTTCGGCAACGACGGCTACCTCTACCTTGGCCTCGGTGACGGCGGCGCGGCCAACGACGTGGCCGAGGGGCACCCGCCCATGGGCCACGGCCAGGACGTGACCACGCTGAAGGGCAGCATCCTCCGCCTTGACGTGGACAACCCGGCGGGCGACATGGCCTACGGCATACCGGCCGACAACCCCTTCGCGAACGGCATCGAGCTGCCCGAAGGCTACGAGTGGTCCGGCGACACCGCCCGCCCCGAGATCTACCTGTGGGG
>CAYXUE010000140.1:0-3915 GCA_964467885.1 uncultured bacterium | reverse complement strand
TGTTCGGCATGCACAACATGCCGGGGCTGGAGTTGGGCAAGTTCTACTTCACGGACGGCGACGTCATGGCCGCCGTGGACAACTGGGAGATCAAGCTGACGGGCAAGGGCAGCCACGGCGCCATGCCGGAGCTGGGCATAGACCCGGTGGTGGCGGGCTCTTCGCTGGTCATGTCGCTGCAGAGCATCGTGGCCCGCAACGTGGCCCCCGCCAGCCGCGCCGTGGTCACGGTGGGCGCGTTCCTTTCCGGCAACGCCGGCAACGTGGTGGCCAACGAGGCCACCCTCAGGCTCTCCATCCGCACCACTACGCCGCAGGACCGCGAGATGGTGCTGAACCGCGTGCGGGCGCTCACCAAGGCCGCCGCCGATGGCTACGGCTGCACCTACGAGATCCGCGAGGGCGTGCCTGGCGCCGTGCTGACCAACGATGCGGACGAGACGGCCAAGGCGTACGGGATAGCCCGCGAAGCGTTCGGCGACGAGCAGGTGGTGTACCCGGGCCCCACCTTCCTGGGCTCGGAGGACTTCGCGTTCATGCTGCAGGAGCGGCCCGGCACCTACTGCTTCGTGGGCAACGGCCCCACGCAGATGGTTCACCACCCGGAGTTCGTCTTCGACCGGAGCAACCTCACGCGCGGGGCGGCGTACTGGGTGGCGCTCACGGAAGGCTACTTGCGCTGAGCGGGGTGTGGCTGCGTGGGCTCCGCCGGCCGTTCTGCGGGCTCATAACGGCTACCTCCGAGCGCAGGGCGGACTTGGTGCGGCGCGTCAGCCTCTCGGTGGCCACCTTGCGCTGCATGCGGGTCTGGAGCTCTATGGCCTGCTGGTGACGGCTGTGATCGTAGTTGCTGAACATCTTCTTACCTCCTGATGCAGATGATGCGGCGGCCTCTACTGGAGCCGATAGACCCGTTCTCAAGTAGGTAGGCGCCCGGTGGTTGTAGGCTGGGGAGCATGAGCGCACAGCCGCGGCCCAGGGCCTGGCACAAGATCACCAGCGAGGCGGCCGCGGCCTACCTGGCCGCGGACGAGGGCCGCTACTTCCTCAGGCCGTTCCTCGAGCGGGAAGCCTCCGTGTCCGAGGCCGCGGAGCTGCTTGGCCAGCCGCTGGACCGCACCCACTACCGCGTGAAGCGCATGTTGCAGCTAGGCATCCTGGAGGTCACGCGCCAGGAGGCGCGGGCGGGCCGACCGGTGAAGTACTACCGCAGTAGGGGCGACGGCCTTTTCGTGCCCTTCTCGCTCACCAGTGCCGCGGACTTGGAGGAGAGTCGCCGGCGCACCAACGCGGAGCTGGACGCGCGGCTGGTCCACGCGCAGACCGTGGCCATGCGCGAGCTGACGGAGTCGCGCGGCGACTGGGGCTTCCGCCTCTTCCTGGACGACCAGGGCGCCACGCACTACGACTTCGCCCCGGAGTGGGCACCGGACGACTTCGATCTGCAGAAGCTGCAGTTGCAACCGGAGTCACCGGCCGTGGTGGCTACCTGGCTGCAGGTGCCGCTGGAACGTCAGCAGGCCAAGGAGCTGCAGCGGGAGCTCACCGAACTGCTCCTCCGCTACAGGGCGCTATCCGAAGGGGAAGCGAGTGGCGAGACGGATTACCTGCTCCACATCGGCATGGGGCCGCTGCCGGACTGAGTGGCCTGGCCGTTGCGGCGGGCGGCGCCGCACTGAAGCGCCGCGCCGCCCGGCTGCCTCCACCGCCCAGACCTGCTGCCTAAACGATGTGCCGCTCGTAACGCTCGGCGCGCACGCCGAAGCGCTCGAGCCGCAACTCGTCTATGTCGATGCTCGTGGCGCGCCCGTGCAGTAGCTCCTCCGTCATGAGGCGCGCCACGGCCGGCGCCTGCTGCACGCCGTGCCCCGAGAAGCCGCAGGCGTTCAGCCACCCCTCCACGCCCGCGGGCCGACCCAGCACCGGGCCATGATCGGGCGTTACCTCGTAGTAGCCGGCCCAGCTGGCGCGCCGGTCCAGTGTCACCTCCGCCATCCACGGGTAGCGCCGCATGGCGGCCTCCAGGGTGGGTTCCAGCCAACTCCAGTCGACCGTGTCGTTGAAGCCGGCCGGCTCATCCGGGTTGGACATGCCGATTATCAGGCGTTGGCCCTCGCTGCGGAACCAGAGGCCGCTGGCTACGTCCACCGTAAGCGGGTAGCGGTGCGCGCGGGCCAGGGGGCCGGTGACGTAGACCATGCGCCGGTACGGCTGCACGGGCACCTCCAACCCCGCACGGCCGGCCACCACGCCGGCCCAGGCGCCGGCGGCGTTGAGGATCTCGGGCGCCTCGAAGGTGCCGCGGCTGGTGGTCACGCGCCACACGTCACCGGCCCGCCGCGCCTCCAGCAGCTCGGTAGCCGTGTGCAGCGCCCCGCCGCGTTCGCGCGCCATGCTCAGGTACGCCAGGGTGGCGCTGTGCGGGTCCACCACGCCGTCGCGGGGTCCGAAGGTGGCGCCGCTCACGCCCTCCGGGTCGAACGGCGTCAGGCGCTGCGCCTCCTCCAGGGTGAGCACCTTCACGGCCGCCCCCACACCGCGCTGCACCTGAACCGCCGCCAGGTGCCCTTCCCAGGCTGCCTCCGGCACCAGGAAGAGGTAACCGATGGGCCGGTAACCCGCGTCCTGGCCGTACAGTTCCGGGAAGGCGGCGAACTCCTGGATGCTCTGCCAGGAGAGGTGCACGTTGGTCTCGCTGGAGAACTGCACGCGCACGCCGGCGGCGCTCTTCCCCGTCGACCCCATGGCGGGCGCGTCCAGCGCTTCCAGCACGCCCACCCTCAGGCCCCGCTCCGCCAGGCGGAAGGCGCACGCCGCGCCCACGATGCCCGCGCCTACGACCAGCACGTCGTACGTCTCGGTTCTGCCACCCATAGCGCCGAGTCTATCCGCTACCTTAGCCAGCCGGAACCGGGTTCGGTCGGAGCGGGTCTTGCCGTCCAGCACTCCACATCCGCCACTGCGCCTTCCGCCCGTGCGTGCCACCGTTAGTCGGGGTTGGCCAACTACAGGACTCTTGGCCAGGGGCACAAGTCACCAGTTCGGTGGACCCCGAAGCGCAGCGCGTCAGTGCGGCGTGCAAGTCCCACACCCGAGTCCGAGAAGGAGAAACCATGCCTCGAATCCGATACTTCCTGGCGTTGGCAGCGGCGCTTCTACTTGCGTTCGCGGTGGCGCAGGAGAACGAGCAGGCGGAAGCCGGCCCGTTCGACTTTCTCACGATGGAACTGGTGGCGGACGGCTTCGTGTCGCCCGTCACGCTGACCTCGCCTCCGGGCGACGACCGCCTGTTCGTGGTGGATCGTCCCGGGATCATCTACACCGTCGAGCAGGACGGCACCAGGAGCGAGACGCCGTTCCTCGACATAACCGACCGCGTGGTCGACCTGGACCCGGGTTACGACGAGCGAGGCCTTCTGGGCTTCGCGTTCCACCCGGACTTCGCGGAGAACGGCCGCGCTTTCGCCTACTACAGCGCTCCGCTGCGGGAAGGCGCTCCGGAGGGCTGGAACCACACGGCTCACCTCTCCGAGTTCACGATGGCCGAGGACGGCTCCGGCCTCGACGCGGGCAGCGAGCGCATCCTCCTCGAGATCGACCAGCCGCAGATGAACCACAACGGCGGCCAGGTGCTGTTCGGCAACGACGGCTACCTCTACCTCGGTCTGGGCGACGGCGGCGCGGCCAACGACGTGGCCGAGGGCCACCCGCCCATGGGACACGGCCAGGACGTGACCACCCTGAAGGGCAGCATCCTGCGCCTCGACGTGGACAACCAGACGGGAGACCTGCCGTACGGCATCCCGGCCGACAACCCCTTCGCCGAGGGCTTCGAGCTGCCTGAGGGTTACGAGTGGTCGGGCGACACCGCCCGCCCCGAGATCTACCTGTGGGGTCTGCGCAACCCGTACCGCT
>CAYXUE010000139.1:1258-3954 GCA_964467885.1 uncultured bacterium | reverse complement strand
TAGTGTTACGTCCATCAGCCCCATGGAACGGAGGAAGACATGAAGCGTTTACCACTCTTACTTACCGCAGCGTTGATGGTTCTCCTGGCGGCCTGTAGTCAACCCCCCGCCTCGCCCGAGTTGGAGGGCCAGTGGAGCGGCTCAGCCGAAGCCGGAGCCGCCGCTATCCCGATGTCGTTCGCGGTAGAGCCGGGCGGGCACGTCTACGCCCACTCGTTCCAGATCGAATACGGCGGCGAAACGCTAGCGGTCGACGTCGATAGCCACGCCACCGGCAAGAGCATCAACATCACGGTGCTGGCCGTACATAGCAACGGCGACAGGCTGGAGTTCGAACTGAACGGCGAAGTTAATGGCGACACCCTCTCCGGCGATTACCGCCTCAAGCTGACGGTGAACGGCGAATCGAGCCAGTTGAGCGGCGACTTCACCCTCACCCGCGTGCAGAGCTGACCGAACAACTCACCGCGACGAGCAGCGCGCCACCTCGGACTCCGGGGTGGCGCGCTCCTTCATACCTGGGTGGTGTCGTCCGTAGACACGGGGCGCGCCCGCGTCCGGGTGATGTTCAGTCCGCCCGCCGCAGCCAGCGCATCATCTCGCCCCAGCTGGGCTCCTTGCCGGTGATGAGCACGGCCAGGGAGAAGACCTTGCCGGCCGCCCAGCGGGCGAAGAGGCAGCTGACGACCAGGATGGCCAGCGCCAGCAGCGCCTCCAGCGCCCCCGCGTCACCCAGCACGATCCTCACGGACATGGCACTGGAGCTGGTCAGCGGGAAGTAACTGAGGAAGGCGAAGGCGGGGTTGCCCGGGTCGCCGATCAGCCCTAGCCAGCCGAGGGCGATGAAGACGCCAGGCAGCATGATGATGCCGCTGCGTTGGCTGGTGGCGGGGTCGTCGATGGTGGCCGCCACCGCCGCGAAGAGGTAGAGGTACAAGACGGCGCCCACCACGACGAGGCCCAGCGTGGCCAGCACGGTGAGGGGGTCGACCGACATGCTGGGCAGTGGCGGGAGGCCCTGGCCACTGAAGAGGCCCGAGATCGCCACCGAGAGGACGATGCCCACCCCGAGAGTGGCCAGGTTCACCACCACGTAGGCGATGGTGCCGAGCACCTTGCCGTCTATCCAGGCCTGGGGCGGCACGGCGCTCACCACCAGTTCCGTCACGCGCTGGGTCTTCTCGCCGGTGATGGCCGTGAAGAGCAGGCCCGTGCCGGTGAAGATGCCGAAGATCATGAGGCCCAGCAGGATGGACACCAGCGTCCCGCCGCCTACGCCGCTGGGAGCGTCGACCTCCGTTATGTCCATCGCCACCGGCTGCGTGATTTCCTCCAGTTGAGCGGCGGACACGCCCACCCTCTCCAGGCGGGAGGGCAGGAAAGCCTGGGACAGGTAGCCCTGCAACTGCTGGTTCCAGGTCCGGCCCCGCTGCACCGTGAGTTCGGCGGAGCCGTCCTCGCTGAAGGCCAGCACGCCGTCCACCGAGCCCTCCTCCAAGGCCGCCAGCGCGTCCGCCTCCGGCATGTTGGAGAAGGTGAACCGCTCGCTGGACTGCAGCGTCACCTCCCAGTCGACCACCGCGATGTGCCGTTCCGACTCGCCGGTCACTAGTCCGATGATGAGAGGCACGCCCACGCCCAGCGCGATGATGACGATGACGCTGGTGATGAGCTCGCGCAGCTTCAGGAAGCGCATGAACTCCCACATGAAAACGCGGCGTACGGCTTGTCCGTAGGTCATGCCTGCGCTCCGACGGCGGTCAGGTAGATCTCGCGCAGCGAGGGCTGCTCGGTGTGCACGTTGCTGAGTGGCGCCACCTGCGCCACCCGCGGTAGCACCTCGTTGAGGGAAGCGTCCGCCTTGAGCGCCAGGCGGGCGCTGTCGCTGGTGCTGGCCACCACAGCCTGCACGCCCGGTAACTCGCCGAGCGCGCCGGCGTCGAAGGGCGCACTGAAGCCCAGGGCCAGGCGCTGCCCCGTGGCGGCGCGCTGGCGGATCTCCTCCAGCGTGCCGGAGAGGACTCTGCGCCCGTTATGCATGAGCAGGATGCGGTCCGCCAGGCTCTCCACCAAGTCCATGTGGTGCGCGCTGAGGATGATGGTGATGCCGGAGGCGGCCAGTTCGCGGATGATGTTGACCGTCAGGTCCTGGTTCACGGGGTCGAAGCCGGAGAACGGCTCGTCGAGGATGGCCAGCTTCGGCCGGTGCAGCACCGCGGTCACCAGCTGCACCTTCTGCTGGTTGCCCTTGGAGAGTCCACTGAGCTTCTCGGCCGCGCGGTCGGCCAGGGAGAAGCGCTCGAGCCACTCCATCGCCCGGGGCTTGGCCTCGGCGGGGTCGAGGCCGCGGAGCGAGGCGAAGTAGAGCAGGTTACTGATGATGGACTTATCGGCGTACAGTCCGCGGTCCTCCGGTAGGTAGCCCAGCGCCTGTTGCGGCGCGGTGCCGGTAGGCTCGGCGCCCTCGTCGAAGGCGTAATGGATGCGGCCGGAGTCGGGCTGGAATATGCCGCACAGCATGCGCACCATGGTGGACTTGCCGGCGCCGTTGGGGCCGAGCAGGGCGAAGATCTGACCGCGCTCCACCTCGAAGCTGAGGTCGTTCACGGCGTGCACCGTGGAGAAGCGCTTGTTCACCTCGGAAACTGAGAGTAGGGGTCTAGAAGCCACGCCGGAGTCTAACTACTCTCGCCACC
>CAYXUE010000139.1:0-1158 GCA_964467885.1 uncultured bacterium | reverse complement strand
GTGGCTACCTGTGCGCACGGCCGTTACCCGTTACCGCCGCCCTTAGAGGAACCAGAACGCCAGCCCGGCGACGATGGTGGGGATGATGGCGGCGGACAGCAGCCCTAGCGGGCTCACGGCCTCGTGGTCGAAGTACTTCCTGAGGATGGAGACGCCGGCGGGGTTGGGCGCGTTGGCGATGATGGTCAGACCGCCCCCGGTTACGGCGCCGGCTACCAGGGCGTACTTGAATTCGTCACTGAGACCCTGCACCAGCGAGCCCAGGTACGTTAGCGCCGCGTTGTCGGTTATGGCCGTGAGGGCGGTGGCGCCGAAGAAGACCTGATCGGCCGACATCTGCGTGAGTAGCGGCTGCAGCCACCACGATTGCATGCCACCGAGCGTCACCAACCCCGCCAGGAAGAAGGCCACCAGGAGGCCCTCGCGCAGGATGAGGCGGTCCTGGTGGCGCTGGTAGGCGTTGGCCACCCCGAGGAACAGCAGGAAGATGCCCATGAACATGGCCGGGTGGTGGGCGAACAGCACTACCCCGATTAGGAAGCCGATGTGGGCCAGAACGAGCGGGATGGGCACCTGCTTGGAGAGCGGCCCCGTGGCGGGCGCCAGTCGCCTGAGTTCCCCCCGGAAGAGGAAGGTGGCGCCGATGGCGTTGATCAGCACGGCTATCGCGGCCTTCCAACCGAAGTTACCGAGCATGAAGGGCAAGTCCCAGCCCCAGGTGCCGGCCACCATCAGCACGGGCGGCGCGGCGAAGTGCGTGAGGGTGCCGCCGATGGAGACGTTGACGAACAGCACACCCAGGGTGCCGTACTTGAGGCGGTTGGAGATCTGGCGGCCGAAGAGGCTGTTGGCCAACACCAGTGCGGCCAGGGTCATGGCCGCTGGCTCGGTGATGAACGAGCCGAGCAGCGGTACCACGGAGAGCACCACGAAGTAGAGGCCCATACTGCCGGGCATGGGGATCGCCCGCGAGATGAGTCGCACCATGGACATGGCCGTCTGGATGATGGGGCGCGTGCCGGCGATGACCATGATGGCGAACACGAACATCGGCTCGGTGAAGTTGCGGGTGTCCACGTACTCCGTGGCAGCCGCGGCGCCGTCGGTTAAGACCATGGCGATGACGAGGATCATGGCCCAGAAGCCGAACACCACCTC
>CAYXUE010000138.1:0-3971 GCA_964467885.1 uncultured bacterium | reverse complement strand
CGGCAGTGGAGCGGTAGACCGGAAGGTTGACGCACTGCATCGGCCTCGTCTAGTGTCCGGCGCCAACGCCCGCCTCGTGTTCGCAGCTCACCAGAGGGTTCCAGTTCGCGAAGAAGCCGCTGGGGTTGTGTTGCCAGACCCACGCGTGCAGCGCGTAGAACGGCCGATCCAGCAACGTCATGTTGATGCCGAACTCCCGCCCCAGCTGCACCGGCACGGCCTCGTTGCCGGCCTCGTGCCAGTCGTGCTGGAAGACGAGAAGTTCAACACCTATGAACCGGAGGCTGCCGTCCTCACGGGGTTCGTACATGAGGAGCTCCGGCTCCATGATGTCCACCGTGGGGTCCGCGATCCGCTTCGGGTGCCTGAAGTGGATACCCTGCGAGCCCTGCGTAGAGCTCATGCAGCTGCCGAACTGTTCGAAGCCGTCGGCGAGTGCGTTCTCCACGTCTTCGTACCGCTTCAGCGAGTCGCGCACCTGCTTCAGTTGTTCGACCGTCGGTTCGTGACCGCTCTGGGCGAAGGCGGTGGTCCACGGTTGCGCCACCAGAAGTGCGGCGGCTAGGACGGGGAACAGCACAGCGAGTGGGAATGTTCTGTTCATGCTCGACTCCAAGGTTCGTTCCCGTGGGTCACGGGCGAGAAGGCCTGCTTGATCACGATCGTCCCCCTCAGCCGTAGCAGTAGGGGTCCAACACGGTGATCATGCTGATCCGGTCTACCGGTAGCCCGTTGACCTTGGCCACCTTACGGATGGCCTCAGCGTTCGGCGCGTCGTAGATGCAGAAGGTCTTGGAGCGGTCCTCCGAGACGTAGGAGTGAACCCAGGTAACCCCGGAATCGGCGTTGTTCTGCACGATGCCCCCGAAGAGGGCTCTGCCCTCGGCTCCGACCGGTACGTGGAGCCCGTCCTTGAAGTTCCGTTCGACCAGGTAGCGTGGCATGACTGTCCCTTCCGACCTCGTTCGGATTCGCCTGGCGCCTGGGCGCCTCCACCCGTCATGGTGTGGGCCCAGCGTTCGCCGCGACGTGGTGACAGCCTGTTCCGGCTGGCCCCGCTGGTACATCGGTACGAATACCTACGCGCCGCCCGTTGAGCTACCTACGTTGGTAGGGGGAAGTGCCTAGATGAGCCCTCGCCGGCGCGCCTCCAGCACGGCTTGAGCGCGCGATGACACGGCCAGCTTGGCCAGCACGGCGGAGACCTGATGACCGACGGTCCGGGGGCTCACACCGTGCCGTTCAGCGATCTCGACGTTGCGGAGGCCCTGCGCCAACAGCGCCAGCACCTGACTCTCGCGTTGGGTCAACCCGGCCGGGTTGGCGCGCGTGGTCGGGCGCGGCTGCCGCGGCACGTCCTTCACTCCGCGCCGTCTCAGCTCCTCCGCCACGCGGGCCGCCGCGGGTTGGGCTCCCAGCTCACGGAAAGTGCGCAGCGCACCGAGCAGATGAGGAGTCTGCCCGCGCTCGGCCAGGGCGCGGCCCTCCTCGAAGCGGCAACCGAGGCGTCGCCACCTGGCAGCCGCTCGCCCATGCTCACCGCGAAGCTGAAGCGCGAAGGGACCTACGACCCAGTCGGGCAACTCTGCCGCCGCCCCCGCGCTCCGCGCAAGGTAGACAAGCTCGGAAACGAACCAGGAGTGACGGTGCTCCACGGCCATAGGCAGTACGGTTAGCGCCTCGGTAGCGGCGGCGTCCAGGTCGCCGGCCGCCAAGTACGCCTCGGCCCTCGCGGCCCGCACCGGCGCCAGTCGTTGCAGCTGATCCGTCCTCCGCGCTGCCTCCAACGCTTCGTCCAGCACGGGCCACACCTCGGGGTCGCCCCGTCTGAGCCGCAGCCGCCCTAGCGCCGCGGCCGCCATCACTCGTGTAGCCAGGCTGGCATTCGGGCGGGATAGCACCCAGGTGGCCTCGTCGCCCGACTCAGCCCAGCGACCCAGGTAGAGGTGCGCCAGCGCCAGCCAGGCAACGGAGTAATGTTCCGCTGCGTCGAAGTCCACCTTGGCCGCCAGTTGCCTGGCTTCCATCAGGGCCGTTTCGGCTGGGCGGAGGCGGTAGACTTCGCCCAGGCCCGACCCGAGCATGGTCTTGGCGTTCGCCGCTACGGAGTCCCTCTCCATGCCGTTACCATCCTCGATCAGCTGCAGCAGGCGACGGTGATACTTCCGGGCGGCCGCCACGCGTTGGGTGACGCTCAGCACGCCCAAGAGGACGTTGTAGGCGCTGGCCTGCAAGCGGCCTGCACCTGCCGCGCGGCCCGCCGCTGCGGCGCGCTTAGCCCACCGTTCGGCCTCTTGGTTCTTGCGCTCGATCATCAGGAAGTGGGCGTAGAGCATGTAGACCTGGGCCACCTCGGGGGAGTCGGGCTGGTCCCTCACTAGGTCGAGCGCCTGACGCTGGTGCCGGAGGCACTCATCCCTCCGCCCTAAGATCCAGAGCACCTCGGCGACTTCCATCTGCGCCGCGGCGGTTCTCGCTGGCTCGTTGGCCAGCCTCAGGAGTTCCAGGCGGCGTGAGCGCGCCTCCAGCCCGGCGGCGTCGTCCGAGAGCGCAAGACAGACAGTGGCGTACTCGCCGAGTAGCTTGATCTCCTCCTCAGCAGGCAGGAGCTCCTGCCGTACGGCCTGAGTCACCGAGAGCACGCGCTCGAACTGCACCTTGGCCTCGCGCATGGCCCGCACCTTCAGAGCCTCTCTGCCAGCCGCGAGGGCGTACTCCACGGTGCGCTCGGCATCTCCCGCGCCCGCGGCGTGATGGGCCAACCGGGCGTAGGGTTCGGCCCCGCTACGGCGCGGGCCTCGGTCCTTGTCCGGGTCCGCGCCGTACTCGTCCTGCAGGGCATCGAGCACCTGCGCGTGGAGGCGCCGAAGCCGGCTGGGGGTGAGGGAACCGAGGATCGCCTCCCGCGCGATCTCGTGGCGGAACGCGGTGGTAAGGCCGTCGCCCACAAGCATCCCGTGCTCCAGGCACTCCTCGACGCCCGCCGGATCTTCGGCCAGGCGTTCCAGGAGCTGGACGTCCTGCCCGGAGCCGATCACCGCCGCCACCTCCAGCACGCCCCACCCCGCCATCGACAGCCTTGAAGCGCGCGCGAGGACCGCGTCCTCGACCTTCGCGGGTAGGGCGCTGCCCCCGTCCGTCAGCACCTCGGTCACGAAGAAGGGGTTGCCGGCGGTCCGCTCGTACAGTGCGACAGGGTCGAGGGCACTGCCTTCCGTGAGCTCGGCCACGGCCACGGGGGGAGAGCTGCGGCACCTCCAGGCGGTGCACAGCCGTGAACCCCGCTAGGTCGCCCAGCACCCGTCTCAGCGGATGCGCTCCGAGGGTCTCGTCGTGGCGGTAGGTGGCCAGCAGCAGTGTCCGCGTGCCGCCCAACCGCCGACCACAGTAGCGGATCAGATCCAAGGTGGCGTCGTCCGCCCAGTGGAGGTCCTCGAGCAGCAGCAGCTTGGGGCCCGATTCCGCGCGCAGAGCGCCCAGCAAGGCTAGGAAAACCTCGTGCCTGTCAAGCGGGGCAGCGAGCCGTGCGACCAGCCCGTGTCCTAGCTGAGGAGCGAAGTCGAGTAGTGGTCCCAGGGGGCGAGGGGCACTCAGAGGTTCACAGCCGCCGGACAGGACGAGAACCCCGGCGGGGAGCGCGGCCCTGAAAGCGTTGAGGAGCGAGGTCTTACCCGAGCCCGCCACGCCGCCTACGAGCACCAGGCGTCCGTCGCGGCCCGAGTGCACGGCCGCGGCATGCTGCTGCAGCTCGGCGAGCTGGTCGCCCCGCTCGAGCAGGACCTGTGAGGCCATCTCATGCAGATGATACGGACCTATATGGCGGCAGCCTGTGACTCGCTTGCCGCTCGGGGGATAACGGGGCGGAGGAGAGGTCCGGTGGGGGCAGAGCCAAGCGCCGACCTCCCCTTACCAGTCGTCTATGTCCTCACCGATGGCGTCCGCGTCTATCTTGGCGTAGATGCGCGTGGTCT
>CAYXUE010000137.1:0-3987 GCA_964467885.1 uncultured bacterium | reverse complement strand
CGCTCTACCTCACCGTCACGCTGGGAGTGGGCCTGCGCATGCCGCAGGACGGCCTGGGGCCGCTGCTCATCACCGCGGCCGTCGTCGGCCTCGTCAACGCGCTGGTGCGGCCCATCCTCGTCCTGGTCACCCTGCCGCTAACGGTCATCACCTTCGGGCTCTTCCTGCTGGTGGTGAACGCCATCGCGCTGCTGGTGGCGGCGGCCGTGACGCCCCTCGAGGTCACCGGCTTCGGCGGCGCCATCCTCGGCGCGCTGGTGCTCAGCATCATCAACATGGTGCTCACGCGGCTGTTCAGGCCCAAGGGTAGCTAGGGTCCACCGCTGACCGTCGTGAAGCCGGCCAGCAGCCGGAGCGGCGTCACCGCCTGCGCGGGGGCGGCAGGTACTTCTCCCAGATGGGGTCTATGTCCGGCATCACGCCGTAAGCGCTGGAGAACATGAAACGCGGCGCGTAAGGGGGCCGCAGTAGCTTCATGCGCGCCTCTTCCGGCGTGCGGTCGCGCTTCCTGGCGTTGCAGGCCTTGCAGCAGGCCACCACGTTCTCCCAGGAGGTGGGGCCACCGCGGCTACGGGGCATGACGTGATCCAGCGTCAGGTCGGAGAAGTGCCGGCCGCAGTACTGGCAGTGGTGGTCGTCGCGCTTGAAGACGTTCTTGCGGTTGAAGGCCACGCGCTGGCGGATGGGCCCGCGCACGAAGCGCTTCAGCCGGATGACGCTGGGCACGGGGAAGACGGAGCGGGGGGAGCGCAGCACCCGTTCCGTGTCTTCCACGCGCTCGGCCACCTCGTGCATGAGCAGCCCCACGGCGCGCTTGACGGAGCAGACGTGGAGCGGTTCGTAGCTGGCGTTGAGGATGAGCACGCGTGAGCCCGTGAGCACGTCGGGCGGACGCACCTGTCCCACCGCGCTCAAGGGCGCGGCACCTGGTGTGCTCTTCGCGTTGGCGGCTACGTTAGCGGCTGGCGTCTCCTCCGGTTGACTAGCGGTTGGCGCAGAGTATAGCAGCGCAACGTGAGGGTTGCGTCAGCGCTCCTCCAGCGCCAGGTCCACGAGGCGCCTTATCAGCTGCGGGTAAGGGACCCCGGAGGCCTGCCACAGCAGCGGGTACATGGAGTGACGGGTGAAGCCGGGGATGGTGTTGATCTCGTTCAGCAGCAGCTCACCCGACTCCGGCTGGTAGAAGAAGTCCACCCGCGCCATGCCAGCGGCGTCCACCGCTGCGAACGCCCGGAGCGCCATGGCCCGCAGCCGCTCGACCACCTCCTCCGGCACGTCGGCCGGCACGATGAGCTGCGCCTCGCCGTCCGTGTACTTGGTGGTGTAGTCGTAGAACTCGCCGCCGTAACGGATCTCGCCCACCACGCTGAGCTCGGGTTCGTCGTTGCCCAGCACGGCTATCTCCAGCTCGCGCGCGCCGACCACGCCCGCCTCCACCACCACGCGGCGGTCATGGCGGAACGCCTCGTCCATGGCGGGGCCCAACTCGTGCGCTTCGTCCACGCGGCTGATGCCGATGCTCGAACCCAGGTTGGCGGGCTTGACGAAGAGGGGTAGCCCCAGAAGGCCTACCTCCTCCGTCACCTCGCCCTGCGCCCTGCGCCAGCGGTGGCGCGTGACGGGCACGTACCTCACCTGCGGCAGGTCGTGGGCGGCGAAGACGGCCTTCATGCCCAGCTTGTCCATGGCCACTGCGCTGCCGAACACGCCTGCGCCCACGTAGGGGAGACCCAGCATGTCCAGCATGCCCTGCACGCGACCGTCCTCCCCGAACGGGCCGTGCAGCAGCGGAAACACCACGTCCGCCTCACCGACGGCCCGCGCCAGCGTGAGGGCGCCACGGTGTGCCGCCGGCAGGTCCGCGGGGGCCGAGGCTTCTTCCGCGCCGGCCAGTGCCAGCGGTTGGCCCTGCTCCGCGGAACCACTCCCGCCCTCGAGCGGCGGAACGTGGGGCAGGCCCAGCAGCCGACGCGACTCGCCGCTGGAGAGGAGCGCGCCGTCCCGGCCGATGACCAGCGGGATCACGTCGAGGTCCTTAGCCGCCTCCAACACGGACCTGGCCGATGCCAGCGAGACGTCGTGCTCGCCCGACATGCCGCCGCAGAGCAACAGGACCCGGGTGCTCACAGGCCCATCACCGGTCGGCCCACACGGGATCGCGCTTCTCGAGGAACGCCCTCACGCCCTCCGCCAGTTCGCTGCCGGTACGGGAGAGAGCGTTGACCTCGGAGGCCCAGCGCATGCCCTCCTCGAGGGAGAGCGACCCGACCCCGGCGAGCAGCTCCTTGGTGAGCTTGAGGGACGAGGGCGCGTTGGCGGCCATGGCCTCGGCCATCTCCAGCGCCCGCGCCAGCACCGACTCCTTCGGTGCGGTCTCGTTGACGAGGCCCATACGCGCGGCCTCGGCCGCCGGGATGAGGCGGGCGCTCAGCAGCAGGTCTCGTGCGTGCTTCTCGCCGACCTGCCTAACGAGCAGCACGGACACGAGGGCCGGCACGAAGCCGATGCGTGCCTCGGTGTAGCCGATCTTGGCGCCATCGGCCATGACCGCCACGTCGCAGGCGGTCACCAGCCCGGCGCCGCCAGCCACGGCATGACCGTTCACCGCGGCGATGAGGGGTTTGGGGAACCGCACCATCTGGAGGAAGAGGTCCGCCAGCGAGCGCGAATCGGCCCTGTGAGACTCGCTGGAGTAGGTCACGCTCTCCTCCAGCTCGGCCAGGTCGAGGCCGGCGCAGAACGCGTCGCCCTTGCCGGTGAGCACCACGGCGCGTACCCGGTCGTCACTCCCCGCTTCGTCGAGGGCCTCCGCCACGGCCCTACGCAACGTGCGCGTGAGCGCGTTACGCACCTGGGGCCGCGCCAAGCTGATGACCAGAACCGTGCCTTCCCGGCGCGTTTCTAACTCTGCCATACGGCATCATAACGGCCCACACGGCACCACTCACGGCCGTGGGACGCCGCGCTGCGAAGTTCCTGACCCGCCTACTTGGCGCGCGTCACGTACATTCTTAAGCGAGCGCCGCAGTGGCGCCATGGAGGAGTTTCGTGAAGATCACCGAACCCAGCGCGGCCGGCAGGGCCCGCCGCGCGCGGCGCTGGCCGCTCATCATCACAGTCCTGGCACTGGGCGCCCTTCTGGGAGCCTGCGTCCCCACAGCCAACGTGCTGTCGGTGCCCACCTTCACGCTCGACGCCAGCAAGTCCGGCTTCGTGCGGATAGACCCTCCTGGCATCGGCGACGGCACGGCGCTCTTCCGACTGAGCCTGGAGGTCAGCAACCCCAACGCAGTGGGCTTCAAGCTCTCGGGGTTGGACGGCTCGCTCTTCATCCGCAACACGCGCGCCGCCACCGCCACCTTCCGGGGCGGCATCGACGTGCCGGCCCGTGGCAGCGCCACGTTGGTGCTGGACGTGAGGGTGCCGCTGGGCGCCGCTCCTGCGCTGCTCGACACCGTAGCCAGCTACATCGGTGGTGCCGCCACCCCCTACAGGCTGGACTCCGCGGTCACCATCGACGTGTTCGGCGCCCCGCAGCGCTTCCCGGAGTTCACGCTGGTCAGCGGTCAGCTGGCGCCGTCGGCCGGACTCCAGATCCCGCAGATCGAGCTGGTGGGCGGCGGCATGCGCTTCGAATCGGTCAGCAGCGTGGCGCTGAGCCTGAACCTGCGGCTCAGCAACCCGGGCATCGTCGGTTTCCGCGTGGGAGCACCCGAGCTGAACCTGGCGGTCGCCGGCGCACAAGCGGCCAGCGGCAGTCTCGGTCCGGTGGAGCTGCCCGCGGGCGGAACCACCGACGTGGCGGTCAGCTTCAGGTTCGACCCCCTGGCGCTGGGCACGGCCATCGCCGCGCAGGTGCAGGCCGCCTCCTCCGGGGCCGCCGGTCTGGCCTTCTCCCTCAACGGCGGCTGGAACCTCGAGGCGCCCGGCGTGGCCACGCTCTCGCTGCAGCCCACGGGCCTGCTGGACGCCGTCCTGCGCTAGCCG
>CAYXUE010000136.1:0-4011 GCA_964467885.1 uncultured bacterium | reverse complement strand
GCCTCGATGACCTGCTCCTCCTACCGGGCGCGCAGTACATGTCGGTGGAAGGCGAGGGCGAGTACGCCCTGCGCGCCATGGCCCTGGGTCCGGCCCCCGCGCCCCAACCGCCGGCCGACATGCCAGCCTCCGACGAGTCGCTTAGCGCCGCCGCCGCGGGCCCCAGCGAGCCAGCTGCGGACGAGCCCGTCACCGGCCCGCCGGTCGTGGAGGACCCGATACTGCCGCCGCCTCCCCCGGGCATCCTGGAGTACGAACCCAACGACGACCGCAGCCGCGCCCACCGCCTGCAGCCGGCCGCCGTGCACGTGGGGCGCATCTCGAGCCCCAACGATGAGGACCACTACCGCTTCCACCTCTCCGCCGACCAGTACGTGAGACTCGAGCTCGTGCCGCCCGAGGGCGACAGCCTGTCGTTCGACCTGCTGGGAGAGGGACGCTTCAGGCCCCTACCGGGTGAGGCGGGGCAGCCGGTCGTGATGGAACGGTGGCTGTTGGCAGGCGATCACACCCTCTTCGTGCACAACCGGCCCGCCGGCGGCGGCACGGGCGGCTACTACCAGCTGCGCCTCACACCGCTGGGCGCACTCCACCTACCGGTCGACCGCGAGCCCAACGACACGCCCGCGACCGCTGCCACCATGCCCGCCGAACTGGAGTGGACCGGCTCGCTGGGTGAGGTCGGCGACGTCGACGTCTACGCCATCCCGCAGTTCGCCGAGGACACGGAGATGCAGGTGACCCTGAGCGGGGTGGAGAGAGCGAACGTGGTCCTGCGCCTCGCGGAAGGTCGCGGCAGCGTCTCGCGCGGCGAGAACGACGTCTTCACCATGACCGTGCCCGGCGGCCAGCGCACCTACCTCGAACTGAGCGGCGCGGGCCGTTACCGGATAGAGGTGGCGTTCTCCCGCCAGCCGGACCCCAGCCAGCTCCTGCCGCCGCGCACCAGCGGCGCGCTGAGCATCTCCCTCGACACGCCGGTCGAGGAACTCGCGGCCTTCTGGCACGAGGGGCAGCGCCTGGAAGCCACGGCCACGGTCCGCAACGACAGCGAGGAGCCGCAGACGGTGAACCTCAGCGCCGCGGTGAACGACGTGCGCTCGGAGGTGAACGTTCCGGCGAGCATAGAGCTGAGGGCCGGCGAATCCGTGCAGGTGCCGGTGACCCTGGAAGTACCGGCGGGCGCCCGGGAGGACGTGCCACTCAACCTGCAGGTCGCCGCTAGCAGTGCCGTCGGCTCCGCGGCCGCCAACCGCCACCTGCTACTACGCTGCGAAGCCGAGCCCGTGGCGCCGTTCCCCTACCACTCCCTGCCCCGCACGCTGCTGGGCCGGCCGAACGTGCTCTGGTCCGGTCTGGGCGCCACCGTCCACGGCGCTTCTCCCCACATGCAGCGCGACCTGGCGCTCATCGACGGCAGGACCGCCATCAGCTTCGGAGGCTACCTAGCTGCCGACCACTCGCCCACGTACGCGCTAGCCGGCGAGGCACCGGTGAGCTTGGTGGGCACCTCGCTACACCCGCAGGCGGGCGGGGACGGGGGCACCCAACTCCGCCGCTTCCGCATCGAGACCTCCCTGGACGGCGCGAGCTTCACCCCCGCCTTCGAGGGGATCCTCCAGGCGGCGCGGGTCGAGCAGTCGTTCGAGTTCGACGAGCCCGTCACCGCTCGCTACGCGCGCCTCGTCATGGTCGACAGCGTCTCCGACTCCACCTCACGCGCCTACGCGGGTGAATGGAAGCTGTACGCCGAGGACCCGGCTCTGTTCTCCGGGCTCGACATCGCCAGCCCGGCGCTAGGTGGGCACATGGTCTGGAGCGAACCCCGCCTGGGAAGCCGGAGCGATTCGGTGGTCGAACCCGAGAGGCGTACCAGTGCCGTCGATGTCAGGCCGGTCGAGGCCCTCACGTTCGTCATCGGCTTCCGTGACGCCAGGGCCGCCCTGATAGAAGAGCTGCGGTGGCTTGAGTCGGAAGGCGGCATGACCACGCCCGACCGGACGGTTGGCACGGTCATCGTTGAGGCCAGCCTGGCTGGCGCCGCGGGCCCCTGGGAGCCCGTGGCCGAATGGCCACTCCAGCGCGACGCCGCCGGCACCGCCCGCCTCCAGCTCGAGGAGCCCGTCTGGGCCCGCTACCTCCGCTTCACCGCGCCCAAGGGCGCGGCCGAGTTCCTGTACCCGCCGCAGCAGTTGAGCGTCTTCGAGGCTGACGTTGGTGAGGGCGGCTACCTGAGCGCCGTTAGTGAATGGGGCAACATGACCAGCTCAGGTCCGTACGAGCTGCTGGTGGGCGACGCCGAGGCCGTGATCGGTCACGAGAGCGCTGGGAACCACACCCGGGAGGCGGCCGTGACCCTCGTCCCAGGCGTGGTGGCCGCCGGTAGCGTGGCCATCGGCGAGAACGTCGACTGGTACAAGATCACCGTGCCGCAGGACCAGAACCACGTGCAGCTGCAGCTGCGCGGCGACCCCACCATCGCCTACCTCTACGAGGTCACCGACGCTTCCGGCAAGCAGGTGCCCTACGAGGAACGCGCCACCGGCGAAGGCCGCACTCTCACCTTCTTCGCGGAGCCGGGCGACTACTACCTCAAGCTGGAGGAGCCCAAGCGGAGCGTGGTGTTCAGCTGGGACACGAGCGGCTCGGTAGCGCCTTACATCCCCATCACCTACAACTCGCTGGCCGAGTTCGGCCGGGGCGTAGATGGGGAGCGGGAGGCGGTGCAGCTCCTCGCCTTCCACGAACCGCAGCCGACCTGGCTCCTGCCGTACTGGTCGTCGGATCCTCTGCGCGTCCAGCGCTCCATCCAGGAGTACGACCGGTCGGACAACTCCAGTAACACCGAGATCGCGCTCATCACGGCCACCAAGGCGCTGGCTGACCGTGAAGGCACGCGCGCCATCCTGCTGATAACCGACGCCGAGAGCAACGGTTACGGCCTCACGCCGGACCTCTGGCGCGCGCTGGAGGAAGTGCGCCCGCGCGTGTTCACCTTCGAGATCAGCTCCGGCGGCAGCGACTACGCCCAGGACATGATGCAGGACTACGCCGCCGTGAACGGCGGCTACTACGAGATGGCGGACGGCGTGGGCGACTTCGACGCCGGCTTCGCCCGCGCCAGCTGCATCCTCAGGCGCCCCAAGGCGTACGAGGTGGAGGTGGCCGCCAGCTACGTGGCGCCGCCCGGCCCCGGCACGCTGAGCGTGGTGCCCGCCCCCGGCGCCGCCATGGCCGCCGTGGAGGTCATCTTCGACGCGTCCGGCTCCATGGGGCAGCTCCTGCCCAGCGGAGAGCAGCGCATAGTCGCAGCCAAGCGCGCGCTCGAGACGCTGGTCGGCGAGGTGCTGCCCGAAGAGACGCCCTTCGCCCTGCGCGCGTTCGGCCACATCTCGCCCACCTCCTGCGAGACGCGCCTGGACGTGGCGTTCGGCGCGCTCGACCGTGGGAAGGCCATGGCCGCCGTGCAGGCCATCGAGCCGAAGCTGCTCTCCGGCACCCCCATCGCCCAGTCGCTGGCCGCCGTGGCGCAGGACCTGGCCGACGCCGGCGGGGGCCGCCAAGTGATCCTCATTACGGACGGCGAGGAATCGTGCGGCGGCGATCCCGCTGCTGCGGTGCGGGAGCTGCGCGAAGCCGGGCCCCTCTCCCTGGCCATAGTCTCGCTGGCGCTCGAACCCGAAGCGCTGGCCGTGTTCGAGGCGTTGGCCGAGGAGGTCGGCGCCAGCTACGTGGACGTGGGCTCGTACGAGGCGCTCAACACCGCCATCGCCGAGGCCCTCAACCCCGCCTTCGAGGTCTACGACTTGGAGGGCGAGCTGGTGGCCGAGGGCCGCGTGGGCGGCGACGCGGTGGAGTTGCCTATGGGCCTCTACCGCGTGCGCGTGCTCAGCATGCCCGTGGAGGTGATCGAGAACGTGCGCGTGCCGGGCGACGGCAGTATCACCGTGAACGCCGGGCGCTAGGGAGCTGGGGCCGCGCCGTGCTGCTTGTGCGCGCTACCGCGCTGCT
>CAYXUE010000135.1:0-4052 GCA_964467885.1 uncultured bacterium | reverse complement strand
CAGGCGGTGTGCCGCCGCGCCATCATCATCACCGGCGGGCGAGTGGTGACCGACGACAGCGTGGAGAACCTGCTGCGTCTCTTCCAGGCGCGCGCCTTCAGCGTGCGGCTGGTCACGCCCCTGAGCGCGGCGCACGCCGCCGAACTCGGCCGTACGTTCCATGTGAACGGGGGCGAGGACTGCCTAGCGTTCGACGTGGAACTGCCCGGCAAGCAGGACCTCTATCGCCTGATGGACTTCCTGCGGGGCACCGGCGCCGAGGTCGAGAGCATCGAACGCACCACGGTGCAGTTCGAGCAGGTGTTCCGGCGCCTCGTCAACGGCGCGCCGCGCCCGGAGGCTCCGCCAGCTACCCGCGCCGCCGCAAGGGAGGGCGCCCATGCTGCAGGCTAAGCCGCTCTACACGGCCTTCCGGGCCAACTTCCTCAAGTACGTCATCGAGCTGAGGCGTTACCTGCCCAACACCCTCAGCATGCTGCTCACCTTCTACGCCATCTTCGTCTTCATGCTTTTGGGTGTGCGCTTCGTTGGTGACCCCGGCGCGGCCGACGAGAACGTGCGCTACCTGCTGGTGGCCAACGGCTTCTGGTTCCTGCTCATGCTGGGCGTCAACTCCATGGGCTGGGAGCTGACCAACGAGGCGCTTAGGGGCACGCTCGAACAGCTCTACATGAACACCGTGCCCGTGTGGCTCATCCTGCTCTTCCGCATGCTGGCCTCGTTCATCGTGAACCTGGTGATGCTGGCGGTGCTCACGGCGCTCAGCATGCTCACCGCCGGCCAGTGGCTCACCATAGACGTGGTGGCGCTGGCGGCAATCCTGCCGGGCACCATGCTGGGCGTCATGGGGCTCGGCTTCGTGGTGGCGGGCATAACCATCGTCTACAAGCAGGTGAACGCCGTGCTACAGCTCCTGCAGTTCGCGCTGATGGGCGTGGCGTTCGTACCGCTCTCCGTTTCCGTATTCATGCAGTTCGCGCCCGCCGCCAAGGGCATCGACATGGTGCGGAAGGTGATGGCCGAAGGGGTGCCGCTCTCGGCGTTCACGGCGGCCGATTGGGGCGCGCTCCTGCTGAACGGGGCCATCTACTTCGGTATCGGGTTGGTCGTGTTCAAGCTGCTGGAGCGGCGCGCCATGCGGCGCGGACTACTGGGGCACTACTGACCCCACCGGCACGCTCTGACCGAAGGCCCCATCACCACAGCCAGCTGCCCGCGCCCGGGCGCAGCGTCACGGTAACGGTGTCTCCCGGCCGGACCCCAGGGCCTGTGCCCGCGTCGTCGTTCCCGGCCAGCAGCGGTGCGTCCGCCAGCAACGGCGCGGGCGCACCCGGTACCTCCAGCCAGTAACGCTCGTAGGCGCCGAGGAACGCACGCGACCGTACGGTGCCAACGGCGGACCAGCCAGAACCCGGCACGACCTCAGCGCGGCTGAGGAGCACGTGCTCCGGGCGCACCAGCGCCAGCCCGACCTGCCCCACCTCGGGGATGCGCGCGTCGGGCAACCGAAGCCTAAGTTCCTCCCCCAGGACGCGCACCGTTACCGCCGTGCTGCTCACGCCCAGCACCTCGGCCAGCAGCAGGTTGGCGTCCCCCACGAACTCGGCCACGAACCTGCTGGCGGGCCGCAGGTAGATCTCCTGCGGTGAGCCCACCTGCTGGATGCGCCCGCGGTCCATGGCCACGACCTGGTCGGAGAGCGACAGCGCCTCCTCCTGATCGTGCGTCACGTACAGCGTGGTTATCCCCAGGTCGCGCTGCAGCTCCTTCAGTTCAAGCCGCAACCGCAGGCGCAGCCGGGCATCGAGGTTGGAGAACGGTTCGTCCATCAGCAGCACCTCGGGCTCGAGCACCAGCACCCGCCCCAGCGCCACGCGCTGCTGCTGCCCGCCGGAGAGCTGGTGCGGGTGCCGCTCGGCCAGGCCCCGCAGGTCGAGCAGCTCCAGGGTGCGCTCCACGCGCGCCTCCGCCTCGGGGCGCGCAACACGGTGGCGCTTCAGGCCGTACGCCAGGTTGGCGCGAACGCTCATGTGCGGGAAGAGCGCGTAGTCCTGGAACACCAGCCCCACGCCGCGCCTGTTGGGCGGGCGTCCGGCCTGGCTCACCTCGCCTATGAGCACCTCGCCCGCATCGGGTTCCAGGAAGCCCGCCACCATCCGCAGCACGGTGGTCTTGCCGCAGCCGCTGGGACCCAGCAGCGTGGTGAAACTGCCGCGCGGCACGGCCAGCGAGAAGTCGTCCACGGCGGGGGTGGCGCCGAACGACTTGCTCAGGTTGCGTAGTTCGAGGTGAGCGGCCGGGCCGGTACCGCCCTCTGGTTCGCGCCTCGCGCCCGCCAGCCTGGTGGGGTCAGGCGCCGGCACGGGGCGCCTCCGCCAGCGGCCTGAACGACCGCCCGGTGAACAGGTAGAGCAGGACGAGCGACAGCATGGTCACCAGCACCAGGGCGCTGGCCAGCGCCGCCGCGCGACCCCAGCTGCCCTGCTCCGCCAGGTTGAGGATGCTGACCGACGCCAGGGAGGTGTCGAACGACACGAGGAAGATGACCGTGCTCAGCGTGCCTACCGACTGCACGAAGCAGAAGACGAACGTGGCCAGCAGGGCGTTGCGCAGGAGGGGAACGACCACCGTCCGCAGGGTGACCAGCCGGCTGGCGCCTAAGTTGGCGGCGCTCTCGTCCAGCGTGGGCTTCAGCTGCTCCAGCGCCGCGGCGCAGATGCGGTACCCCACCGGCAGGTACGAGATGGCCATGGCCACCACGATGATGAGGCCGCCGCCCGTCAACCGCAGCGGCGGGGTGTTGAACGCCAGCACGAAGGCCACCCCCAGCAGCGTGCCCGGGATGGCCGCCGGCAGCAGCGTGGCCAGGTCGAGCCCGCGCCGCAGCGGCACGCGCGCCCGCTGCACCAGGAAGGCCGTCAGCGCCGCCAGCACCGTGCATATCACCGCCGCTACGGCGGCGAACCGCAGGCTGTTGCCCAGGCCGCCCACTTGCGAGAGCACGTAGCGCGCGTGCTCCAGCGTGGGCGTGAAGTCGATGCCCCAGAGCCGCGTGAGCGCACCTACCAGGATCACCAGCTGACTGGCGGCCACGAAGAGCGTCACGAGTGCGCACAGAACGAAGAGCGTCCAGCGCAGCGCCGGGGCCACGGCTGGCGGCTCGAGCGAAGAGCCGCGGCCGCCGATGGTGGCGAAGCGCTGCTGGGTACGGGCCTGCACCGCCTGGTAGCCGGCGAACAGCAGCACGGCCGGCACCAGCAGCACCAGGCCCAGCGCGGCGCTCGTGCCGAAGTCGGCCCAACCCGTGAGCTGCGTGTACACCGCCGTGGCCAGCACCTGGAAGCGCCCGCCCACCAGCATCGGGTTGCCGAAATCGCCCAGCACGCCGATGGCGATGAAGAGCCCCGCCGCCAGTAGCGCAGGCGTGACGAGGGGCAGGGTCACGGTGCGCAGCACCGACCAGTGTCCCGCTCCCAGACCGCGCGCCGCCTGCTCCAACGACGGGTCGACCGCGCTGAAGGCGCCGCGCAGCACCAGGTAGGCCACGGGGAAGAAGGAGAGCGTCTGCGCCAGCCACAGCCCGTGCAGGCCGTAGATGCTGGTCTCCAGCCCCAGCAGGTGGTACGTGAGCAGGCCGCGCCGTCCCAGCAGCAGGATGAAGGCCAGGCCCGACACGAACGGCGGCGTGAGCAGCAGGAAGAGCGGCACCACGCTGAAGAGTCGCGCCCCCGGCACCCGCGCCCGCGTCACCGCGAAGGCGTAGGCCGCGCCCAGCACCAAAGAAGACGCGGTGGAGAGCAGCAGCGTGGTGAGCGTGTTGAGGGCCGCCCGCTGCCAGCGCGGCGTGGCGAAGACCTGCCGCCAATCGGCCGAGGAGGGCTCAAGCGCCACCCGCACGAGGGGCGCCACCACGAACGTCAGCAGGAACGCCGCCACCAGCCCGTAAGCCAGCAGCAGCCCCCGGTCGTAGCGCCACAGGCGCCCGAACGACCGGATGCCGGCGGTCAATCAACCACCTGCTGCCAGCGCAGCAGCACCTCGTCGCGCTGCTC
>CAYXUE010000134.1:0-4073 GCA_964467885.1 uncultured bacterium | reverse complement strand
ACCACGATGGCGCCCTCGGGCGCCTCGCCGATCGCCACCGCGCCCAGGGCGGCCAAGGAGATGAGGGTGTTGATGGTGAAGGGCCGCCCCAGCCGCGCGCTCGCCCAAGCCTTCCTGGCCAGCGGCGCCACGCCGAGCACCGTAGCGGCCGTGAAGCCCCAAGGCGCCAGCGGTGGAAACACGAGCGCCAGGAAAGCGCTCACGGCCAGGAGAGCGCCAGTGACGAGCACGAAGCGGCCCTTAGACGTGAAATACCAGAGCGGCGGGCGATCCAGCCCTCCCGCCTTTGCCCCGGAATCGTCCGTCGCACCCTCCTGTGTCACCCTCGGTGGGTAACCGAGGTGGCTTAGGCTCTGCTCCACCGCTCCACGGGTGATCACGGCTTCCTCGAGTGACAAGCGCAACTTCTGCGTTGTGAAGTTGACCGTTACGTCGCTTATCCCATCAACACTCTCGAGGGCGCCAGCAACGTTTCGAGCACATTCCGCGCAGTCCATGTTCTCGACGAAGAACTCATAGGAGACGCGACCTTCGGGGGGTGTAAGGGTGCGAGCCACGCAAGTATTTTATGTCATATCTGTACAGCCATACAGATATCGGTCGGCGCGGCGGCCACTGTTCCCCAGGGACGGTGCCATCCTTTCAGGTCAGTAAGGCCTCTTCGGCGGCGATGCGTTCGATGAACTCGTTCACCCATGTCACCGCTTCCTGCACGGTGGGCAGCACACTCAGGCCTTCGGCCGCCTCCAGGTAGAGGGTGTCCCAGCCAGCTCCCGCCTGGACGGCCGGCGGCCACGCCTGCTGCTGGCGGTAACGGAAGAGCCGGGCGCACGTCGCAGCGACTGCGGCAGGATCGAGGTTCTCGCGCTGCTCCAGCAGTTGCAGGTCTACCAGGTCGCGTGCACGTTCGCTTCCATCAACCGACAACGCGTGGAGCTTCTGCGCGATCTGGTGCTCAGCGCGCAGGACCGGCACGGGCCGCGGCGCCTCGAGCCCAACCTCCGTGAAGAGGTCCACAAGGTCCGCGGCGAGCTGGTACTAAGGCTCGTCCGCGTCACCAAGCTCATTGTGTCCCAACTCGAACTTCACCGTGCACCACGACCGCCCTTGGTAATCGAGCTTCACCTCGAACGGCTGCATTACGTAGGCGGCGGGTACGGCCGGCGGCTTCGGAGCGGTCCGCTTGATCAACCTGCCGGTGAACCCTTCCCAGCCGACAGCAAGGAACTCCTCGAAGTCGCCCTGGAACAGGTCGAGCGACCGCACCCTGGCGGCATCCACGTCCTGGGTGAAGCGCGTGTTCCGGCCGTACCGCAGCGCCATGGCGCTGCAACCCTTGATCGCGCCCTCGGGCAGCATCTGGCTGACCACTACCAGCGCCATGCTGGTCCGGCGCCGCAACGCCAGGTCGGCGCCGCCGGCCAAGTTGCGAATCCGCTGGTCGAGGGAGCGCACGGTCTTCGGCACGCCGACGTAGCTCACGCTCCCAACACCTGCCTCACGCGCCGCCACTCGGCCATCGTTAGCAGGCCTTCTGCTCGCGCTTGCAGGGCCGCCTCACGGAGCCGCCCGGTCTCGATTCGTCCCCGCGAGGCCAGGATCGCCTCCACGACCGGCTGCGCCGTGAGCCCCTCGTAAGAGGTCGTGCGCTCTTCCGCCTTGACTTGAACCAGTTCGATGTAAGGTGGCAGGTTCGGGCGCGCCCGGCGGTTGACCGCCACCTTGATGGTCCGCGGGTTGACATCAGCGAGCCTGAACAGGGCCAGCACCGACTCGCCGTACAGGTACGCCCCCTCGCCCACACGCAAGAGCGCTTCAGCGAACTGGTCGAAGGCAGTCCCCGGCACGTCCGTCACCCGGTACAGCCCGTATGCCACGTTCTCGAGGCCACCGCGCGCGGCGAGCTTGGGGAGCTCGATGGCCGGCACGCCGGCCTCAGCGGCCTCCCTGGTAGTCACGAAGCCGTAGTTGTCGAGCGCGATCTCACGCACGATCTCTCGGTATTTCGTTGTTGCAGCCATGTCACAACTATACCGGAAACGGTAGAGTTGTGACAAAAGCCTGTAGTGGACTATGACAAGGTCGATCGCCTCTGTTCGTCCGATCCCAGACTCTCAACTACCTTGTCCAGAGCGCCGTGGGCAGGTCCCTCTCCACAATCTCAGGAGTGCAGAGGCAGTTCGAGAGACCACTACGCCTCACGTTTCCAGTTGCCGTGTGCCTCAACCCGCTGGGCGAAAAGATGCAACGAGGTACGCTCGACGCGTCGAGCGTACAACCACCCAAGAAAACCACACTATTCGGCAGCGACTTCAAGACGATGGGGGCCGACGCATGGGCTTCGATGAACCTGGCGGCGGGAAAGCATCCGCCATGGAACCTCAAAGTCGACCGTCGTTCGAGTGTCCCAGAAACTGTCCCAAATCCCCGGAAACTGACCCCGATGCACACGCAGTCCCCGGGCAGCGAGGCCTCAGTTATAGCGTCAGGGACGCGCCTACTGACACCAAATGGAACTGGAGTGAAAAGCAGGAAAGGGCCTGGGGGTCAAGTGGTCGTCAGTTCAAATCTGGCCACCCCGACCAGATGAAGCCCGTCTCTGACGGGCTTCTCAATTCTTGTCGCGAAGACACTTCCTACGGGCGGGGCGCCTGACCGCACCGTGACGTGCCCTCACACGCGTTTGAGCCTCTTCTAGGCCGAAAAGGCATGCCCGATCAGAAGCACAAAGCGGGACCGTAGACCCAGCCGTCGAAACCATCGGCTTTACGTTTCTGGCTTTATGTCAAGCGTGGCTAGTCGTTCGGAGGACACCCTAAAGCAACTCCTCGCTATTGCGCCACCAGGCCTCCTCCTGGACTCACCGTGGCTCGCCCAGCACGGCGTCAGCCGGCAACTCGTCTACTATTACGCCCAACGCGGCTGGCTCGAACGCGTGGCTCACGGCGTCTACCGCCTGCACGCGCAGTACCGCATCACCGTGCCCGATCACCTTATGCCGAGCGAGCAAGCTAGCCAATGAGGTGCGTGAACGGCCGCCGCTGCAGTGGCGGCTGGTTAGGCGCGGGCCCTTGCGGATATTGCCTTGAGGCTATATCCTGGCTCAGGAGGGCATCATCGCCTACACCGTCAACACCTCCGACGAATTCGACGCATGGTGGGAGCAGCAGGAGGACGACCTGCAGGACGCGATCGCGGCTCATGTGGGCCTGCTCAAGGAGTACGGACCTAACCTCGGACGGCCGTACGCCGACCGCCTCGAGCACTCCACCTTCGCGAACCTCAAGGAGCTCCGCGTCCAACACCGCGGTGATCCCTATCGAGTCCTCTTCGCCTTCGACCCCAAGCGCGAGGCCCTACTCCTGCTAGCTGGCAACAAGGGCGGCGATAAGCGCTGGTACCGGAAGAACATCCCCCGAGCCGAAGCGATTTTCGGTCGCCACCTCGCAGAACTGGAGGACAGAAATGGCTAAACCGTTCGACCGACTGATCGACGATCTGCCCGCCGAACGCCGCGAGCGCATCGAGGCGCAAACGCAGGCGCTCGTGCAGGAGTATGAGCTCTTAAAAGCCCTCCGCAAGGACCTCGACGTGTCCCAGGAAACGCTGGCTGCGCTGATGGGAATTCGCCAAGCGAGCTTAAGCAAAATCGAGAATCAGGACGACATGCTAGTGAGCACCCTAAGGAAGTACGTCGAGGCGCTTGGGGGCGAGCTAGAGATCAAGGTGCACCTAAAAGATAACGACGTGACGCTGAAACAGTTCTCTCAGTCGGGAACCTGACGAGGCGCCGCGCCTCACCCCTTCAAGCTGTTCGCATCTTCTGCCCGGCTACCAAGAAGGCGCAAGAGGGCGGTGGGCCAGCCCATTCAGACGTAGAGCCTGGGGCCCGACCGCGGGTCCAACAGGCCAGACCGTAAACAAGAACCCGTACATGCAGGAGAACTAGAACCGCCTTCTCCCCTGTTTCAGACGCACATAACCGACCTCAGCCGTGCTGAGAAGTCCGCCTTCTAGCTCCCTGGGGGTCAAGTGGTCGTCAGTTCAAATCTGGCCACCCCGACCAAAAGAAC
>CAYXUE010000133.1:0-4080 GCA_964467885.1 uncultured bacterium | reverse complement strand
CCGTCGTCCACCAGCGGCACCCGGAGGCTGCTCAGCTCCCGTCCGTCCAAGGTCACCCTCCGGACGGCAGGCGCAGCCTGACCGGCCTCTGGGGGCTCGGCAGTGTTCGCGCCCTCTCGCCGCGCTCGCACCTCGATCAGGTAACTCGAGCCGCCCTGGCGCCAGGTGGCCGAGTAGCCACTCCACCCGCTCGGCAGGTGCGGCTGGAACTCCAGCTCATCGCCCACCTTGTTGAGCCCCAGGATGGCCTCCACGCCCAAGCGGTAGAACCACGAGGCCGAGCCCGTGTACCAGGTCCAGCCACCGCGGCCCACGTGCGGCTCCAGGCTGTAGACGTCCGCGGCTATCACGTACGGCTCCACCTTGTAGGTGGCCACCGCCTCCGGCGAGTCCCCGTGGCGGACCGGCGAGAGCAACTCGTAGAGCTGGTGCGCCCGGTCGGCGTCTCCCAGCAACGCGAACGCCCAGGCGGTCCAGATAGCGCCGTGCGTGTACTGACCGCCGTTCTCGCGCACGCCCGGCAGGTAGCCCTTGATATAGCCCGGGTCGCGGGTGGTGCGGTCGAACGCGGGCGAGAACAGCCTGATCAGCCCGTCCTCCTCGCGGACCAATCGCTCGTCCACGTGGCGCAAGGCCGTCCGGCCCCGCTCGTGATCACCCAGCGCCATGACCGACCAGGACTGGGCGATGGAGTCGATCTGGCACTCCAGGTCGCTGTGCGTGCCCAGCGGACTACCATCGTCGTAGAAGGCGCGCAGATACCAGTCGCCGTCCCAGGCGGAGGTCTCGGCAGCGGCCACGTACTCCTCCGCTCGCGCCTCCAGCTTGGCGGCCTCGTCCGCGCGGTTCACGGTGCGCAGCGTGCGCGCGAAGCGCCTGAGGGTGTCGATCAGGAACCAGCAGAGCCACACGGACTCGCCCTGCCCCTTGACGCCGACCCGGTTCATGCCGTCGTTCCAGTCGCCGCCCCCCATGAGGGGCAGGCCGTTGCGGCCCTTGGTGCTGGCGCGCTTCAGGGCCCGCAGGCAGTGCTCCAGCAGGCTGCCCTGGCCGCCCTGCGGGTAGTGGTCGTAGCGCTCGTGGTCGTCGGGGCCCAGGGTGGGGCCCGTGAGGAACGGCACCTGCTCGTCCAGTACGCTCACGTCGCCCGTAACCTCCACGTAGCGCGAGGCCACGTAGGGCAGCCAGGCCAGGTCGTCGGTTATGCGCGTGCGCACCCCCCGCCCGCTGGGCGGGTGCCACCAGTGCAGCACGTCGCCCTCCTGGAACTGGTGCGCCGCGGCGCGCAGGAGCTGCTCACGCGCCAGGCGCGGCTCCGTGTAGAGCACGGCCAACACGTCCTGCAGCTGGTCGCGGAAGCCGTAAGCGCCGCTCGACTGGTAGAAGGCGCTGCGGCCCCACAGCCTGGCCGCCACCGTCTGGTAGGTGAGCCACCCGTTGGTCAGCAGGTTCATGGCGGCGTCCGGCGTCTCCACCCGCAGCTGCCCCAGCAGCTCCTGCCAGCGGGCATGGGCGGCCGCGCGGTGCTCCTCCAGCCGGCCCATGTCGCGGTAGCGGTCCAGCAGCTCCAGGGCACGCTCGCGACCCTCCGCCTCGCCCAGCACGAACAGCACCTCCTCGGAGCCGCCTGCCTCCAGGTCGAGGTGCAGCTGTATGGCCGCGCAGTGGTCGGTACCGGCTCGCACCTCGCCGGAGAGTCCGATGCGGCGCAGCGCGGCGGGTGCGCTCCTGTCGCCGTGCCGGCCGTAGAACTCGCGGCGGTCCGTGGTGACGCCGTGCGGCGACTTGTTGCTGGCCAGGAAGGCGTGCATGTCACCGAACTCCGCGTTGTAACGGTTGGTGGCCAGCAGCGCGCTGCGCACCGCGTCGTAACTGGGCACCACGTGCAGCTGGGTGGCGGAGCGGTCGAGGCCCAGCACCCAGTCGGCCAGGTAGGTGACCGTGAGGCGTCTCGGCCTGCCCGACTCGTTGATCACACGCAGCCGCACGAGCTTCACCGGATCCTCGGCCGCCACGAACGCTTCCAGCTCCTGCCGTAACCCGCGGCTGTGCTGGCGCCAGAGCGTGTAGCCCGGGCCATGCCGCACCTCGAAGGGCGTGCCGAGGCTGCTGGGCAGGGGCGTGGCCGACCAGACCTCGGCGGTCTCCTCGTCGCGCAGGTAGGCCACTTCCGCGGGCGGGTCCGTGACCGGATCGTTGTGCCACGGGGTGATGCGGTTCTCCCCGGAGTTGATGGCCCAGCTGGAGCCCAGGCCTCCCTCGGTGGCCAGGAAGCCAACCTGCTCGTTGGCCACCACGTTGGACCAGGGCGCGGGTGGCAGCTCGCCGCCCGGCAGGCGGATGACGTACTCCCGGCCGTCCTCGCTGAAGCCTCCTAGGCCGTTGAAGAACTGCAGCTGCTCCGTAGGGCCGGGCACCCCCGCCGCCGGGTCCGGAGCGGCCGGCGCCATGACGGCCGTCAGCTCGGGCAGCTCCTCGGGCTCCAGCTGCGCCCGGCTCAACTGCTGCGCCAACGTGCCCGCCTCGGTGTCCAGCACCACGCGCGCCACGCTCTGCAGCAGGGTGAGGTCCACATCGGCCAGCTGATCTTGCCGCAGCAGGTAGATGCCACCGCGCGCGTCCAGCCAGTCGTCGCCGCCCGTGCGGCTGAGCAGCCAGCGGAGCTTGCCCTGCAGGTCCTGGCTGTAGCCGGACTCCTTGGTGTTGAGGATCACCACGTCCACTTTCACGCCGCGCCGACGCCAGTAGCTGTGGGCCCGCACTATCTCGGCTATCAGTTGCAGCTCCTCCTGGTCGTGGGCGCGCACCAGCAGTACGGGGTAGTCACCGGAGATGCCCTGCCCCCAGAGACCGGACTGGCCCAGCTCGTTGGCGCGCAACACCTCGTTGGCGGCGCGCATGGGCGGCGCGGGGAAGAGCATGAGCGAGAGCAGGTGCTGGTACGAGCGCAGGTCGGCCGCGGTCAGCCGCGCCCGGCGCAGCTCCTGGCGGCTGCGGCTGCGCGCCAGCTCGAACTCGCGCTCCACGGCGCCGCCGCGCTGCAGGCGCCGCAGTAGCTCCTCCACGCGGCCGCTGCTGTCGCCGTAGGCGGTCACGAAGGTGAACACCTTCTGGCTGTGTGGCGCCAGTTCCACCGTCGTGGCCAGCGCCATGACGGGGTCCAGGGTGGCGCCGACCCCACCCCCCAGCCGCCCTCGAGGCCCCGCCGGGTCCTTGAGCGAGTTGCCGCGGCCCAGGAAGGCGGCCCGGTCGGACTCGTACTCCAGGTCCTCGGGCGGAGAGGCGGTGGCGTCGTCCAGTAGCGCGTGGGCGGCGTAGAGCGCGTGCTCCTCCGCCGACCGGGGGCGGCGGCGGTACATGAGCGCCCCGAGCTCGGGCAGGTAGCGGCTCTCCACGAAGAGCTTGCTGAACGCCGGGTGCCGCCTGTCGGAGGCGGGGTCGCCCACCACCACCTCCGCGTAACTCGTCAGCTTGAGGCGGCGCGGCCTGTCGCTCTGGTTGATGAGCGTCACGCGCCGCAGCTCGGCGGCCTCCTCGGCCACGGTGACCTCCAGGGTGCTGAGAACCCCCTCCACGGCCCGCGTGAACTTGGCCCGGTGGGGGGCGAACTCGGCACGCTGGTCGGTGGCGCGACCCGTGGGCTGCGCCGTGGCGGACCAGAGGGCGCCGCTGTCCTGGTCATGCAGGTATACGAAGCTGCCCAGGTCCTCGAGGGTGCCGTCCGTCAGCGGGCGGGTCACCGCAACGTCGTCGTAGCTGCTGTGGCCCGCGCCGGCGGAGGTGAGCAGCACCGAGTAGTGACCGTTGGAGAGCAGCAACGCCTCGGGCGTAGGGCTCTGCACGTGCACCTCCCACGCTCGGTCCAGCTCGGCCACGTCGATGGGGTCGGCGCGCGGCTGCTCCCGCTGCAGGCGCGTGTCCACGGGCGCCTTGGTGGGCACTTTCTCCTGCAGCAGCAGCTCCACCGTGGCTATGCGCGGATTCGAGTGGAACCTGCGCACCATGGCGCCGCCGGTCAGCGCGCCCGCCAGCGCCTCGAGGATCATGCCCTGGTGGTGCGCCATGTAGGAGCTGACCAGC
>CAYXUE010000132.1:0-4091 GCA_964467885.1 uncultured bacterium | reverse complement strand
ACACTTTCTACCACGTTGACGGCCTTCTTTTCTTACGCCTCATGAATAATCCGGGTTAGGATCGAAGGTGTTCAATCGCGATGGCGGCGACTATTGTCTGCGATCGTCTTGCACCTGCTGATGAACTCGTCGACTTCGAGGTCGCCGCGCATTTCCTTGCAGTCACTGCACTCCGGCCTCAGGGCCTCGGTGAGCGCCCATTCGGGACCATTCCGGCCATCGCATCGTGCTAGGTCATTACCACATACGTAGCAATGGTCGAGCGGATCTCCCAAACTCCAGTTGATCACCTCACTGGGGCCTTGTCGAGAGAACTCTCTGGCAACCAACTTCGTTCCTATCAATGATGGATAGCTACTTCCATGAGGTGCCGCCCATACGCAATGCAGTTCAAGTATCGCCGTGTCCTCAATGTCGTCGGCAACTGTTTTCGGCAGAAGTACTTCATAAGACGTCTCGTTGTCGACGGCGATTTCAATCTCTTGGAACTCTGGCTCACCAAAATAGTCATGGCCAAGCGGCTGGGTGCTTTGAAAGCTCTCGCTGTGCCGAAGGAGGAATCCTACAAATCTCCGCTTAGTTCCAACAGCTTCGTCGCTTGCTGGAAATGGCGCAAAATACACGTCTTCGAAGTCATCCTCATCCAACTGAACTTTGCGCCGTGGGGGCTTCGACCGGCGGTGTTCTTCCCAGCACGGGTGGACCTGCCATGGCCAGCCGAGTTCATCGAACAGGACCGAATCACCGTAGCCGTTGGTGTGATAATAGACATCCGCGCCACACCACCAACATCTAGTTGGTCGGGTCGACTTGTTTGGCTCGTCATCGTTGTGGCCTAGTGATTCGTAAAGGCCATCTATAAAGGTAATCTCAGCGCCGCACTCGTGCTTACCCCCACCCGGGTTAAATGGAAGGTATTGTCCTTGCTGCATCTGGCGCCAGACAATCTTGTTTCCACAATACTTGCATTCTGCCCAGTCCATAGGACGACCCCCTCCACCAGTACCCTTCGTGTCGCGTGAGCTCACGTTTCGCGTCTGATTTTCAGGATACACGCTGGGGCGACCTCGTTTGATTGTCATTCCAGACTGCAATGGCGGCCAAGAGCGGTATCTGCCAAGGGCGCCCGTCGCGACTACGACGCCACATTGACAGTGAAAGAGGGGTAGGGAACGTGGGGTGGTTTGGAGACAACACCCAACAGCGTCCATGGCGGCGTAGTGCCGTTGGCGTGGTTTAGCCAGGGCCAGCCGTCCAATAGGGCTTGTCAGGGCGTTCCTCTTGCTGTCCTTAGCCTCGCGTCAATTGCCCCCTAGAGGCGGGAAGTCCAGGCGAGGGCAACGGTTTGGACGTAACGCGGGCCTTACTTATATCGCGGCAGCGCCGCGTTTCTGTTGTGGAACAGGTGGAGTCAGTTTAAGCGGTTGAGGAGGCGTGATATGAACCCGGCGCGGGGTTTGGTGGCGGCTTGGATTCTGCGCTTCACGTCGAGAACGATCGGGTCTTGGTTTCCGGCCGCTATTGCTCGGTCGAGGACAGCAATGGCTTCGTCGTTCCTGCCCTTGGAGTGGAGGTTGAGGGCGAGGTTGGTACTGATGACGGGGTGGACTGGGTGCTGCCGGTGCGCGCGGAGGCCGACTTCGATGGCTTCGTCGATTTTGGCTTGGGCGGCGAGGCTGGCGATGAGTTCGCCTTGGGCGTCGTGCCACTGGGGCGCGAGGGCGACGGCTTTCCTGTGGGCGGCTTCAGCTTCTGGGTAGCGGTCAAGGGCCGCCAGCAGGTGGCCTTCGGTGAAGTGTGCGTAAGGGTCTGTGGCTAGCGTGTTGCGGGTGTAGGCGCGTACGTCTTGGAGGTCTTTCTCAAGTTGTGGTTTGAGCCTGTCGATCTCAGGTTGATGTATAGCGGGCTTTCCGCTCCGGTTGTGGATGTGGATTCGGAGTGCGCGGTGGGTAATCTCCACGAAGCTCTTGCGTAGTTGGCGGAGGATGTCCTCTGGGATGCCGGGTGGACGTTCTGGGTCGGGGTAGATGATGGTGGTGTACATCATCCTTCCGGCTTCGGGGTCGAAGCCTTCAAGCTGCGTGGGATCCGTGTGGCGTGGGGTCCAGTGCGCGGCGGGTGGTCCCGGGTAGTGCTTGAGGCTCACGTATTGTGTGTAGCTCCAGTTCGGGGGTGCAATCAGTTTGCCGGGTTCGGTGCCGTCGAGCCACGCGGCGGTCACCTCACCGCCGTCGTGCGCAAGCTGGCCTACTTGGAGCCAGGGGGTGTACACGTGGAGGCCGTACGTCTGGTTGGCGATCGTTAGGTCGACGGCTTCCTCACCTTGCAAGTAGATGAGGCCATTGCGGTTGAGGATGTTGATGACGTACCAGTGGGCATCTTTGCTGTTGAGGAAGCCGATGCGGTAGAGGTGGTCGTCGGCACAGCCGGTGTTGTTGGGGCCGAGTGCGAAGAGGACGTCTTCTTCGTTGTTGAACGCGCGTCGGATGGCGTCTCTCCGGATGATGACTGAGTAGGCTTCCACGATGACGGCCACGCGCTCCCCCTTCTAAGTCTTAGGCTTCGTAAAAGGATATCTCCGTAGGTCGGAGAACGCACGTGGTCACGCAGTTAGATGGCATCCGTTTCAAGGACCTTGAGCGACGAAGTTCGCAAGCGGCAGCAAGTCAGCGAGTCCTGGGCCAGCTACCCTTTGGCCTACTTAAGGGTCAGAATCACTTGTACACCCTAGGGTTCAGAATTGCTTGTCCACCCCTCTAATCGAGTAGGAAAGCTACCTCTGAGCACTGAGTTGCCGAGGTTCCGTGGCGCATCGCTGCTAGCCGATGATTTTGGGAGGGGGTGAGCAGTCTGATAAAGCGCGGTTATCACGCCCAATCTCTCATCTTCCACCTGTCTAATAGGTAGTAGGCGCGGGCGTTCCTTGCGGGGTCATTTCGAGGGTTGCGGTGTGGAACTCCCACGTGTCACTCGTGGACTCGTAGGTGACGGTCACCTCGTAGGTTCTTTCGGATTGGAGAGGTTGGCGGGGCACGATCACCACGGCACCGTAGGCTTCCAGAATCCGCCTTGCGGATGTTTGTTCATCAGCGTCCGGGTTGGTGTAGGTGGACTTCGACGAAGGGTGAATCTGGTACACGGGACGCCGGATCTCCCCGCTTCCGCTGTCCTCTTCTGCCCACAACAGGTGCGCGACCGTTGGGTTCTTCAAAGCATCCAGTAGGCGAGCGAGTCGCGATTCGTAATTGGTGCTGGAGCGAGGCATTACAGGGCCGAGCTTATGCCAGGCTGGCTGGGAACCAGGGCGTTAATGAAGTGTGGCCACCCGTTGGGTGGCCACGTTGCAGTCTGCCGGAGGGCCGGCCTACTCGATGGTCTCAGCAAAATCCATGAAGGTTGCGAGTTCGCGGAAGAGGGCAGGGAGCGACTCGGCTCCGCCCGCAGCGATCGTGAGGTGATCGATCAACGCCTCCTCGCTCTCGTGGACCTCGACTTCGCAGGAAAGAACGCTCGCGCCGTCGTCGAACAGAGACTCGACCCAGGAGACCAGCGTTCCGGCCTGGATCCTGAAGACCTTCGCGCGCACGCTGCTGGTCTCGACTGCTGCGAGTTGCTCCCCGACGAACTTCAAGGGCCGGTTGTACTCGCGGTACAGGACGTGTGTTGTCAAACGCTTCTTGTTCACGCAAACTCCTAGAGCTTGAACTCGTGGCCGTAGCGCCACTGAGGCGATAGTGCGACGGCGCATTCAACCGCCATCCTGTTTTGCCCCTTATTGTCGGAGCGATATATTGGACAGTTGGCTGTGAATCCGTTCAGATCGCCTCACCCAAGTGCAGGTCGAGCGGCGCGATTCAAACGGGACCGTCCGGCTTGGCCCAAGCAGGAGCCGCGGGCGGGGTGAGATTGCCGTGACTGGGCATCGGTTAAGCTCGGGCTAGACAAATGCTTAAGAACGACAAACGTGAAGTCGGGGGGCAAGAAGAAGGCGATGGATGTCTTTGACTTCCGCGACGGGTTGGTCGCGGATTACGCAGACTACGTAAAGAGCTTCATCCGCATCCGCGACGAGCGCATCCGGAACGGGGTGG
>CAYXUE010000131.1:2591-4209 GCA_964467885.1 uncultured bacterium | reverse complement strand
CCGGCTTCCCCCGCCGCCCTAGCGGGCGCCCCCTCCTGACGGAGAGGCTGAGCGGTCACGCCCCACCAGTAGTAGGGCGTGAGCGGCACCATACAACATCTAGCCCCTGTACCGCCGGGGGCGCCCGACCGGAGCCAGGCGCCGTACAACGCCCGCCGGACCGCAGCGAGCGCACGCGACCACCACCCGACCTACCAGGGCTACCGTCACTGCGCACCACGACCACGTCCCCGAGCCACGCCAGCCGCCTTGCCCACGCCCCTTTCCCAAGGAGAGAAACATGCAGCACTCTATCCGCGGCAAGGCGCGCGACGATCAGGAGCGCCAGACGGTCCTCGACGAGTTCACACGCGAAGCCCAAGAACCAGGCTACGGCTACGGAACCGGGATTGAATCACCTGTAAGTCTGTAGGTGGCTGGTCTGGGACTGGCTGCCATGCTGATGCTGGTGCTCTTCATGGGCCATGACTCTTGAATCGCCTTCACGCTGAGCCGCAGGGTCCGTGAGACGCATTCGCTGGCCGCATATCCGGCGGCCTCTATATTGCGGAACGTATGGAACTCCGCACCCTGGGGGGCCTGAGATTAGCGGGAGTTCGCTTCACTCGCCCCAAGCCGCTGCTCCTGATCGCGTACCTCGCCCTAGAGGGGCCGCAGGAACGACGCTACATGGCGGAGCTCCTGTGGCCGCAGGCGGCAAACCCCAAGCACAGCCTGTCGGTAGCGCTCTCACAGCTGCGCGCCGTTCCCGAAGCCGCACCGCTATCCAACAGCGCTCGCCTGTGGTCGAACGTCGAGTGCGACGCCGTCCACCTTCGCGAAGCCGCCGCCAACGAGGAGTGGGAGCGCGTCACGGAGCTCTATACGGGGCCGTTCCTCGCCGGCACCGAGCTCGAACCGGGGAGCACGGAACTCGAGGAGTGGCTCTACCAGACACGCGAACTGCTGGCGCAGCAAGCCCAAGCCGCGCTGCTAGAGCTGGCCGAACGCGCCCTGCGTGACGGGGACCGGCGAGCGGCGGCGCGTCTAACGGAGCGAGCCGCCAACCTGCAGACGGACACCCCCTCCTCCGACGGCGCCCTGATGGCACGCCTGCTCCACCTCCTCGAGATGAGCGGCAACCCTCGCGCCAAAGCGCTGCGGCACGAAGCCGCCACCCTGGGGCTAGCGCCACCGGCGGAGAGCGCCCCCACCGCAACGAGCCGAGGCCCACCTACCCACAA
The DNA here is from genome assembly GCA_964467885.1 of uncultured bacterium. Taxonomy (GTDB): domain Bacteria; phylum Deinococcota; class Deinococci; order Deinococcales; family Trueperaceae; genus JAAYYF01. The sequence goes on along the minus strand of CAYXUE010000131.1, from coordinate 2,986 downwards.
CCTGCCCACGCCCGACCGGGCGTTCTACGGCCGGGCCGACACCCTAGACGACCTGACCCACCTGCTCTACCAGGGCGCCCGCCTGCTGACCATCGTGGGGTTCGGTGGCAACGGCAAGACCCGGCTGAGCCTGGCGCTGGCCCGCCGTCAGCTCGAGCAGGGGGCCTACGACCAGGTCTACTTCGTTCCATTGGACGGCCTCACCGATCCCGGACGCCTCCTGCCCCAGATCGTGGCTAGCCTCTCCTCCACGCCCGGCCAGCGCGAGCCCTTCTCGCTGCTGCGCGACAGGTTCGGACAGGAGCGCGTGCTGCTGGTGCTGGATGACCTGGAGCACCCGGCCGCCGACCCACGCCTGATAGACCTCCTGGCGGCGTGCCCCCAGACCAGGATCG
>CAYXUE010000131.1:0-2491 GCA_964467885.1 uncultured bacterium | reverse complement strand
CCACGGCACGCCAGCCTGCGCACCATCTTCGAGCACTCCTGGTCGCTGCTGGACGGGTCGCAGCAAGCGGCGTTGGCGGGCGCGGCCGTCTTCCGCCGCGGCTTCACGCGCGCGGCGGCCCTACAGGTGCTGGGCATGGATCTGCCGATGCTATCGGCGCTGCTCGACCGCTCGCTGCTCCGCCGCCAGCGGGAACGCTACTTCCTGCATCCCGCCGTGCGCCAGTACGCCCGCGAGAAGCTGGCCGCCCGTCCCGACGCCGAGAGCGTGAGGTTGAGGCACGCGGAGCACTACTTCGAGTTGCTCTCCTCCAAACGCCCCTACGACCGCCGGGCTGGCCAACGCCTGGCGTTCGAGGAGCTGGACCAGGACTACCCCAACCTGAGGGCGGCGTGGGAGTGGGCCTGCACGGCGCGGCGCAGCGACCTGCTGGAGCCGGCGGTCCGCATCCTGCAGCGGTACCTCCTGACGCGGGGCCGGGTGGACGAGATCTTCCAACTGATGGAACTAGCTCACGGCTCAGCCGCCCACGCGCCCCTGCTGGCGGCCAAGGCGCGCCTGGCGCAGGGGCGCGCCCTGTTGCGCCGCGATCCGGGCCGGGCCCGGCTGCTGCTGGAGGAGGCACTGGAAGGGCTGAAGCGCGATGGCACCGACCTAGACGTGGCCAAGGCACTGCACGCCCTAGCCACGGGGCACCTGAACGTGCAGGAGACGGAGCGCGCGCGGCGCTACCTCCTCCAGGCACTGCCAGCGCTGGAGCTCCACGAGGACGAGGAGCTGCTGGGCATCTGCCTGGCCCACCTGGGCCTGGTGAGCGAAGGGCGCGAGGAGCAGGCAGGCTGGCTGGAGCGCGCCACGGCGGCGAGCCGGCGCAGTGGCAACACCTCCGACCTGGTGAAGATCCTGGAGGCCTCCGCCATGAGCGTGGTAACGGACCTCGGCGATTATGCCGATGCGATCCGGTTACTGGATGAGGCCATCAGCAAGGAACGCGAGGACATCGGCCGGCTGGACCTCCTGGCACGCCTGCACTGCGAATCCTCCTTCTGTTACACCAACCTCGGAGACCTGACCCAGTCCGAGGAGCACAGCGAGACCGCCTCGCGGCTCCTGGCCGAGCGCGAGCGGCAAGGGGAGCACCGCGGGGACGAGAGCCCGCTGGCCAACTGGGCCGCCGGTCACCTCCACTACGCCCAGGGCGACCGAGAGCGCGCCCGGACGTCCGCCCAGGCGGCAGCCACGGAGCCCACGTCGCACAAGCTGCTGGCGCGCCTCGCGCTGGAAGAGGGGGACGCGGGCACGGCGGAGTCGCACCGGCAACTGCACCTCGGTTCCGTCCCTACCCTGGCCTCCCGCCGCGTTCACGTTCAGGCGCGGATCGTCTCGAGCTTGTTGCGGGCCGACGTCGTGCGGTTACTGCTCGACCACGACCGGGCCCGCGGAAGGCGGCGGGGCGCGCCCGAGGAGGCGCTGGCAGAGCTGCTGACGGCGCTCGACAGAACGGTGGCGTACGGCTTCGTGCCGGTGGCGCTGGAGACGTTCAACACGGCTTTCGCCTTGGCGCCCGAGGTAACGGGCTCACGGCTGCTGGCCCTCTGCGCCACTCACCCGGCCGCCCGCTACTACACCCGCCTGCGGGCCAGGCGCCTGCTCGATGGCCTGGAGGTGGTGCGGCCCCACGAACCCCGGCCGCAGGCGACCTCGCCCGGGATCGAGGATGGGGCCGAAGCTACCCCTGCGGAGCTTATCGACCTGGCCGCTGACCTGGGACGGCGGCTACGACGCTGGGCTCAAACGGTCCGTTAGCTCAGACCACCTCACCTGGGCGTGCCGAACACCAGGGTCCAGTGGTCCTCCACCCTGGCGGCCCCCAGCTCCCGGAACTCGCCGCTCATGATGGCGCGGCAGTGGCCCGGGCTGTCCATCCACGCCGCCACCACCTGCTCCACGCTCCTCTGGCCCCACGCGATGTTCTCCCCCACCGCGCGCCACTCGTAGCCCTGGCGGCTGACGCGCTGCCCCACCCGGCTGCCATCGGAGCCGGTGTGGGAGAAGTAGCCATGCCCCACCATGTCGGCCGTGTGTAGCTCCGCCGCACGGACGAGGCGCCGCTCGAGGGTCAACGGCCCGGTGGGCGGGAAGTACTCCGCGCCGCAGGTGGCGCCGCCGCGGCGCTCCTGGTTCACGGCCGTCAACAGACCGGTGGCGACCTCCCCGAAATTCACGCTGCCCGCGTCGGGCACGGCGGCGGGGCCGGGCGCGCAGGCGGCCACCAAGGTGAGTACCGCCGAGATGAGAAGCAGTCGTCGCATCCGGGCAACTTACACCGGCGTCCGGGCGCGGGCCTAACGCCAAGCAACTTGCGCCACGCTGCCGGCCCTCGGCTACCATTACGCCATGGCCTACGCACCCAAGACCAAGCCCACCGCGGTAGATCCGGCCGAGTTCGTGCAGGCGGTAGAGCACCCCACCCGCCGCCAGGACGGCATGA
>CAYXUE010000130.1:0-4263 GCA_964467885.1 uncultured bacterium | reverse complement strand
TTCCAGGTGAGCCTGCCCACCCCGGTGGCCACCGTGACCACCTTCGTGCGGCCCGAGGACCGCGCCGGGCTGGAGGGACCCTACGAGCGCGCTCTGCTGCGTGAACTCGAGCAGATAGCGGGCAACGTGCCGCACGACCAGTTGACGGTGCAGTGGGACATGGCTGTGGAGTTCGCGCTGCTGGAGGAAGTGGTCATGCCGGGCATGGGCCCCATGCGCGCCTGGTTCGACGACGTGTTCGAGGGCCTGGTCGAGCGCGCCGCCAGGTTGGGCAACGCGGTACCGGAGGGGGCGAACATGGGTTACCACCTCTGCTACGGCGACGTGGGCGAGAAGCACTTCAAGGAGCCGGAGGACACGGTCAACCTCACGCGCGTGGCCAACGCCCTCTTCGAGCGCGTAAAGCGCCGGGTGGACTTCGTGCACATGCCCGTGCCCATCGAACGCGACGACGAGGCGTACTTCGCGCCACTGAAGAAGCTGCGGCTGCCCGAGGGCACCAAGCTGTACCTGGGACTCCTCCACCGCGAGGACGGGTTGGAGGGCGCCATGCGCCGCATGCGAGCGGCCGCCACGGCCGTGCCGGCGTTCGGCGTGGCTACCGAGTGCGGCATGGGTCGCGGACCGCGCGAGGAGATGGAGCCGCTGCTCAAGCTGCATGGGCAAGCGGTGAAGGCGGCGGAGCAGCTCTGAGGGCCGTTCCCTGCGAGCCTCCTCGAGAGTTCCACCGCAGACAGCTGGAACCCGACGCTCGCCACCGGACGCCCGTCACCTGACGACTGCCACCTGACAACTGCCGCCTGACAACTGTCACCTCCCGCGGCTGACAATGAGCGCTACTACCGGCCGCGGCAGCCTGACACCATGCAGGCATGAGCAACCAAGGTGTAACCCTCAACGCAGTAAGAGCCGGCCCGCCGCCCGCGGCCTACGCGGCCGGCAACACGGCGCACGGCCCTCACGCGGAGCTGATCAACGTCACCAAGCGCTTCGGCGACGTGGTGGCACTCGACGACGTCTCCATCCAGGCGCGGCCCGGCGAGGTGCTGGCCGTGCTCGGCCCCAACGGCGCCGGCAAGACCACGGCCATCAGCACCATGCTGGGCCTCATGCAACCAACTGAGGGCACGGCCCGCCTGTTCGGCGGCAGCAACCGGCAGGCCGGCGCGCGCATGCGCGTGGGCGCCATGCTGCAGATCTCGGGCGTGCCCGAGACGCTTACCGTGCGCGAGCACCTCACCTCCTTCGCCAGCTACTACCCGGCCCCAATGAAGGTGGGCGAGGCCATCGAGCTGGCCAACCTCTCCGAGGTGGCCGACCGACAGTACGGCAAGCTGTCGGGCGGGCAGAAGCAGCGCCTGCACTTCGCGCTGGCCATGATCGGCAACCCCGACCTGCTCTTCCTGGACGAGCCGACCACCGGCCTCGACGTGGCCTCGCGCCGCGAGTTCTGGACCGAGATCCGCGGCTTCCTGCAGGGTCAGCGTACGGTGGTGCTCACTACCCATTACCTGGAGGAGGCCGACGCGCTGGCCGACCGCATGGTGCTGATCGACAGGGGTCGCATCGTGGCGGAGGGCACGCCGGCGGAGATCAAGCGCCGCGCCGCCGCTCGGCGCGTGCGCGCGGTGACCAGGTTGAGCCTCGAGCAAGTGCAAGCCCTGCCGGGCGTGGCGCAAGCGCAGCGCATAGGCGCCGCCACCAACATCCTCACCGCGGAGGCCGAGGGCGTGGTGCGGCAACTGTTGCAGCTGGACGAGCACCTGAGTGACCTGGAAGTAACCGGTGCTGGGCTAGAGGAAGCGTTCCTCGCCCTCACGGACGACCCACACCACGAAGAACGCCACGACCGACGGAACGGCGGGCACAACAAAGAACGAAACAGTGAACGCGCCACGCAGAACCGTGGCCAGGAGGCCCGCTCATGATCGCCAACCAAGTAGGAACCGCCACCCTGCAACCCCGCCGCAACGTACTCGCCCTCTACCTCACCGAGATCCGCCTGGAGTTCCTCAAGCTCCTGCGGGTGCCCATCTTCTCCATCTCCGTCATCGGCTTCCCGATCATGTTCTACATCTTCTTCGGCGGCATGTTCGGCGCCGGCGAGGCCCAGGGCATAGTGGGCGGCCTCTACATGGTGGGCACCTTCAGCGCCGTGGGTGTGCTCTCCGCCGCCCTTTTCGGCTTCGGCGTGGCGGTGGCCTCCGAGCGGGGCCAGGGCTGGATGCGCCTGAAGCGCGTCTCGCCCATGCCGCCCATGGCCTACTTCGTGGCCAAGATCGTCATGGCGTTCATCTTCGCCAGCCTCTCGGTGGTGTCTGTAACCCTGGTGGGCGTCATCATGGGCAATGCCAGCTTCCACCTGCTGGAGTGGCTGGCCATGTACGGCGCGCTCATGCTGGGTGTGCCCGCCTTCTCCGGCCTAGGGCTAGCCGTGGGCTACCTCTTCGGGCCCAACTCGGCCCCCGTGGTGCTCAACCTCATCTACATGCCCATGGCCTTCCTCTCCGGGCTGTGGATGCCCATCGAGTTCCTGCCGCCCTTCATCCAGCGCATCGCCGAGTTCCTGCCCACTTACCACTACGCGCAGTTGGTGCTCGGCACGCTCGGCGCCCAGGCGCTGGCGCCGGCCACCACCCACATGCTCGTGCTGGCCGGCTGCACGCTCCTCTTCCTCGCCCTGGCGGCCGTGGCCTACTTCCGGGACGAGGGCAAGACGTACGGTTGAGGGCAGCTGGCCAGCACGTATCCTTATGCCCATGAGCACCACCGCCACCACGCCCGCCCGCCGGCGCCTCATCCTCGGGGTACCGGCGGGCGACGCGCCGTGGCTCCTCTACCTCGGCTTCCTGGCACTGCAGCCCTCCTTCGACCCCGACTCCACGTGGGTCGATTGGGCGTGGCTGGTGGCCATGTGTGTGGTCTTCGTGCCGATCTACGGCTGGACCCACCGCAACATCGGCATCCGCCCCTGGCTGTGGCGCGGCCGCGTGCCGGGCGCGGTGCTGGGCATCGCGGCCATGGTCTTACTGGGCATGCTGGGCTCGTTCGTCAACACCGGCTCCGCCACCTTCACCATCTACGCCATGGCCGCGGCTGGCAAGCTCTCGCCCAGACGTTACGCCGTGAGCGTCATGGTCATCTCGCTGCTGGCAGGGGTGCTCGCCTTCTTCCTCTCGCCCGTGCCCATCGAGTTCAGGGCAGCTTCGTTCGTGCCGGCCGTGGTCATCGGGCCCATCATCGGCATCAGCACCCTCTTCGACCGCGAGCGCCGCGCCACCAACGCCAAGCTGCGCATGGCGCAGGAGGAGGTGGAGCAGCTGGCCGCCATCGCCGAGCGCGAGCGCATAGCCCGCGACCTGCACGACCTGTTGGGGCACACGCTCTCCACTATCACCCTCAAGTCGGAGTTGGCGGCCCACCTGGTGCAGCGCGACCCCGAGCGCGCCGTCAGTGAGATCCGCGACGTGGAGCGCATCTCGCGCGAGACCCTGGCGGAGGTGCGCAGCGTGGTGGGCGGTTACCGCAGCACGGGCCTGGCCGGCGAGATGGCCAACGCCAAACTGGCGCTGCAGGCCGCCGGCATCAAGTTCGATCACTACATGGCCCGGCTGGAACTGCAGCCCGCGGCCGAAAGCGTGCTGGCGCTAGGCTTGAGGGAGGCCATCACCAACGTGGTGCGCCACGCCGGCGCCAGCCGCTGCAGCGCCACGCTGGAAGCCGACTCGGCCTACGTGATGCTGACGGTTCAGGACGATGGGCGCGGATCCGTGGCCCCGGTCGCCTCGGCAGAAGATGAGCAGCGCGCGACCGGCTTCGGGCTGTCGGCCATGCGCGAGCGCGCCCGCGCGCTGGGCGGCTTCGTGACGCTAGAACCAAGCACCACCGCTGCCCGCAGCGGTACGCGACTGGTGGTAGCCCTCCCCCGCAACAGCGCGCTGCAGGACCAGGACCACGCTCATGGCGCTGGCCGGGTGCGCGAGAGGCCGGCCACCACTTGATCCGCGTCGTCATCGCAGAAGACCAGTCGATGGTGCTGGGGGCGCTGGCCGCGCTGCTCGATCTGCAGCCGGACATACAGGTGGTGGCACAGGTGGAGGACGGCGAGGCGGGGCTGGCGGCCGTGCTGGAGCACCGGCCCGACGTGCTGGTGACGGATATCGAGATGCCCAAGATGACGGGCCTGGAACTGGCCGCGGCCGTGAACGAGGAGCGCAAGCGCGGCGAACTGCCCACCCGGGTGGTGGTGCTGACCACCTTCGC
>CAYXUE010000129.1:0-4266 GCA_964467885.1 uncultured bacterium | reverse complement strand
GCGCCAGAGACCGCCACGCCACACCCGCACCCAAACCGGACGCAGAATCATCACCAGCGATGCAGTCCACGAAGTAGGTGGAGGAGCCCGGTCTTATGGTCTGCGGCGCCGGGTCGCCATGGACGCCGGCCTCCGCAGCGTTGGCGTACGTGAGGGGCACCACCATCGTTTGACCCTGCTCCAGGGTGAAGCTCGTGCGGCCGGGCAGCGCCACGTAACGTTGGCCCTCCCAACGCACGTCGCTGGGCTCGAGAACGTATTCGCCCGGGGGCATGCGCTCCAGGAGCCGCGTGCGGTCCAGCACCCAGCGCGCGTTGTCCGGGCCCTGCAGAACGATGCCGAGCGCGGGGAAAGGGGGGTCGCCTATGGCGGAGCGCTTGGGAATGTCGATGACCGCCAGGATCTGCCCATGATCTCCCTCGCGGCTGAGTTCGTCGGCCCGCACGGTAGCCGCTGCGGCCAGCAGAGCGAGGACGCAGGCAGCCGACCGGAACGGCCGCCACCGACGGGGGTTGGCGCGTCTCATCCCAGCACCCTCAGCGAAGCCTGGCCACTTCCACGGCTCCCCCGACCGGCTGGGTCCGGCTGAGCTGGCCACGTAGCCAACCGAACCCGGTGGCGAGGGTAGCCGCAGCCAGCGCCGCCGCCCGGGCGAGCCCGCTGATGTCGCCCCGGAAGACGGCGCCCAGGTGCCGGAAAGCAGCACGCGGGAGCGTGTTGACCAGGTACTTGGCCTCGCTGGACACGCTTCTGGAGGAGCGGGTGAGGCGCGACAGCACCGCTTTGGAGATACCCTCCGCGTAGCAGCGGCGCAGGAGATAAGCGGCGTTCAGGCGATCCGCGGGCACGTGATGGTGCACCACGGAGCCGGGCACCAGAACCACCGCACCCGGGCCGAAGGTCCGCCCCACCCGGATGCAGATCTCGGTCTCCTCGCCGCCAAGGGGGATCTTGTCCACCCGACCCAGCCCCAACGAGAAGTCTCCCACCGTGGAGAACACCCGCTGGCGGAACACCATGCTGGCGCCTATGACGTTGCGAACCCGCGCCACGGGAGGGCTGGGCGCGGCCGGATCGATGCTGTCCGGGAAGTTACGGTCGTCCAGCTGGCCCGGGTACGAGCAGCCGACCACCCAGTCGAACTCGCTGGGCCACCAACTGGGGCGCGGCACCGCGAACTTGGGCAGCACCGTGCCGCCCGTGACCATCACATCCGGATCGCGGAAGGCGGCTACCTGGCGCTTGAGCCAGAAGGGGTCAGCCGTGGCGTCGTCATCGATGAACGCGACCAGCGTGGTGCGGCTGGCCGCTACGCCCGAGTTGCGGGCGGCGGACAGTCCACGGGGGCCCTCGTTGGGTATGACGCGTACCCACGAGAAGAAGGGATCCGATCTGAGCTCTGCTTCCAACTCCGGTGCGCCGTCCACCACCACGATGACCTGGAAGGCGACCTCCTGCTGCGCCCGCAGCGAGGCGAGCGTCTCTCGCAGCAACGGCAGCCTGGCCGCCGTGTAGGTGCAGACGACGACCGTGACATCACTCATGGCGCTCTAAGGGCGTGCAGGTGGTGGTCTGCAGGTCCGCCGCGTCCACCACCGTCAGGCACAGCTCCAGTCGCTGTTCGCCGCGGTCGGCGGCGTAGAAGGTCACCGTCTCGCCGCTGGCGCTGGGGGGAAGGCCGCTAGGGTCGACGCGGTCTCCGTAGTGGATGCGCAGCTCCCAGTGCATGGCGTCGCCGCTGAGCTGCTCGCCGTCCGAGCCCACGCCGCTGCCCGTGAAGGTGAGGACCTCGCCGGTGCGGTACGTTGCCCCGGCTGCCGGCGCGTCGATCCTGGCCTGCGGCGCCTCGTCGCCCACGTTGATCACGTACCGAGCGGTGGTGGAGACGCCGGCCTCGTTGGTGGCGGTGACGCTCACCACGTGCTGGCCCTTCAGGAACAACCAGGAGCCGTCGGCGAACGGCGAGAGGAACTCGCCGCCGAAGTCGATGCGGAAATCGAGGGGCCCACCGGCTGGGTCGTAGCTGTTCGTGGCGTCCACTCGCACCATCAGCGGTTCCCGGCCAGCTTGGGGACCCACGGTAGCCACGATCACCGGAGGTGCGCTGGGCGTCTCTTCGCCCTCACCCTCCTGGCCCACGTAGGTGAGTCTCACGACCTCACCGCCCCATACGTTGAGGTAGTAGATCTGCTGATCCGGGCCCATCTTCACCTGCACGGGGAAGGGTACCTGCGCGAACTCCGTCACGCTGCTGGGCTCGCCGTCGAGCCCGAGGTGCACGAGGCGGATCCAGCCGAGGAGATAATCCGTGATGAGAAGGGCGTCGTGGAACTGCTCGGGCAGCAGTTCACCCGTGTAGATGTCGCCTACCGTTATGGCGCCCGGGCTGCCTTCGCGGTTGTAGGCGAAGCTCGGCGGCGTGATCTCGCCTAGCTGGCCGTCGTAGACCTCCTGGCAGTACGGTTCTTCGTTGCGGAAGGTGGGTTGCTCCAGCAGGATACCGTCGCCGCCCTCGTAGCAGGGCCAACCGAAGTTCTTGCCGGAGCCCACCTTGACCATCTCCCAGGTGGCCCAGCCCACGTCGCCCATGACCAGGTCCCAAGTGTCCGGGTGGAAGGTGAAGCTGTACGGGTTGCGGAGCCCGTACGAGAGCACCTTGGAGCGGTTGCTGCTCGGATCGCCATCGAAGAACGGGTTGTCCGGCAGCCCTTCACCCGTGACGGGATCGATGCGCAGGACCTTGCCGGCCAGCGAGTCCAGGCTGAGCGTGCGCTTGTGGTAGGCCGTGGGCCTCACGTAGTCCGCGCCGTCACCACTACCCACGTACAGCGCTCCGTCGGGTCCGAACTGGAGCCTGCCGCTGGTATGCGAGTGCTCGTCCGCTGGCATGCAGTCCTGCACGTAGCCGTCCTGGTAGCCGCAGGAGGGCTCGTCCGGCGACCGCATGGCCGGGTCGCCCATGTGCTCGAAGGTGCTGTTGCGGCCCACGAGGACGAACTCGGATTCCGGGTCGGCCACCAGGTGGTCGAGGGCCGGATCCGCTTCGAAGCGCGACACGCGCGAGACACGGGTGCCCGATCCATCCGGGCCGGCCGTGCCTTCGGCCGCTTGCACTTCGGGTGGATCGTAGGTGTACGACACGTAGACGTACGGCACCGTAGGGAAGCGGGGGTGCACGGCTAGGCCGATGAGGCCGCGGTCACCCAGGTCGTTGACCATGTGGCTGATGTCCAGGAACGGCTCCTCGAGCAGTTCGCCGTTAACGGCAACACGTACGCGGCCGGGCTTCTCCGCGATGAACATCAGCTCGTCGTTCGCGAAGACCAGGTCGACCGGACCGTCGATGCCGGTCACCACGGGTTCCGCTTCGAAGCCGGTCGGAAGGACGATCTGAGCGTTGGCAGCCACCGCGGCGAAGAGTAGTAGGAAGGAAACAAGTGTTCTCATGACGCATTCCCGGACGATGCTTCCGGCCCCCTATGCAGTTACTGATGGTAGCTACGAGCATAACCCAAACCTCCGGCTGCTCCGGCCCGTGCCGGACCGGCCGAGCGCCGTGATGGGAAATCTCATGCCCCACGCGCACTGCCCGTGATACTCGTAGCAGGGAACGGAGAGTGATGCAATGAACAATCTCGGTAGCAAGCGTATAGCCCGCCGTGTTCGCCGTCCCTTACCCATGGTTGTAGGCCTGCTACTAGCGCTACTCCTCGGAGGCTGTGGCGTCACCGACGGGGCGGGCACCAACTTCCGGATAGCCCTCACGCCGGTGATCGAGGACGAAGATTCCCTCGCTGCCATCGGAGCTCTGCGGGTGGGGGAGGTGGCCTACGTGCGTTTCGAGGTCAAACCGCGTGATGGAGAGCGGGTCGACCGCACCGAGCAGGCCGTGTTCGAAATGATGAACAAGGATGCCAAGGACAACATGGATGACTTCGTGTTCGTCTATTCTTCCGATCCGGCCACCACGCCCCACACCATCCACGGCACCGTGGTCGACTCCCAGGTGACGCTCTGCGCCACCTACGACGGGTGGGAGGTCCAGGGCGAAGAGCCCGTAGAGGTTTGCATGACCGTGTTGACGTTCGAGCCGGACGTTTGAGGCTGATTGGCGGCTAGGACAGCAGAGGGGTCAGGAGCGCTCCACGCCTCGGGGCTCTCCCGCGTGGTGGTGGAGGCGTGCTGCCTGCCTGTACCATGGTGGCAGCGTTCCTGCCGGAGGAGAGACGAACATGAGCACCACCGCCCTGAAGTCGCAGAAGGCCC
>CAYXUE010000128.1:0-4340 GCA_964467885.1 uncultured bacterium | reverse complement strand
GTGCCGGCCTCCTCGTCCAGTTCCAGCGAATCGCCGGTGGTGACGCGCTCCTCGCTGATGACCCGCACGTTGCCCGTCAGGGTGGCCTGCTGCTCGCCGACCCGGAACGCCATGCCGTCGGCCGTGGCGGTCAGGGGCTCTCCCCCCTCGTCCGCCCCCCGCGTCAGCTCGATCGGGCCGTCCATCACGCCCTCGTCCGCGCCGCTGTCCAGGAAGAAGCGGGAGCCCACCACCTCGGTGCGGCCCTGCTGCAGCGTCACGCGGGGCGACTCCACCGGCTCCGTCTCCTCGATGCAGCCCGGGCGGCTGAAGGTGACCTGCTGGTCCGTCAACTCCAGGCTCTCCTCCTCGGAGCCGGCCTCCGCCTCCACCGGCGCCCTTATGACCGCCAGGCTCGAGGTGAGGACGGCGTCCTCCACCTGCGTTTCCACGTGGCCCGGCGCGGGACCGTAGACGATGGTCAGGCGCTGCCCCTCCTCGCAGTTGCGGTTGTTGCCGATGGTGCGCGCGCCGCTCGCTGCCAGTGCCATGTTGGAGATGATCAGCTCGGTGTCGTCGCGCTGCAGGCTGAAGGTGGTGGCCGACTGCGCCTGAACCTCCCGGGCCAGCAGCGCCACCGCAGTGCAGAGGCCGGCCAGCGCCGTCAGCGTCACAAGCGCCAGAGCGCGCCCCCGGGGCGCAGGCAGTGCGGACCGCCCGGCGCCCCGCCGGTTCACGGCGCTGCGGCGGTGAGCTCGAACGCGCCGGCGTCGAACTCGCTGGGCACGGAGGCGTCTATGGCCTCGAAGAAGTCGTACTCGATGTCCTGCTTGATGCGGTCGGTGCTCAGGGTGGCGCCGCTCTCGGAGTCCACGGCCTGGGCGGGCGCGTTGGCCGAGCCGATGATCTCGGCTATGCCGGTGTTGTCGTCGAAGAACACCTCAGCGCCAGTGCTGGTGATGGGGCCGTCCACCACGGTCACGTTGCCGGTGGCGTAAAGGAGCTTCTGGTCGGTCAGGACCCGTATCTCGTCGGCGGTGATGACCATCTCGGTGCCGTCGGCGTCCTGGCGGGTCATGCGCGCCTGCGAGCCCTCGCTGGTGAACACACCGAGGGTGCGCTCCTCCTCGTATATGAGCTGCTCGGCGAACGCCATCTGGTTGCCGTTCACCAGCTGCACGGAGCCCGAGGAGGTCGACCGGTCGGTGTCCACGTCGAACTCCACCCGCTCGGCGGTGATCTGCACCGGCTCCTCGCCCTCGTCGTCGGGCGCCACGGCGATGTCGGCCGGACCCTCGAGGACCCCGAGGCCGGTGGCCTCGCTGTAAGTAAGGGCCGGGCCGGTGGCCGTCATGCGGCCGCGCTCCACCAGCACACCGTTGCGGAACGCCGCGGTGCGTTGACCGCCCGTACCGATGGAGGTGCCCTCAGGGGCGCTCAGCTCCGCGAAACTGCCGCGGATGGTCAGCGTGGAGACGGTCGCCTCCACCCCGAACTCATCGGGGTGCTCGTAGATGATGGGACCCGAGCGGAGGTTGCCCCGCTGCGTGCCGCCCGAACCGTCGATGGTGATGATGCGCTTCTCGGCCGTCTCGGCCGAGGGCGCCTCGTCGGAACCGTCCTGCGCGGTGGCCACGGTAAGAAGCAGGGTCAGGAAGATGGCCGCCAGGAGGGCCAGCCAAGGGGTGGAAGTACGGCGTTGGTTCACTTAGTTCTCCCCGTCCACGTCGACCATGAACTGAGCGTACCCGACGGTGCCGGGACCGCCGGACTCGAAGTCGGTGAAGTCGAAGCTGATGCGCATGTCCTCGAAGACGCTCTCGCCCAGGTCCGGGCCGGAGACTATGGCGCGCGGCACCTCGAAGCGGCCGTTACGTTGATCTATCAGCACCTGCCGGCCACCGCGGGCCTCCATCAGCAGATCCAGGTCGTCCTCCACCAGATGCGCCCGCATCTCCGCGCCGCGCAGGTTCTCCGAGCGGTCTATGGTGACCTGCTCCGAGTGGAGGGTGAAGTCGGTCTCCCCTTCCACCGTGCGGCGGCCGTCCTCCACGCTGTGCAGCGTGGCTTCCTGAGTGGAGGGCTGGTAATCGGCGCGCGGCGTGGCGAAGTACCAGACCGCGTCCGGATCGGTGCGGGGGTAGAGCGTGACCGTGACGTCCTGCAACTCCACCACGCCCGAAGGCATGGCGTTCTCCCGGCTCGGGACGACAGCCAGCACTACCAAGGCTGCCACCACGAGAGCGAACGGGATGAGCGCCAGTCGAAGCATGCGCTGAATCTACCAGCGCGGGGTACTGAGAAGGATGACCCCCAGGCTTAAGCCGGGTTCACGCTGTCCGCATGCCGGGCTCAGTCGAACGTTACGTTGGTCACCTCGTAGACTGTGTCCACGCCGGTCGGGCTGGTCACGGTGACGCTGTCGCCGACCCGCTTGCCCATGAGGTTGAGGCCCAGAGGCGACTCGTCGGAGACGCGGCCCTCCAGGATGTCGGCCTCGTGCGTGCCCACCAGATGGAACACAAGGCTGTCGCCGGAATCGTCCGACAGCGTGAGGCTCGCCCCTAGGCGTGCGGTGGCGGCGTCGCCCTTCTCGGGCTCCACGACCACGGCGCGGTGGATGAGCTCCTCGAGATCCGCGATGCGGGTCTCGTTGGCGCTCTGCAGCAGGCGGGCTTCGTCGTACGCGGCGCTCTCGCGCAGGTCGCCGTCGGCGAGGGCGGCGCCCATGTACTCGGTGAGCTCCTGGCGCTTCTCTTCCTTCAGGTAACGGAGTTCTTCCTTCAGCTTCTCTAGACCGCGTGCGGTCATCTCGTATCTCTTGCTCGGCACGGTGCTCCTCACTCTGGGGCGATCTCAACCCCGAACGCCGCCCGCAACGGGCTTGGCGACTAGCGAGCCGGGGCTTTGCCAGCCACCGGGGCAACGTCCGCCGGAGAGTATAAAGGCTGCGGCGCCCGGCGTACACGTATCGGAATGCGAAGGCGCTAGCATCCGCAGGTGTACCCCCAAGGCCAGCAGAAGTCCGCGTGGCGCGACGCCACCCCGCAGCAGGACCTCCACGCCCGTGAACTGCTGCTGCAGCACGGCTGGAACAGCACCGCCTACCAGGTCATGAACCCCGACATGCAGCACTGGTTCTCGCCCGAGGGCGACGCGCTGGTGGGCTACGTGCAGCACCTGGGCGTACGCGTGGTCGCGGGGGCGCCCGTGGCCGCCTTCGAGCGGCTGCCCCTCGTGGCGCAGCGCTTCGAGGCCGAAGGGCGCCGGAGCGGTCTGGCGACCTGCTACTTCGCGGTGGAGCCCCGCTGGCTGGAGCTGGTCGGGCGGCGCTCCGCGGCCGTGCCGGTAGGAGCACAGCCCGTGTGGCAGGCGGACGACTGGGTGGACGCGGTGGAGGGTCACGCCTCGCTGCGCGCGCAGTTCAACCGGGCCCGCAACAAGGGGGTCACGGTCGAGCGCCGGCCGGCGCACGCGCTGGCACCGGGTGAGCCGGGCGCCGGAGAGCTCCGCGAACTGCAGCGGGGCTGGGCCGCCGCGCACGGGCTGCCCCCGCTCGGCTTCCTCACGGGTCTGGAGCTGTGGCCGCGCAGCGCCGGGCCGGGATCACCCCTCGGCACCGACAGGCGCCTGTACGTGGCGCTGCGGGAGAGCCGAGCGGCGGCTTACCTCGTGGCCTCACCCGTACCCCTACGGGACGGCTGGCTGGTGGAGCAGGTGGTGCGTAGTCCGCGGGCGCCGAACGGCACCAGCGAGCTGCTGATCGATGCCGCCATGCGCGACCTTGTCCGCGCAGGTGCGCGGCGGCTGACCCTGGGGCTGGCGCCCCTCTCACGCCGCTGCGGACCCGACTCCGTACCTCCTCGGACCCACCCAGCACCCTGGCTGCGCCTGGCGTTCGCCTGGGCGCGCGCCCACGGGCGCCGGTTCTACGATTTCGCGGGACTCGAGGCGTTCAAGGCCAAGTTCTGGCCCTCGGCGTGGGAGCCCGTCTACCTGGTGGCGGACCGCGAGCGCATGAGCATGAGCACGCTGCTGGCCGTGGCGGCAGCTTTCACGGGCGGGCGGCCCTTCACCACACTGGCGCAGGGGGTCCTGCGGACTCTGAGGCGCTGAAACCAGGGGAGCCCCTAACCCGCCCGGAACCCGCGTCGGCGGTCCGCCCCCGGGCGCCTGAAGCTCCTGCCCGCTGACCCCTCCCCCTAGACCCTCGTTTCGAGGTTTTCTCCCACGAGCGCTCGACTTGCTACAATCTAGAGCCGCTGCGCGCCGCGCAGCGCAACGAGGGCCCTTAGCTCAGCGGTGAGAGCAGTCGACTCATAATCGATTGGTCACTGGTTCAAATCCAGTAGGGCCCACCA
>CAYXUE010000127.1:0-4342 GCA_964467885.1 uncultured bacterium | reverse complement strand
GTCAGGTCGGTGCGGTCCGTGCTGAGGCGCAGGTCGCCGTTGTAGATGCAGACGCCGCCTTGAGGCAGGCTGGCCACGTCCTCCTGCATGGTCTCGCGGTTGAAAGCGACCAGGAGCTCGGGCGGCCGGCGGGCCACGTAACCCTTGCTGCTGACGCGGATGTGGTACCAGGTGGGCTGCCCCTGGATGTTGGACGGGAAGATGTTCTTGCCGTGGACGGGGATGCCCATCTTGAAGAAGGAGCGCAGCAGGGTGAGGTTGGCGGTCTGGCTGCCGGTTCCGTTGGCCGTGGCCACCATCAGGGAGAAGTCGTTAACTACCGCGTCCACTGCGCTACGCGGCTGCTGGCGTACCAGCGTTTCGGTGTCACCCATGCGGTACAGCACCTCCAGGTACGGCCGCCCGAGGCGGGTGGTCTCGGAACGGCGGGTTGGTTGCTGATAGTACCGCCAACTCCAGCCGCCTGTCCGCCACCGAGAGCGGTCCTTGTACCCTGCCGGCTACGTCGGGACCTGTGGTACCGGTCCGGAGCTCAGTCGGGCAGGACGGTCTTGACTATGGCGGCATCCAGCTCCTCGTAACCCTCCAGATCGATGGTGTCGTAGAGCTCCTGCCTCGTCTGCATGCGCTCCAGCAGGCTCTCGGCACTGCCCTTCTCCGCCAGGGTGGCGTAGAGCTCGCTCTGCGCCTTGTTGGCCACCCGCAGCGACGACACCGGCCAGATGACGATCTTGTAGCCCAACTCCTCGAACTCGCTGGCCGTGAGGTAGGGGGTGCGCCCGAACTCGGTCATGTTGGCCAGCAGCGGCACGCCCGGCAGGGCCTCGGCCACCTGGCGGAACTCCTCCTCGGTGGTCAGGGCCTCGGGGAAGATGACCTCGGCGCCCGCTTGGAGGTAGAGCTCGGCACGGCGGATGGCGCCCGCCACGCCCTCGCTGGCGGCGGCGTCGGTACGGGCCACGATGACGATGTCGGTGGAGGCCTTGCGCGCCGCCGCCACCTTGAGCGCCATGTCCTCAGGGCTCACGATGCGCTTGTCGTTGAGGTGTCCGCATTTCTTGGGCAGGAACTGGTCCTCGATGTGCACGGCGGCGGCGCCGGCGGCTTCGAAGGTGCGGATCATCTGCATGACGTTCAGCGCCTCGCCGTAGCCCGTGTCGCCGTCCACCAGCACCGGCAGGCCGGCGCGCGCCACCTGGCGCACGAAGAAGGCCACGTCGTCGATGGTGATGATGCCGAGGTCGGGCAGGCCCATGGAGGCGCTCATGGCGGCTCCGGACAGGTAGGCGGCGGAGAAGCCGGCGCGCTTCACCTGCAGGGCGGCCATGCCGTTGTGGGCGCCCGGCATGCGGATGATGCCGGGCTGGGCCAGCAGCTCACGCAGGCGAGCGCCGGGTCTGGTCTTGGGGAGGTTCTCTCCTACCAGATAGGGCACTGGATCACCTGGCGCTCAGCGGCACGAAGTCGCGCGCTGCCGGTCCCGTGTACTCGGCCGAGGGGCGGATGATGGTGCCGTCGTGACGCTGCTCGATGACGTGCGCCACCCAGCCGGCCACGCGCGCCACGACGAAGAGCGGGGTGAACATGTCGGTGGGCACGCCCATCTTGGCGTACGCCACGGCCGAGAACCAGTCCAGGTTGGGGAACATCTTCTTCTCGTTCGCCATGACCTGCTCCACGCGCTCGGCCACGTCGTAGGTGCGCGTGTCGCCGGCCTCCCGCGAGAGCTCGAGCGCCGCCGCCTTGATGACGTCGGAGCGGGGGTCGCTCACGCGGTAGACGGGGTGCCCGAAGCCGATGATGACCTCGCGGTTCGCCAGCCGCTCGCGGATGTCGGCCTCGGCCTCGTCGGGCGTGGCGTAGCGGCGCTGGATCTCGTAGGCCACCTCGTTGGCGCCGCCGTGCTTGGGTCCGCGCAGGGCGCCGATGCCGCCGACCACGGCCGAGTACACGTCGGAGCCGGTGCCGGCGATCATGCGGCAGGTGAAGGTGGAGGCGTTGAACTCGTGCTCGGCGTAGAGAACCAGCGAGAGGTGCATGGCCCGCACCCAGGCGTCGCTGGGTTCGCGGCCGTGCAGCAGCCGCAGGAAGTGCCCGCCGATGCTGTCGTCGTCCGTCTCCACGTCGATGATCTGGCCCTTGTGGCTGTAGTGGTACCAGTAGAGCAGCATGGAGCCCAGCGAAGCCAGGAGCCTGTCCGCGATGTCGCGCGCGCCGGCGTCGCTGTGATCGGCCCCCTCAGGCAGCGCGGTGCCGAGCGCGGAGACGCCGCTGCGCAGCACGTCCATGGGGTGCGTGGCTGCCGGGGTGGCTTCGAGCACGCTCTTCACCACGGCGGGCAGGCCCCGCAGGCCGCGGAGCTTCTCCTTGTAGGCGCGGAGCTGCGCGGGGTCCGGCAGCGTGCCGTGGATGAGGAGGTGCGCCACCTCCTCGTACTCGCTCTCCCTGGCCAGGTCCTTGATGTCGTAACCGCGGTAGCGGAGCTCGTCGCCGCTGGCTCCCACCGTGGAGAGCTGGGTGGTGCCGGCGGTGACGCCGGAGAGGGCGACCGACTTCTTCTTCCTAACTTCGCCGCCGCTCGGGGCTGGGTCTGGCAACATGCGGTTCCTTCCCGTGGGGCGCGCTATGTGGCGCGCCCCACCTTAGGCTGGCGTCAGAAGATGCCTTCGGGCGCTTCCTCGCCCAGCTGCTCCGGGTCCACCACCACGTCAAGCTGGCGCACCTCGTCCGGGCTGAGGGTGCCCAACCGGTCCACCAGTTCGAGGAAGCGGTCCTGCTCCTCGGGGGCCACCACACCGTCGGCCAGGAGGCGGAACTTGTTCACGTACTGCGGCCGCGCGAAGGGGCGTGCGCCCAGGGGGTGGGCGTCGGCCACGGCGATCTCGTCCGTGATCACCCGGCCGCCTTGCATGGTTATCTCCACGCGGCCGCCGAACGCCTTCTCGTTGGGGTCGTGGGAGTGGTAGCGCCTGGTCCACTCGGGGTCTTCCACCGTGCTGATCTTGCGCCACAGCCTCACGGTGTCGGGGCGCTTGGCGCGCTCCGGCGCGTAGCTGTGCTCGTGGTGCCATTCACGGTCCTGCAGGGCCACGGCGAAGATGTACATGATGGAGTGGTCCAGGGTCTCGCGGCTAGCCTCGGGGTCGAACTTCTGAGGGTCGTTCGAACCGGTGCCGATGACGTAGTGGGTGTGGTGGCTGGTGTGGATGACGATCGACTCGATATCGTCGGTGTTCTCGATCTGGGCGCCCATGCGGCGGGCCAGGTCGATGAGCGCCTGGCTCTGGTACTCGGCGGAGTGCTCCTTGGTGTAGGTCTCCATGATGCCGCGCTTGGGCTCGCCCGGTTCGGGTAGGGGCACCTGGTAGCGCGCTTCCGGTCCGGAGAGGAGCCAGGCGATGAAGCCGTCCTCGCCTTCGTAGGCGGGTGAGGGCGCGCCCTCGCCGCGCATGGTGCGGTCCACGGCCTCTATGGCCATCTTGCCAGCGAAGGCGGGCGCGAAGGCCTTCCAGCTGGAGATCTCGCCCTTGCGGGACTGCCTGGTCGTGGTGGTGGTGTGCAGCGCCTGCTGGATGGCCTGATAGGTGATCTCCGTGGAGAGGCCCAGCAGGGCGCCGATACCGCCGGCCGCGGCGGGCCCCAGGTGAGCTATGTGGTCGATCTTGTGCTCGTGTAGGCAGATGCCCTTCACGAGGTCGACGTGCAGTTCGTAGGCTGCTGCCAGACCGCGCACCAGGTCCGCGCCGCCCTTGCCCTTGCTCTGCGCCACGGCCAGCACGGGCGGGATGTTGTCGGCAGGGTGCGAGTAGTCGGCGGCGAGGAAGGTGTCGTGGTAATCGAGCTCGCGCACGGCGGTGCCGTTGGCCCAGGCCACCCATTCGGGCGAGTAGGTCTGGCCGTTGGGCACGCCGAACACGGTGGCGCCGGGCTGGCGGGGGTGCGCGAGGGCCTGGGCCCGGGCGGTCCTCACGGGGCCGCGGGCGAGGGAGGCTACGGCCACCGCTGCGTTGTCGATGATGCGGTTGCCGATCATCTCTTCCACGTCGGCTTCCACGGCTACGGGGTCGGTGGCGACTGCGGCCATCTTCCAGGCGAGTTGGTCCTCGCGCGGAAGCTCCTCGGCCGATCTGTAGGTTCTTACTTCATGTACTTTCATCGTTACTGGCGAGGATATCACCCGGCCCTGGGGCCCAGACCTCGCCAGAACGGTTGTCTTCGATCCAGCTGCGCGGCTGGTCAGGCCTCCAGGACTTCGGCGTCCTCTTCCACCTCATCCGGGTCGCTGGAGGCGGCGGTGCGCTTTACGGTGTTCAGTTGCTCCAGCACCAGGCTGCGGATCCGC
>CAYXUE010000126.1:0-4506 GCA_964467885.1 uncultured bacterium | reverse complement strand
TCCCTTGGCCTGGGCCGCTTCGAACACTTCCTGGCCGAAGAGGGGCATGGTGCGCGAGGCGTTAGCGATGTTGTACTCGATCAACTCGGCCAGGTTGCGCGGCTGACCCTCGTCTGCCATGGCGCCCAGGTAGGCGTTCAGGTCGTGTTTGAACTCGTAGGCCAGCACGATCATCTCGGCCGTGCGCCACTCGCCTGCGCCAGCCATGGCCAAGCCGTCTACCACCTCGGCGCCGGCGGCCCGCAGCAGCTGCAGCAGCTCTTCGAACTGGCGCTGCGCCACGGGATGGAGGGCGGTCAGGTTGCGCACTACTCCCAGCCGCGCGCCTTGCAGGCCGCCGGGCCTGAGCACGTCGGCGGCGTCGACCAGTGCGCCTGCCGGTATCTCGGCGGTGGCAGGGTCCTGAGGATCGCTGCCCTGCATGCTCACCAGCATCAGCACCGCGTCTTCCACGGTGCGCGCCAGCGGCCCGGCCGTGTCCTGGCTGTGGGCTATGGGGATGATGCCGGTGCGTGAAACCAGTCCCACGGTGGGTTTGAAGCCCACCACGCCGCAGTGCGAGGCAGGGCCCACGATGGAGCCGTCAGTCTCCGTGCCCACCGCAGCGGCGCAGAGGCTGGCGGCGGTGGCGGCGGCCGAGCCGCTGGACGAGCCGCCGGGGCTGCGGTCCAGCGCGTACGGGTTGCGGCACTGGCCGCCTCGACTGCTCCAGCCGGAGGTCGAGCGGGTCGACCGGAAGTTCGACCACTCCGAGAGGTTGGCTTTGCCCAGCAGCACCGCGCCCGCCTCGCGCAGGCGCGCAGCCACGCCGCTGTCCTGCTGCGCGAAGTGCTCGCCCAGGGCAACCGAGCCGGCCGCCGTTCGGGTTCGGTCGGCGGTGGCGATGTTGTCCTTCAGCAGGAGGGGCACCCCGTGCAGCGGTCCGCGCGGGCCCCTGTCGTTGCGCTCGGCGTCCAGCTCACGGGCCACTTGCAGCGCGTCCGGGTTGACCTCGATGACCGCGCCTAGGCCGGGGCCGTTCCTATCCAGGGCTCGGATGCGGTCCAGGTATGCCTGCACCGCTGCCTCCGCGCTGAGTCGCCCAGCCGCCATCTCCGCTGCCAGCTCGGCTATCGACCGTTCGTAGACCGCTGCGCCGATCTCCGGCGCAGCCCGGTTCTCCTGCGAACCACCGTTCGTGACTCTCTGACTCTTCATGTGAGTCGAGTCTACGTTCGCCGAGTGTAATCTGGGGCATGTTCCAGGCCTACGAGTACGGTGCCGCCCGGGTGCGCAGCGCATGAGAGGTGCCAGCATCGCGCTGCAGCTATACACGCTGCGAGACGCGGTGGCCGCCGACTTGCCCTCGGCCTTGCAACGCGTGGCCGAGGTCGGCTACGCCGGGGTTGAGCCCTTCGGGCTCACGCCCGAGTCGGCTGCACGTACCCGCAGCCTGTGCGACGAACTGGGTCTGGCCATCCCCAGTGTCCACGTGCCCCTGCCGCTAGGTGACAAGCAGGCGCAGGTGCTGCGCATCCTCGCCGAACTCCGGCCCCACAGGGTGGTCTCCGGCCTGGGCGCCGAGGAGTTCCGCAGCAAGGAACATGTGCGGGAAGCTGCCCAGCGTCTGACCGAAGCCCACCGGGTAGTGGCGGAAGCCGGCTATCCCTTCGGCGTCCACAACCATTGGTGGGAGTTCGAGGAAGTCGACGGTTCGCTACCGCACCACTACTTGTTGGAGCACCTGCCGGAGGACGTCTTCTTCGAGCTGGACGTCTACTGGATGCAGACGGGCGGGGTCGATCCGGTGGCTGGCATCGGCCGGTTCGCTGGCCGGGCGCCGCTACTGCACCTCAAGGACGGCCCGGCGGTGGTGGGCCAACCCATGGTGGCCCTTGGCGAGGGAAGCGTGGACGTGGCCGCCATAGTGCGGGCCAACGAACCCCACAACGAGTGGCTGATCGTGGAGTTGGACGAGTGCGCCACCGACATCTTCGCGGCCGTGGAGCGCAGCCTGCGTTACCTGGAGGACGCCGGCTTGGGGCGAGGTAGAAGTGCTCCGCAAGCCTGAGCCCGAGGCAGAATCCCGCAGCCGTTCCGGAAGGAGCACGCAAGCGGCCCGGTTCCGTGGCGGTTCGGGCAGGCCCGCATGAGCGGCCCGGTCGGTGTTGGCATCATCGGCTGCGGCGTGATCAGTGACACGTACCTCAAGGCCTGCGCCGGCAGCGACGCGGTGCGGCTGGTGGCCGTGGCGGACCTGGACCTGCAGCGGGCGCGCGAGAAGGCCGCGGTGTTCGGTGTGCCCAAGGCTTGCAGCGTCAGCGAGCTGCTGGACCTGCCCGAGGTCGAGATCGCCGTGAACCTAACGGTGCCGAGCGCGCACCACGAGGTATCCCTTGCCGCGCTACGGGCCGGTAAGTCCGTCTACAGCGAGAAGCCGCTGGCCACCAGCCGGGCGCAGGGGGCCGAGCTGCTGCAGGTGGCGGCCGAGAGGGGCCTGCGGGTGGGCTGCGCCCCCGACACGTTCCTCGGCAGCGGTCTCACCACCGGCCGCAAGCTGGTGGATGGCGGGGTCATCGGCCGGGTGGTGGGCGGCACGGCATTCAGCGTGAGCCACGGCATGGAGCACTGGCACGCCAACCCGGCGTTCTTCTACCAGCCCGGCGCGGGGCCACTGCTCGACATGGGCCCCTACTACCTGACCGCCCTGGTCGCCATGCTCGGTCCGGCCGTGGCCGTGGCCGGCGCGGCCACCACGGCTCTCTCCTCCAGGCCGATCACGGAGGGCCCCGCCAAGGGCGGCGTCATCGAGGTGGGCACGCCCACGCACGTCTCCAGCGTCATCACCTTCGCGTCCGGCGCCACCGTCAGTACCATCAACAGCTTCGATGTATGGGCCTCCGACCTGCCGCGCCTGGAGCTCTACGGCACGGAAGGCACGCTGAGCCTGCCCGACCCCAACACGTTCGACGGTCCGGTGAAGCTCAGGCTGGCGGGCGAGAAGGAGTGGCGCGAGGTGCCCCTGGCGCCCGGCTACGGTCAGAACGTACGCGGAGGGGGCCTAATAGAGATGGCCAGCGCCATGCGGGAGGGCCGAGCCCACCGCGCCAGCGGCGAGTTGGCGCACCACGTGCTGGACATCATGCTCTCGGTGCTGGAGTCAGCGGAGAGAGCGGAGTACCTGCAGTTGTCCACTAGTTGTGGGCGGCCCCAGGCGCTGCGCCAGGCCGATGACGCCGCCACGCCCGCCGCCGAGATCAGCTAGACAGCTGCTCGAGGAGGCGGTCGACGACAGCGGCGGGTGGCGCATCGACGTCCACCGTAAGCGTGTCGGGCCCGGGCGCGGGTAGCGTGTCCTCTCGAGCCGCGACCCCGCCGCTCCGTGTGCCGGGCTCCTCCAGGATGTCGAACTGACTGCGTAACAGTTCCGCCGGCATGTAGTGCCCCTGGCGGGACCGGATACGCCCCTCGATCAGTTCGAAGGAGCCACGTAGGTGCACGAAGCGCACGCGCGGGTCGCCCCCGCCGATCCGTTCGCGGTAGGAAGCTCTGAGAGCGGAGCAGGCCAGTACAAGCCCACGGGCGCCAGCCAGGCGGTCGCGCACCAGCGCAGCGACCGTACGCAACCACGGCTCCCTGTCCGCATCGTCCAGAGGTCGTCCCGCGGCCATCTTGGCAACGTTGCGTGCCGGGTGATGATCGTCCGCATCCGCGAAGTCCCAGCCCAGACGTTCGGCCAGCAACCTCCCGATCGTCGTCTTGCCGACGCCGGAGACACCGAACAGTACGAGTACTCGCGCCTCTTCCAGCATGCTTCAACAGCATAGGTCTCACAGGTAGCTTGCCCGATGAATTGCAAGGCAGAAGTGCGACGCAGCACCGCGCTGGGTGAGTTCGGATAGGTGAAGGTACCGGATGATGGACCGTGACCCGGGCCTCTCCCGAGGCCGGTTTCCTTTTTCACGCCGAACCCTGGCATAATGGCAGGGAAAGCGATAATGAAGTTGTCAGAACCGGCGGACTATAAAAGATTCGGAACCGGATGGTCGGAGTGCACCGAGGCTCGGTCTGAAGTCGTGACGGAGCCGTGCGCTGACCATCGATTGAGGGGTGCGTCATCAGAAAGCTGCGATTACTTCTAACCGCTGGGGCCGTCGGATTGCTACTTGCGGCTTGCGGAATCACCCAACCGGACACCGAACCGGACACAGAACAGGTAGCTCCCAAGCTCAGCATCGGCTCCTCCGTCCTCGAAGGTGGCGTAGCTGGTGAGAGTTACGAGTTCATCTTCACCGTCACAGACCTGAAGCCCAGCGTGGAGAGGGTCACGTTCGCCTGGAGCCTGGGTGACGGGGTGGCGGGTGAAGAACAGGCGGACACTAGCGGTGGGATGGCCTTCGTCAGGGTGGCGCACACGTTCGGTGAGGAGGGCGAGTACGAGGTGTCCGTCCAGGTGCGCGACCAAGGTGGGGAGGTCCTAGCCGAACGCAGCGCAACGGTCAACGTCGGCCCGGCCCCGGTGGTCGA
>CAYXUE010000125.1:0-4516 GCA_964467885.1 uncultured bacterium | reverse complement strand
TGACTACTACCGCTGGTAGAAACCCACTGGCGGGGAGGTGTTTCTGAACTTCGACATGCTCGCAAGACTTAGTTCGCGGGGCCTCCGATCTGCTCCCGGACTAGTTCTTGGATCGTAGTGAAAGCTGGCGTTTCGGGCGCCTGGCCCGCGCTGTCGGTGCTGAGGTAGAGGTAGAAGACGATCGCTCGGCTCAGGTCGTCGCCGCCGATGCCTGGGTCGCTTACGTAACCGACGGCTTCGAGCGCAAGCCAGGTGTCGAGCTTGAGTTCGTGGGTCGCGAAGAGGTTCTGTAGTTCCGAGGGTACCGTTCGGCGTCTTATCGGCCCCTCGCGCTCGTCGAGGCATAGCGTCCTGCGGGAGCTGGCGAAGCGCTGCCTGGCCGCGTCTTCCAGGCCTGTGCTGACGAAGAGCAAGACGGGGCAGTGGTTGGCGTTGGCGACCGCTCCAACTGCGATTGTGCTCGTGAGGGCGGCGCCGCGGCGCTCCGTGAGCGGTGTGTCGGTGGTCAGTATCGCTTCGCCGCCTCGTACGGCGGCGATGAAGAGGTGCTGGGCGGTTGCGGGGACCTCGATCGCGATGGAGTTGGCGGGGCCGAGGAGGGCGAGGATGACGTCGGCGTCGATCGCTCTGGGAGTAGCGGGCGCCTGCGCGGCGGCGTGACCGGCAAGCATCGCGGCGATGACTAGGCCATATCGAAGCACTGTGGTTCCTCCTTTGATGCATGGTAGTGCATCGCACCATGTGCGAACTAGTTGTGGGCATATGGGAGGCAGCGGGAGGTTTGATACTACATGGTGAGTGTGACTTGCGTTTAGGCAAGTTGGTTCGTGCGCTGCTGTCGCATCTGGAATCCACGAGCGTACTTATTACCGACCGTTCGAGAGTGCACGCGATCTTGGTCGCCCATAGAAGCGCACGGGGTTTCGTATAGGCTCGTTTTACAAGAAGGTGAGGGCGGGGTTGCTCGGCGCGGGGTGCGGGTACAAATGCACGTGTGCCCGCATCTCCCACCGGCGAATAATTCTCGGCTGGTACTCTAAACGAAGATTATTTTGGTTCGCGCGTTACTACCGCGGGTAAATAGTTTCCGTCCAATCGATCTATATCGAAGTCAGGGCGCGGCGCGGCCAAGGCGCGCTCTCTGCATTGACGCTGCCGTTCAGACAAAACCTCTATACTTGTGAATATGTGTAGTGGTTATGTCTGGAGGGCCGAGTGATGGACCCCGAGACGGTATTCAGGGAGCACGGCGGCCAGATGCGGATGAGCGAGGCTCTTGAGGCTGGGCTGTCGCGCTATCGGCTCTACCGCATGCTGGATGACGGGGTGATCGAGAGGGTAAGCCGTGGCGTCTACCGACTTACTGAACTGCCACCCATCAGCGATCCGGACCTGGCGGTGGTGGCCCTGCGGGTTCCGCGGGCGGTGGTGTGCCTGGTGTCGGCGCTGGCCTTCCACGACCTGACGACCCAGGTACCGCATGCGGTCTGGATCTCGCTGCCGCGGGGAGCAGACACGCCGCGGCTGGATCACCCGCCGCTGTCCGTGCACCGCTTCGCGCCCGATGCGTACGAGGCGGGCGTGGAGGTTCACGAACTGGACGGTGTGGAGGTGAAGGTCTACGGGGCTGAGAAGACGCTGGCTGACGTCTTCAAGTTCCGGAACCAGGTCGGGATGGACGTGGCGCTGGAGGCGCTGGAGTCGTATGCCGCTCGAAGGCAGCGTGATGTGCAAGCCGTACTGGAGTACGCGCGCGTCTGCCGGGTGGAGCGGGTGATGCGCCCGTACCTGGAGGCGCTGCTGTGAGCGTGCGCAACCTGCCGGCGAGCGTGCGCCAGCGCCTGCTGAATCGCGCCCGGGCCGAGCGGCGACCGTTCAGCGAGCTGCTGCAGCACTACGCCATGGAGCGGTTCCTGTACCGGCTGTCGCAGAGCCGGTTCGCGGGTCGCTTCGTACTTAAGGGAGCACTGCTGCTGCGGGTGTGGGAGGCCCCCGTGGGCCGCCCCACGCTGGACATCGACCTCCTGGGGCGCATGGACAATGAGGTCGACGCCGTTGCAGAGGTTATGCGAGAGGTTATCCAATTGCCGGTGGAGCCGGATGGCGTCGTCTTCGACGTCGGGTCGCTCACGGCAGGCCGGATCGCGGAGCAGGCCGAGTACCATGGCGCCCGAGTTAGGTTCCTGGGGCAGATCGATTCGGCTCGGGTGCGGATGCAGGTGGATGTCGGCTTCGGTGATCCGGTGCATCCGGCGGCGAAGGAAGAGGCGTTCCCGACGCTGCTCGATGCTCCCGCGCCGGTCCTCTGGTGCTACAGCCGCGATAGCGTGGTGGCCGAGAAGCTCGAGGCGATGGTGCGGCACGGGGCTCTCAACACGCGGATGAAGGACTTCTACGACGTGTGGCTGCTGGCTCGCGCCTTCGCGTTCGACGGCCTGACGCTCTCGGAGGCTGTGCGCAGGACCTTCGCTTCGAGGGAGACGGCGGTGTCGCTGCCTCTGGTCGCGTTCAGCGTGGAGTTCTCGGCCGCGAAGGATGTGCAATGGCGGGCGTTCCTCAAGAGGTCGGATATCGAGCATGCCCCAGGCGCCTTCGGGGAGGTAGTCAACGTGATCAAAGGGTTCGTGGAGCCGGTTCTCGCCTCTGTGCAGGAGGAGAAGGCGTTCGTGGGTCGGTGGGAGCCGCCAGGCCCATGGATTGCAATTGACCCAGAGACCTGAGCTGATCTCGTGTCGCTTCACGCACGAGCGGTCGCCTTGGTTCGCGCCTTTTTCTGGCTCGGGCGTCCGGACCGTCAAAACAATCGGTGACGGAAGAGAAAGTGGCGCTGAAGCCTTCGAGGCTGTTAACCATGTCTCCGGCGGTAGCGTGCGTCAAAACAATTGGCCGCTACTACCGCTGGTAAATAGTTTCTGCTTCCCCCTTACGTGCTTTGCGCATCGCGCCTCTCTGCTGGACCGCCTGGCAGCCCCTGAGGCCGTCCTACTTTAGTGCGCACGTGCGTGCTATAGTGCGCATATGCGGTTGTCCCATCCATTCGAGGTGATCACCCCAACAGTCGACGGCGACGTCCTCGCCGTCCTCGGTCGCGCGGACGGCCCGTTCAGCGGCCGGCAGATCCACAGGCTCACAGGACGCCACTCCGAAGCCGGGATCCGCAAGGCGCTCGACCGCTTGGTGGAGCAGGGGATAGTCGTCCGGCAGCGGGTAGGGAACACCCACCTTCACAGCCTCAACCACGACCACCTGGCTGCGGAAGCGGTCCGCTCCCTGGCGCGCCTGCGGCAGAGGGCCTTCGAGCTGATGACCGAGACCCTGCGCTCGTGGCCCCACCCGCCGGCGCTCGCCGCCGTGTTCGGCTCGGCCGCGCGTCAGGAAGAAGCAGCGGAAAGCGACATTGACGTTCTCCTGGTTCCCCCGGCTGACGCGGAGGAGGGGGCGTGGGGGCAGGCGGTCTCGAGCTTCGTTAACGCCACCTCGAGAGCCACCGGCAACGACGTGCGGGTCCTCGAACTCACCAAGGACGAACTGTGGGCCCCTGCCAACGAGGCGCTGCGCCAGGAGCTCCAGCGGGACGCCATCGTCCTGCTGGGGAGCCGAGCGGTGCTCACCCGGGGGCCGCGGTGAGCAGTTCGGGGAAGAACCGGCGGCCGTGCCCCGAGGGCTTCGCCGGCGCCCGCTTGGCCAAGGCGACGGCGTTCATGGACGCCGCCGAGCTCACGAGCACTTTCGATGACACGCAAGAGCTGCGCGACGCCTCCGTCACTCTCTGGATCCACTCTGGGATCGCCTCCACCGACTTCATCTGCTGCAAGCGGCTGGGCGAGTACCACTCGAGCGAGAACCACAGCACCGCCGTCGGCATCCTCGCCACCGTGGATTCGTCCTTGGCCGAGCAGCTCCGGCGTCTTCTCGGGCTTAAGACCAAGGCCGCCTACTCGGGGGCGCCCGCTAGTGCGGATGACGCTAAGGCCGCGCAACGTGCGGCCTCCAGGCTGCTCGAGGCCGCGCGCATCCTCGGGTAACCACCTGAGTTACCCAAGGCTTAGCCCGTCGCTTATGGCGGGCCCGGCGCATCAAAACAATCGAGACGGTGCGGCGCGGAACGAGTGGCGCGGCTAATGGGAGATGCCGCGTCGACAACGTGACCTGTACTGGGTTTCGTAGAGTGGCAATTGTCACGCACACGTCGTCTTGGTCTCGACTCCGGGAGTCGTCAAGACAGTTTGCAAGACGCAACTTGAGACGAGTGGTGCCGTTGATGCGAGGAACTGCGCTTCCAACGGCACCCGGTGCCAAAACAATTGGCCGCAACTACCGCGGGGCAACCGCCGAGCTGGATCCTGAGCGGATCAACTCGGACGTCATACTAGGACCTGGATCGCCGCGCGAACCGTTCTTTGGGCTCGTATCCGCACGGCGATTCGGGAGCCTTAAGGCAAAGGCGCTTCGCCCATTCCCTATGTAGTATCATTGCTACATGGGAGGTCTTGCCGTGTCGAAACGGATCTCGAGC
>CAYXUE010000124.1:0-4632 GCA_964467885.1 uncultured bacterium | reverse complement strand
ATGGCTGCCGCTTCCTGGTGGCCGGCCGGCTGGACCCCGACGAGGGCTACAAGACGTTACGCAACCTGACATTGCCGCGTAGCTGCGCTGGCCTGTTCGAGGAGCTGCCGGAGGACGATTTCAGGCGGGACGTCAGCAGCACCGAGATCCGCGCCAAGTGGCTGGGCTGATCAAGCGGCTGGGCTGATCAGGCGTCCGCTTCGGCGGCTCCGCGGGCGCGCCTAGCGGCTAGGCGGCCGCTGGTGGGCTGGGCGGCGGTCTCCTCTGCTGTGCCGTAGCCGTACCCGTAACCGTAGCCGTACTCGCCGCGGGCGCCTCTGCCGGCCTCCACGTTGGTGAGGACCGTGCCCAGCAGGCGCACGCCTATGCGCTCCAGCAACTCGATGGCGGCCATGACCGAGCGCCTGTCCGTGTCCGGCATGCTGACGGCGAAGATCACGCCGGTGGTGTGCGGCGCCATGGTGAGGCTGTCGGCCACCGGCAGCACGGGTGGCGTGTCGATGATGATGGCGTCGTACTCCTCACCCAAGGCCCTCATGAGGCTGGAGAAGGAACGCGACAGGAGCTCGGACGGGTCCGCCACGGAGCGGAAGGTGGGGATGAAGTCGAAGCTCACGTCTCCCACGTTCACCGTCAAGGGCGCCTGCCTCGTCTTCACGTTGCGCAGTTGCTCCGGCAGTGTGCGCTGCTCCAGTTCGGGGGTGGGGGTGAGGTTGAGGCGCTTGTAGAGGAGCGGCTTGCGAAGGTCGGCATCGATGAGCAGGGTGCGGTAATCGTTGCGGGCCAAGCTCTCGGCCAGTCCCAGGGCCACGGAGCTCTTGCCTTCGTTGGGCGCCGCGCTCGTGACCTGGAGGATCTTGGGGTGGTCCGTGGCGGTGGAGAAGAGCACGTTGGTGCGCAGGTAGCCGGTGGCCTCGCGCGGGAGGTGAACCGCGCCGCTGGCCAGGCGGGGGAACTCGCTCAGCACGGGCAGATCGGTGGTGGTCAGCACGTCCTCGCCGTTCCGGAAGCGGGTGTCGAGCGCGTCGCGCAGCAGGACCAGGCCGTAGACGAGGAAGAGGCCCAGCACGAAGGCCAGCGCGGCGTTCCGTACCGGGCGCGGGCTTGAGGCCACCAGAGGCGGGATGGCCGGCTCGAGCACCTCCAGCAGGCCCACGGCGGAGGTGATGAGAGCCCGTGCCGAGTTGAGTTGCAGGGCCCGGTCCGCCCGCAGGCTCTTCAGGCCATCCACCGCCTCGACCGGGTCGAGCGCGTTGAACTGCGCCAAAGCGATCTCCGTGTCCAGCGCGGCGATCTGCGATTCGAGCGTGTCGACCACGACCTGTAGGTTCTGCGTGGCTCGCTTCTCCTCCCAGGCGAGGAGCGCTTGTGCCACGGCGTTGGCGCCCGCGGCGGCGGCGTTGGGGTCAGCGTCCCTGAAGCTGATCCTCAGCAGGCTCGATTGCGAGGCCGTCTCAACTCGCACGGTGACGAGCTTGCCGAAATCGGTCACCGTCTGCGTGGAGGGCGAGGCGACGCCCAGCAGGTTCAGAGCCTCGACCAGCACGGTGTGGCTCTTGGCGGCCGCCTGGTAGGCGCTGACGTCGATGGCCGGCGCGGTCACCAGGTTCACCCCGAAGCTGCCCTGCAGGTTGGAGTTGGGTCTGCTCGCCAGCACCGTGGCGGTGGCGTCGTACTCAGGCGTGGTGCGGCGGCTTAGGAAGAAGGTGAGGGCCGCCGCCCCCACGGCGACCGCCAGGGCGAAGACCAGTCCTCGTCTGATCAGCGCGAATAGATCTCTTAGCGACAGCTCCTGATGGTTCTCCACACTCTCCCCGTTTCAAGCGTCAGGCATGCAAGCCCTGCTATCCGTAGCGTGGTTGCTGGCGCGGCCATGGCCGGGGCCGTGGAAAGGCGCCGGCCCCCTCCGGCCCTACCCTGGGCCACCGCCACCACATTACATACCGGTGAAGTCTAACAGTAGGGTGAAAGAACAGCGTGACCCTCCAGACACCGACCTCAACCTGCCGTTCACGCCGTTCTCATGCAAACTCACGTGGAACCGTCTACTATCAGGCGTTCCTCGAAAATCGAAAGGTTTTCTAGTGACTCGGGCACCCGCCCGGCAATTCTTTGGCTAAACAGAGCTTTAGCAGATAGGCAATACAACATGGCAACAGGCACCGTAAAGTGGTTCAACAGCGAGAAGGGCTTCGGCTTCATCGAGCAGGCCGACGGCGGTAACGACGTCTTCGTGCACTTCTCCGCAATCCAGGGCGACGGCTACCGTTCGCTCAACGAAGGCGACGAAGTAGAGTTCCGCGTCGAGCAGGGCCAGAAGGGCCTCCAGGCTGCGGACGTGCGCGTCACGAACGCCGCTTCGCGCTACTAAACTTCCCGTAACTCACACGCCCGGACATCAGCCGGGTCGGCGCCCACGACAACGTGGGCGCCTTTTTTGCTGCCTGGTCGGATCTACCGCGAGGCCCAGCGCCAGCCTTGGGGGCCGTGAGTAGTACGTTGAGTGGAGCCCCGCTCCGCGAACGGGGCGTTGAACGTTGTCACGCCGGGAACGCCACGTCCGGAACCATTCACATCCCGGCTTCTGGTAGGTTCGGTCCATGTTCAGAATTCAGCACCGCTGGCCCGCCCGCGCCGCCGTCCTGCTACTCCTAGCGCTCATGCTTCCAGGGGCGCTGGCGCAGTCCGTCACGGGAGACCAGGAGCAGGCGCCGCCGGCAGCTGCGGTCGGCGAGCAGGCGGGGACGGAGGCGGAGGGTGAAGAGGCGGAGGGCGACGAGGTCGCCGGGGCGCTCGAGGGTGCTCCGCCCGCCATCTTCGCTGTCGGCGTCTCGGCCGGTTTCCCCTCCTATCAGACCATCGCGCTCAACGCCTCCTTGCAGGCGCAGTTCGTAGGGTTCCAACTGAAGGGCAGTTGGACGGCGGCGGGACCGTACCTGGCGGGCCAGCTACGCGCCTACCCGCCCGTGCCCATCCCCGTGCCCCTCTTCATCGGCGTGGGCGGCGGCGTGTACGGCGACAACCTCAGCTACCACGCGGCCATCGGCGCGCACGTACCCCTCGGACAGAACCTTCGCCTCGACCTGGAAGGCGGCGTAGCGAACGTGCCCCTACTGGCGGAACGCACCTGGGCGCCTCACCTGGTGGCGGGCGTCAGCTACGCCATCCCTGTCGACCTGAGCGCCGCAAGGGGTAGCCGCACCGAGCGGAACAGCGACGAGGAGAGGGCGGTGAACCAGCCGACGGCGAGCTGCCCCGAACCCAGGGAGCCGGACTCCTCCCTGCTGCGGGAGGCGGTGGAGGACACGGTTAACTCCTGGCTGCGGAGCGCGCAGGCCACGTACGGCAGCGTCTACACCGACCTGAGCTACAGCTACAGCATCAGCGGCACCTCGATCTCCGGCAACAACGCTAGCGTGACCGTGCGTTACAGCGGGAGCGTCACCGAGATCTTGACGGGCCAGCGGCACTCCGCCTCTGGCACCGCCAGCGCCACGTTCAGGTGGAACGGGTGTGGGTGGGGGGGTGGCGAGGTGGAGTACTGAGCGGTAGCCTCCGGGGCGGGCGGATGCGCGGTGTCTCACACTGTGACTCCGCTCATGCTTCTCACGGTGGGCGCCGAGACACTTGATGTAACGAGGGTGACCTCGAGACGCGATGAAGCCGGTTCCTTATCTGGGCGCCTGGGGCAGGCGGAGCAAGTGGCGCAACCGATTCGAGAAGCCTTCGGGCGTTTTTCATAAACGTTCTCTTGCAGCGTGGCAACTGATCTCGAACCGGTCCAGAGGAGCGGAGAAAGTTGCCGATGCCTGCGAGGCTTCGTTTACAGAGAAACAAGCGTAACTTCATGGTGGTTCTCTCCTACGTGGTTCTTGCCCTGCTGATGGGCTGTTCGTCCCTGACCGAGGACGCACCGGAACCCGGCACCATCCTGGCAAGCCTTGACGGTTCGCTGGCCGCTGCCTTCCCCCTGGATGGGAAGATGGTGGCCGGGGACCTACACATCTTCCTGGCCGATCCAGGGGGGATGGTGGAGTTCGTCCAGTTCCTCACGGAGGACGGGTCGGGCGGCTCGCGGCTGATCCGCCGTGACTACGAGGCGCCCTTCAGCCCCCTGCCCGACGGGCGACCGCTGACGCTGAGCGACCTCGGGGCCGGAATGCACGTGCTGGTGGCAGAAGTCTGGCACGCGGACGACGTCACGTCGGCTTCGCGGGCCGAGTTCGAAGTGGCGGCCGAGGTGGAGTCGCCCGTCGAGCCGAACCCGAACCATCCGAACCCTGAGGAACCGAGCGACCCGGATCCCGCAGAGCCGGCCGATCCTCGGCCGCCGGTTGGCGGCGGGGACCAGATCTGGCAGCCGCGCCCGGGTACGTCCTGGCAGTGGCAACTCACGGGCAAGCTGGACCTGAGCGTGGACGCCGAGGTTTTCGACATCGACCTCGAGGGCACCCCCGCCGCCACGATCGACGAACTACACGCCATGGGACGCCGGGTGATCTGCTACTTCAGCGCGGGCAGCTACGAGCCGTGGCGCAAGGACGCCTCCGCTTTCCCGGAGGCCGTCAAGGGCAAGAAGATGGACGGCTGGGACGAGCTGTGGCTCGACATCCGCCGCATAGACGATCTGGC
>CAYXUE010000123.1:0-4684 GCA_964467885.1 uncultured bacterium | reverse complement strand
GTGCTGGCGGTGGTGGCGCCCGAGGAGGCGCCGCTGCTGGGCTTCGTGTCGCTGGTGGCGCCGGCGCTGGCCATGGGTAACCGCGTGGTGGCCGTGCCGAGCTCGAAGGCGCCCCTCGCGGCCACCGACCTGTACCAGGTCTTCGAGACATCCGATCTACCAGCCGGGGCGGTCAACATCGTCACCGGCGTGAAGGACGAGCTAGCCGCGGTGCTGGCCAAGCACGACGCCGTGCAGGCCATGTGGTACTTCGGCTCGAGAGAGGGCAGTGAAGTGGTCGAGCGTGAGAGCGCCGGCAACCTGAAGGCCACCTGGGTGAACTTCGGCAAGCGGCGCGACTGGTACGACTTGGAGCAGGGCGAGGGCCGCGAGTTCCTGCGGCACGCCACGCGCGTGAAGAACATCTGGGTGCCGTATGGCGAGTGAGGTCAGCGCCCGCCCCGCCACCAGCGAGTTCCTGCAGCACCTGCGCGCTGAGACCAGCGCCCTGCGTGAGGAGGGGCTCTACAAGGACGAGCGCGTCATCACCTCGCAGCAGCAGGCGCTGGTGGACGTGAGCGGCACCGAGCTACTCAACCTCTGCGCCAACAACTACCTGGGACTGGCCAACCACCCCGAGGTTATAAGCGCGGCGCAGGAGGGACTGGAGGAGCGCGGCTTCGGCGTGGCCTCCGTGCGCTTCATCTGCGGCACGCAGGACATACACAAGGAGCTCGAGGCGCGCGTCAGCCGCTTCCTGGGCACCGAGGACACCATCCTCTACTCCAGCTGCTTCGATGCCAACGGCGGGCTGTTCGAGACCATCCTAGGTCCGGATGACGCCGTCATCTCCGACGAGCTGAACCACGCCAGCATCATCGACGGCATCAGGCTCAGCAAAGCCAAGCGCTTCCGCTACGCCAACAACGACCTAGCGGACCTGCGGCGGCAGCTGGAGGCAGCCGAGGGCTCGCGCTTCAAGCTCATCGCCACGGACGGTGTGTTCTCCATGGACGGCGTCGTAGCCGACCTGGAGGGCATCTGCGACCTAGCGGACGAGTTCGGTGCCATGGTCATGGTGGACGACTCGCACGCCACCGGCTTCGTGGGCCAGGACGGGCGCGGCACACACGAGCTCACCGGCACCCTGGGCCGCGTGGACATCATCACCAGTACCCTGGGCAAGGCGCTGGGCGGCGCCTCCGGCGGCTTCACCAGCGGCCGTAAGGAGATCGTGGAGTGGCTTCGGCAACGCAGCCGGCCCTACCTCTTCTCCAACTCGCTGGCGCCCTCCATCGTGGCCGCCTCACTCAAGGTGCTCGACATGCTGGAGGGAGGCGCCGAGCTGAGAGCGCGCCTGCGGGACAACGCGGAGTTCTTCCGCACCGCCATGACCAACGCTGGCTTCACGCTGGCGGGCGCCGGGCACCCCATCATCCCCGTCATGATCGGCGACGCCGCCCTGGCCGCCCGCATGGCCGACGAGCTGCTGAAGCGCGGCATCTACGTCATCGGCTTCTCCTTCCCCGTCGTGCCGCGGGGCCAGGCGCGCATCCGCACGCAGATGTCCGCCGCCCACACGCGCCCGCAACTGGAGCGCGCCGTGGCCGCCTTCACGGAAGTGGGGCGCGAGCTGGGGGTCATAGCTTGAGGGCACTGGCCAAACTGGAGCCGCGCGAGGGCATCTGGCGCATAGAGGCCGAGGAGCCCGTGGCCGGGCCCAACGACCTGCTGATCCGCGTGCGCAAGACCAGCCTCTGCGGCACGGACGTGCACATCTACAACTGGGACGAGTGGTCGCAGCGCACCGTGCCCGTGCCGCTGATCACCGGCCACGAGTGGATGGGCGAGGTGGTGGGCCTGGGCAGCGAGGTGCGCGGCTTCGAGGTGGGCGACCGCGTGAGCGGCGAGGGCCACATCACCTGCGGCCATTGCCGTAACTGCCGCGCCGGCAGGCGTCACCTGTGCCGTAACACCGTGGGCGTTGGCGTGCAGCGTCAGGGCGCCTTCGCCGACTACTTCGTGCTGCCGGCCTTCAACGCCTTCAAGGTGCCCGACGGCATCAGCGACGAGGTGGGCGCCATCCTCGACCCGCTGGGGAACGCCGTGCACACGGCCCTGACCTACGACCTGGTGGGCGAGGACGTGCTCATCACGGGCGCCGGGCCCATCGGCCTGATGGCGGCGGCCGTGGCGCGCTTCGTGGGCGCGCGTCACATCGTGGTCACCGACATCAACGCCGAGCGGCTCAAGATGGCCAGCGCCATGGGCGCCACCCGCGCCGTCAACGTGGCGGAGGAGGGCGCGGACCTGCGCGACGTGATGGCGGACCTGGGCATGACCGAGGGCTTCGACGTGGCGCTCGAGATGTCGGGCGCGCCGGGCGCCTTCGGGCAGATCCTCGACACCATCATCCACGGCGGCAAGGTGGCGCTGCTGGGCATCCCCAGCAAGGAGATCGCCATCGACTGGAACAAGGTCATCTTCAAGGGCCTCAACATCCAGGGCATCTACGGCCGCCAGATGTTCGAGACCTGGTACAAGATGAGCAACCTGCTGGAGGCGGGCCTCGACGTGACGCCCGTGATAACCCACAGCTTCCCCGCCGACGATTACCAGCAGGCGTTCGACATCATGCGTAAGGGTCAGTGCAGCAAGGTGCTGCTCGACTGGAGCTAGCGCTAGCTGCCCGACGGGCAGGCGAGCGTGAGGGCGGAAGCCAGCTACATAGACAGGTACGACGCCTTCACCTCGGGGTCGTTCAGCAGCTCGCTGCCCAGGCCCTCCTTGCGGATCTCGCCGTTCTCCAGCACGTAGGCGCGGTCGGCCACGCGCAGGGAGCTGCGGACGTTCTGCTCCACCAGGAGGATGCTCATGCCCTCCTCCCGTATCTGCTCCAGCGCCCGGAAGACGGTGGCCGAGAGGGCGGGGGAGAGGCCGATGCTCGGTTCGTCCACCAGCAGCACCTGCGGGTCGCTCATCAGGGCGCGGCCTATGGCCAGCATCTGACCCTCACCGCCCGAGAGGGTGCCCGCCAGCTGCGAGCTGCGCTCCGCCAGACGCGGGAAGAGCTCGAACACGTACTCCGCGTTGCGCCTCATGTTCTGCCGGGCGTGCGGCAGGTACTCGGCGCCGCTGTAGAGGTTCTCGCGCACGGTCATGAGCGGGAAGAGCTGCCGGCCCTCGGGCACATGGCCCACCCCTTGGCGCACGATCTTGGCGGGCGACAGGCCCGCCAGGGAACCGCCCAGCGCCGAGACGGTGCCCGCGCGGGTGGGGAGGATACCGCTGATGGCCTTGAGCAGCGTGGTCTTGCCGGCACCGTTGGCGCCGATGATGGACACGAGCTCGCCCTTGTCCACGTGCAGGTCCACGTCCCACAGCACGTTTATCTTGCCGTAGCCGGCGCGCAGCGAGTTCACCTGAAGCACGGTCTCCCTGCTCATCAGCCCACCTCCTCCTCTCCCAGGTAGGCCTCGATGACCTTCGGATCGGAGGTCACCTCCGCGTAGCTGCCGCGCGCCAGTTCACGGCCGTAGTCCATGACCAGCACGCGGTCGGCCAGGTCGCGCACCACGGGCATGACGTGCTCGATGAAGATCACGGTCACCCCTTCGGCGCGCACGCTCTTGACCACCTCGATGACCTCGCGCGACTCCGCGGGGCGCAGGCCCGCCATGACCTCGTCGAGGAGCAGCACGCGCGGCGCGGTGGCCAGCGCGCGGGCCACCTCCAGCCGCTTGTCCTGCAGCAGGTTCAGGTCCTCCGCCGGCGTGTGGCGCGCCTCCTCCAGGTTGGTGAGGGCGATGGCCATGTCGGCGCGCTTGCGGGCCTCCGCGGCGCTGATGTTCTCGCCCCCGAAGAGCGCGCCCACCATCACGTTGTCGTCCACGGTCATCTCGGGGAAGGGCTGCACCACCTGGAAGGCGCGTCCCAGCCCAAGGTGGCAGCGCCTGTAGGACGGCAGCTTGGTTATGTCCACGCCGTCCAGGGTCACGCGCCCCGTGGTGGGCTCCAGGAGCCCGGAGAGCAGGTTGAGGGTGGTGGTCTTGCCGGCGCCGTTCGGGCCGATGATGGCGAAGATCTCGCCCTCCTGGACCTCGAACGACAGGTCGCTCACGGCCGCCAGGCCGCCGAAGCGGCGCCCGAGGCCTTCGGCGCTGAGTATGGTCCTAGCCATCCTGCGCACCTCCCGCCCCGCGGTCGCTTGAGGCCGGCTCACGCCTCGTGAAGCGCTTGAACAAGCCGACCAGGCCGCGCGGCATGAAGAGTATGGACACCACCAGCACCACGCCGTAGGCCACCATGTAGCCGTCCGACAGCACCCGCTTGAACGTCTCCTCCACGCCGGAGAGCACGCCGGCGGCGAGGATGGGGCCCACGGTGGTGTAGAGACCGCCGAATATCGGCGTGACCAGCGCCAGCACCGTGGTGTGCACCGAGAAGGTGATGTCCGGGTTCACGCTACCGAAGCGGTGGCCCTCGATGGCGCCCAGCATGCCTACCAGGAAGCTGGAGATCACGAAGGCGGTGAGCTTGTAGCGCGCCGGGTTCACGCCCATGACGCCGGCCACGAACTCGTTGGTGCGGATGGCGGTGAAGGCGTGCCGCAGCCGCGAGTTCTGCATGAGCAGCGAGACGACGATGGTGAGCAGCAGCAGCCCCACGTAGACCCAGAAGTAGCCCTGGTTGCGCAGGAACGCCA
>CAYXUE010000122.1:0-4771 GCA_964467885.1 uncultured bacterium | reverse complement strand
CGGTGTCCTTTCATCACCGCACGGTCTTGCAGCGCCTCATGGCGCTCGATGTCGGCGACCCAGAGCTGGTTCGGCGCCTCGGCCGTGAACTCCCGCACCACCAGGTCATCGAAGATCGGGTGCAGCACCCTGGGCCCACCCGGGCGCCTCGCGCGGCGCCGGTGCACGCCCTGCAATCCCAGGCGGCGCATGAGGCGCTCGATGCGCTTCCGGGAGCATCTGACACCGTGCGCCTCGCGCAGTTCGGCGTGGACCCTGGGGCTGCCGTAGGTGCCGCGGCTGCGCTCGTGCGCCTCCTGGATCAGCTCGCAGAGCCGCTCATCCTCCACCGCCCTGCGGGATGGTTTCCTCGTGCGCCAGGCGTAGTAGCCACTCCTGGAGACCTGCAGGACGCGGCACATGACGCTCACGGAGTGGTTGGCCTTCTCGCGATCGATGAACCGGAAGATCACCTCCGGCTCTTGGTCTCCTCGGCGAAGAAGACCGCGGCTTTTTTCAGGATCTCGCGCTCCTCACGCAATATCCTGTTCTCACGCCGCAGCCGGTTCAGCTCAGCACGCTCATCAGCAGCTAGGCCCGGCCTGGCGCCTTCGGCGATGTCGCTGCGCTTCACCCACTCACGAAGCGAGTTCGAGCTGACGCCCAGGTCATCAGCCACCTGCTGCAGGGCCCTACCGCTCTCGCGGTAAAGCCTCACCGCCTCGGCCTTGAACTCCAAGGGGTAAGGCGCGTTGTTGTGACTTCTCTTCATCCAGGACACTTTCCTTCCTGAGCACTCTAGCTCAAGCAGTCATGTGTCCACCGAAGCGGGGGAAGACCACCCGCCCGCTACCGAGACCGCTGGCGCACCGCCGCCGCCGGCATGTTCGAACGCCTCCCACAACTCGGTGTGCGCGACATCTACCGCGAGCTCCACGGCCCCACTGGAACCGGCAGCAGTTGGACCGCCCGCAACAAGACCGGTCGCCGCTACGACCACGTCTTCGCCAGCCACCACTTCCAGGCCACCAGTTGCGACTACGACCCCACGTTCCAACTCCACCAGAACGCCCATGCAGCCATCATCGCCACACTCGAACTCATTCAGGTGCCCGACTGATTTGATGCCCCCAAGACCACTTCGAGGGCTAGTCGTCAACCGAACTCCGTTGGCCATGATCGAGCTGGCAGCGGTCCAGTTCTGGACCAGAATGCTTCCGCTTCAATCGAACGCAGCGCCGCAGGAAGGGCACTCTGTAAGCGACGTCAGATCACTCGGGAGGTTCCTTAGACACTGAACGCACTCCCGGCCGCCCCATGGAGTCACGGCTACGCCCTCGCGCTCCTTCAAGGTTGACGCCCATACCGGAACCTCGCTGTTGCCAGCGGGGACCTCCTCCCGTGGAGCATCGCCAGCCTGTGCGAAGCTTATGCTCCAATCCTCCAGCCGACCCATGACGCGCATGATCACGAGGCTGAGCAGAATCGCGGCCACCCCCACGAACACGTCACTCAACTGCGAAACCACGTTCGCCCAGATCAAGCTCGACAGAGAGTCGGGCAGACGGAAGAGGGCCCTTACAGCGCGGTTGCTGAGCATATAGAGAAGCCAGAAACCCCACCAAGCCCTAAGCAGAATCGGAGCCCGCTCCGATTGCCAGCTCGCGGGCTCATGGATCGCCCGCCAGATCTCCGAAACCGCTCGATACGGCATCCATAAGTAGGCGATCGGCACAGCGAACCAAGCGACGGAAGCGAACGGCGAGAAGCGCATCCCCGTAGCCCCGATCGCCCTGGCACCAACGTTAGCCAAGGCGATCCAGGCGCCGACGAACGGAATGCAAACGAGGAGCGCCACCGTCTGCAACCCAGCCAGGCCCGACCGGAACAGATCCGAGCTCTCCACCTCTTCTAGGGCGAACCCCAACCCACGCTGAATCCGCAAGAGCAACCCGAGCTCGTTGAACCCCGCTATCAGGTTAAGAAAGGTCACGAAGGCGTACAGAAAGAGAAGGACGATGCTCACAGTTCCGACCAAACGGAAACCTCGAGGAAGAACGCGCGCTCTGAAACTCACTTCATGGCCCCCCAGCAATTACTTAACCTGTATGGCTTTCCTAACTGTCATTTTCCACTGTAATCAAGGCGACTTACACAACCCTCACAAGCACGAGCACAAGACGGCTCGCACAACGTCTGACAGGGGATCCACATGCTTCTGGCCCCCTGTTTTCAAACGCAGGATCCTATCCACCCCGCCCTAACGCCACTCAGCACCGCGGAACTCTTGCCGAACCCGGTATCGGCCTCTGCCGACCGCTTCGAAGTACTTGCGGTACGTGGGACTATGGCTACTGCTGGCCGCGTTCGCGAGCGTCACCCGTAAGTGAGTCTCACGGACCGCCCAACCGCGCCTTAGGGCGAACTCCAGGACCGTCGCGGTGGTAAGCGGCTCTCTAAGCTCACCTCGATTCACCGCACCCACAATCTCACGGTTAAAGCCTCGTCCAAACTTTGACAACTTAGAGCCCCCAACTTCGTGGCAAATTGCCGTCGCGGGCATAGATGCCGCCCGCCCTGGCCACACATTGTAGTCTTTGGCCATATTACGTGATTGCTGAACCCTGAAGTGCTGACGCAGAGCAACCTCAGTGCCTGTCCAACGAATATTAGGCGTCACACAGAACGACGACTAGACAGCAAGAGTTCGACCCACTACTGCTGATAAGCTGCCGCATGGCGCGTACAGCGAACCCGGCGGTCTATGAGGCCATGCAAGTCGTGGCGTCGACCGGACTCTTGGACGGCAACTCGGTGTTCAGCGAGTCCCAAACTATCTGGACACGGGCAAACTTCCTCGAACTACGTCGGTGTTTCATAGACCGACCATTGTTGGGGCCCGAACCGTACCAGGAAAAGCTTGAGCAGCAACTCCGGGACGCCACAGATCCTGCGATCCAGTTGATGGCGGAGCTCCACTTCGTCCACCTACTGGTACCGCGTCCCATCCATGGCAAGACCAAGCGCGAACTAATCTCGATGATCCTCGGCATGATGAGGTCGCCCGCTACGCTACCGGCAGACCTGGGCCGTGTCCTCGACCACGGGTTCATCAACCCGGGAATGTACTACACCACGCGTCGAGACGTCCAGATTCGATTCTTGATCGAGTTCGGCGAGGCATGGACGCAGCTAGGAATCGAGGAACGGGAGCGACTGTTGGCTGACCCGTGGGCCTTCAAGCGAGCGGTCTACGCCGATCCGGACAGCGGCGCCTTTGCCCAGCGGGACGCCCTACTGCATCTACTTTTCCCCGATACCTTCGAATCAATCGTCTCCCGCGAGCACAAGCAGCTCATAGCGAAGCGCTTCGCGGGCTTCAGGGCACCGACGTCCGAGGATGTCGACCAGCAGCTCCTCGACATCAGGGTGGCGCTGGCAGAGAACCACGGCGAGGCGTTCTCGTTCTACAGCAAGGAGATGGAACCGCTCTGGCGCGGCACCGGGAACGCTTGGTCGCAGTTCGTGGAGTGGGCGGGGAGGATCTACGCGGACCCCACGTTCGATGAGAAGGAACGTACCTACAAGCTTGAAGTCGCCGCCGCAGTAGCCGAAGCTCGCAACGCCCTGCTAAACGCAGGTGACTGGAGGGCCGCGCTAAGTAGGGCCCTCAAGCACCCGAGTAACAACCTCACGGACTGGCGGATGCGCGACCGAGTCCTCGCGTGGGTGGAGGCGCAGGCCAGCACGGCCAGCCAGGAGGACGCAGCAGAAGCCTCCCTGCGTGCCCTCTGGTCCGAGGGGGACATAGCACCTCGGATCGACGAGTTCCTGGAGCAGGTAGCTTCCTTGGACATTGGCGGCCCCGGCACCCGACTCGCGTTGGCGTCGTTCCTGCTGCTAGGTGAGGAGGCTACTGAGCACCCCATATTCAGGCCTTCGCCCTTCGCTCGAGCCCGCGACCTGACCCAGACGCCATCGCCGCCGAAGGACGCCTCCCCTTCCGAGGTCTATCTCTCTGCCATCGACTTCCTGGACTCGTTCATCGAGGAAGCCGGCACCCGGGGGCTGGCCATCCGGGATCGCTTGGACGCCCAGAGCCTAGTGTGGTCCCTGGTGAAGTCCGATCCGCCCTCCGGCTGGGACGACAAGCTGAAGGCCCGCTTCGAGGCCTGGCGGGGGGGCGCCGTCGAGCCGCCCGAAGCGACCCTCGCCGCCCTTGCCGACGCGCTCTACCTTGATGCCGGTTTCCTGGAGCGCGTGAACAGGCTCCTGGAGGACAAGCGGCAGGTCATCTTCCAGGGCCCCCCAGGGACCGGCAAAACCTACGTCGCGCGCGAACTCGCGAACTTCTTGACCGGCTCAAGCGACAACGTCACGATAGTTCAATTCCACCCCTCGTACAGCTACGAGGACTTCGTGCAAGGCTACCGGCCGAACGAGGCTGGCAACGGCTTCTCGCTGCGCGACGGGCCCCTGCTCCGTGCAGCCAAACGAGCCGCCGAGGACACCGACTCGGTCCATGTCCTCATCATCGACGAGATCAACCGCGGCAACCTTGCGAAGGTGTTCGGTGAGCTCTATTACCTCCTGGAGTACCGCACCTTCGAAATCACCCTCCAGTACTCTGACGAGCCGTTCCGCCTGCCGAAGAATCTGTGGATCATCGGCACGATGAATACCGCCGACCGCTCGATCGCCATCGTCGACGGCGCGCTCA
Organism: uncultured bacterium; assembly: GCA_964467885.1. GTDB lineage: Bacteria > Deinococcota > Deinococci > Deinococcales > Trueperaceae > JAAYYF01. The sequence continues at coordinate 72 of CAYXUE010000122.1, read as the reverse complement.
GGCGGCGCTTCTACTTTGTGCCCTTCTTCCCGGACCAGCCGCCCGTGGATGGCCTCCTCGACCGCTGGCTGG
>CAYXUE010000121.1:0-4881 GCA_964467885.1 uncultured bacterium | reverse complement strand
AGCGCAGCCACCGCCTGGGAGATCGCGATCAAACGCGGTCTAGGAAAACTCAATGCCCCGCAGAACTACCTCGAGGCGCTCGAGCGATACCGCTTCACTCCCTTAGACATCTCGTCCGTGCACGCCCTGGCGGTGGAGCATCTACCCAACCATCACAACGATCCGTTCGATAGGCTGCTCATAGTCCAGGCTACGCTCGAGGGGCTGACGCTGGTCACTAGAGACGAACGGTTCGACGATTACGGAATCCGTATTCTCAAGGCGTGAGCTTTGACCACCTCACCAAGAAGCTCTTCTAGGCTCGCCCCAAGATCACGTCCAAGCCGTGATAGCCAAGCAGCGACACCATGAACACGGCAGCGCTCGCCCCGAACCACAGCACGCCGGGACGCAGCGCTGCCGCCGCTTCGGCCCGGTCCGGGCCGCGCTTGAAAAGCAGCGGAAAGTAGGTGAACAGACCGCCTTGGATGAGCTTGCGGCCGGCGTAGATGAAGATCACCAAGAACGCCATGAAGCCGCCGAAGCTCAAAGCGAACGGCAGGCGCCGCGCTTCCGGCAGGGTCGGCCAGACCGGCAGGATCTCCTCGAAAAGCATGGAGACCACCACGGACAGTAGGAGCACCCCCACACCGGACCAGGCGAGGACCTTGCTCCTCCTGCTAGTGGCGAAGCCTAGCAGAAGGGCGAAGATGCCGGCCAGGCCGAGCATGAAGGAGACCATGTGGTACCCGTCCCACGCGGGCGTGTACATGAAGCGGTCGACCAGTTCCATCACGCCGGGCCTCAGCGACGGATCTGCAGGCGCTCGTGCCGACCCTCTACCGCCATGGCCGCCTCCACACCGGTTTCCGTGATCTGGGAGTCCCGCGCCTGGATGTTGCGCATGGTGGGAATGCCAACCAGCGTGAGCAGGCCCTCGTCGGTAACGGCGGTGCGGTGGAGCATGACCTGCTCAAGCACCGTGTCGGTGAGGGCAGCGAGGCCGGCATCGGTGACTTGGGTGCCGGAGAGCCACAGGTTACTGAGGGACGCGTGACCGGCGAAAGAAGCTACGCCCGCATCGGTGATGTCGTTGTTATCCAGATAGAGCGTCCGCAGGTTAGGCAGGCTCGCTAGCCAGGTTGTGGCTGCGTCGGTGAGGTCGTTGTCCCAGACGTACAACCGCTGCAGGGAAGGCACGCTGGCCAGCAACTCCATGCTGCTGTCGTCAAGTTGCAGGTTCTGAGCAGATATCTCCTCGAGCCGCGACAGTCCAGCCAAGTGCACGAACCCGCTACCGCGGATTTGCGACCCGCTCAATCCCAGGCTCCTGAGGCCGCTGATGGTGCCCAAGTGCTCGAGCCCTGCATCGGTGATGGCGGTCTGCAGCACGCTTACACGCTGCAGCGTCGGGTGGCTGGCCAGGCTGCCAAGGCCAGCGTCCGTTACGGCCGTGCTGTCGAGGGTGAGGGTCTCGAGCCCACCGATGCTGGCTATAGCGGGCAAGGCGGCGTCGGTAACTTGACGGTTGAGGGCTAGGTCCAGCGACCGCAGGCCGTCGAGCCCCGCCAGGGCAGAGACCTGCTCGTCGGTTAGGCCGGCGGCTCGGAAGTTGAGGTTCCAGAGCCCCTCGATGTCGGCAAGATGCGCCAGTCCCGCGGGAGTGAGCTGCGGGGCGCTTCCGATGGTCAGATGCCCCAGGCGCGGGATCGCTGCGAGGTGCAGCACGTCCTGATCGGTGAGTTGGTTGCCGGCGTCGCCGCTTATGCGCAGCGACTGGATGTTGCCGATGTTGTCGGTATCGATCGGCGCGTTGTTGTGCACGATGCCGAGCTCAGCGAAGCGGGCGATGGCCGCGTCAAGGTCCTGCGCGAAGGCGAACGTGGTGATGACGATTAGGAATGCGGCTGTCAACGTTTTCATGCTGTCGGTTCCTCTATTCTTCTAGTAGTTACTTCAGGCAAGTGCGGTGTCTGCGCTGGTTTCAGCTGCGGTTTCGGCTGTCGGCTTTTGCCGGCGCCGCACGATCTGCTGCCGGATCACGAATATCAGCCCCGCGCCGATGGCGAAGACGATGACGGAAACGAGCGGCCGGAACGCTAACCACGCGGCGGCGATGGTGAGGGTCCCGATGGCGACCCCGAACACAGCCGCTACCAGGCCGGTGGCCGTTCCAACCAAGCGGCCCAGGAACGGCAGTACGCTGGCCAACACGGATAGCGGCTTGAGGAGCATGGAGAAGCCCGTGATCAGCAGCATGAGGCCAGCGGCGCGCAGCACCCAGGTCATGACGTTATTGGAGCTGGCGGCGGCATCGAACATCTCCTGCGCCGTTGCAGCACCCTGGCGCACCAGCAGCAGGGAATCGCCCGCGCGGGTGGCGTAGGCAGCGACGCCGCTACCCTGCTGAGCACCGACCACGCTGATGGTTCCTAGTGGCACCATCTCGTAGCTCACGCGGTGATCGCCGAGGGCGGGCTGCGCGGGGTCCGCGCCCAGGTAGACGGCGCCGTCGACGATGCTCACGTTCTCGCCGAACCGCTCCCGCAACGGCTCCTCGAATTCAGCGGGAAGCTCGAGCCGGTCGGCGCCCCCGACGCGGTCCAGCACGTTGCGCCCCACGGTGAACGCCCCCAGTTCCGCGCTCTCCAGCCGGAAGGTGCTGCCGGTGTGGCTCATGGGCGGGTTCTGGTGCGCCGCGGCGTCCTGGAACTTGCTCGAATCCTGTTGCCTGTCGGCCCAGCCCAGGGCGTAACTGTAGGTGGTGGTGCGCGTCTCGCTACCGCCCAGGTTCTGCCGCCTCTCGGTGGTGGAGGTTTCTATCCACTGGTACATCTCCACGTTGCGCACCAGCCGCACACCCTGCGCCGTTACCAGGAAGGTGTCGTCGCTCAGCATCTGATCCGTGCTCAGCGCGCCGGTCAGGTGAACCAGTTGACCCTCCTGAGCGGGATCTACCGAGCTGATTGGCAGCGATACGACTAGGCCGCTGCCCTCCGAAAGCGAGCGCTGCGTCTGCACCGCGCGCCCTTCGTTCCACCAGAGCAGGGCGATCATCCCGATGATCAAAACTATGCCTGCGCCGATGCCCAGCACCGAGTTCTTCAACCGGTCGAACCAAGAGACTCGCGTAACCTTGGTCGTGGTCATGCCGTGTACCTCCTCTCCGCGGTGCACGCTCCCGCACGGTCACCCGTACGCGGAAGCCGCCAAGCGGCTCTTCATCTGATTGAGGTCACGGTATTGGGTGGGCGTTCCAGTAGCGTTCCACGGGTGGTGCGGGGCCGGCCGGACCCTAACGGAAACTGCGGCTGCTTCCGCGCAACGCTTCGCCCAGGATCTTAAGTGCGCGAGGGCCTACACCGTGAAGCTCGAGCAGCTCGGCCTCAGTGTGCTGCGCTACCTGGCTCAAGGTACTGATTCCCGCAAGGAGCAGTGCGCGGGTAGCGGGCTTACCGATGGCAGTTGGTAGGGCGTCTGGGCCGGCCGGCGCCTCGCCCTTCACGGCCGCGCGGGCTGCAGCGGCCAGCTCCGGGCTTGCCTGCGTGAGCCACGACTTGAACACGAGGTTGTTCAGTTCCATGCCGTTCACGTCGGCCAGCGGAACGGCAATCTCGGCCGGTTCGCCGTCCGCGGTGGGGACCTTCGTTATGGAGCAGTGCTCGAGGGACGCTCTAACGGTTTCTTCGTTTAGCTTCAGGCTAACGAGCCCCTCAGAGGTCAGCTCGGCGAAGGTTTTACCTTCCACCCTGAACATCAGTGTTGCCGCGGTGACGTCCTCCTCCGCCCCTGGCAGGCCGAGCGCCGACTTGCGGAGTTGTGCCTTGGTAGTCATGTGGTCACCTCCATGCGTGGTGTTGCGAACCCAAGCTCACTTGCAGCCCTCACAGGGCAATTGTGTCGAAGACAGCATAATGCCGCATGCAGACGAGCCCCCGCACCCGAACAGGCCACGCCGCTTGGCGCGTTGCGTGCATCGTCGCGTACCTCGCCATGATCGCCGTGAACGCTCTAGCCAACGCCCTGCCGCTCTTCGGTCGCTCGACGGGCGAGGTGTCGGACACGTACCCCACGCTCTTCACGCCCGCCGGTTATACGTTCTCCGTCTGGGGCGTCATCTACCTGCTGCTGGCTGGGTTCGTGATCTACCAGGCGCTACCGCGCTCGGCGAGCAACCCGCGGCTGGTGGCTGCACGACCCCTGTTCGTGCTCAGTTCGGTGCTCAACGCTTTATGGCTCGTGTCGTGGCACGCGCTGGCGATAACGGTGTCGGAGCTGCTGATGGTGAGCGCTGCGGCGCTACTCGGTCTGCTGGCCGCCGTAACCCGGCGAGATTGGGGTTACGCGCTGGTTATCGCATGGGGTCTGGGCGGCATCGCCGCTGCGCGCGGGGGCGGCCCGGTTACCACCGCCGCGTTGGTAGCCGTAGGGGCTCTGGCGGTGGCTGCGGTGGTGGCGATTGTGACGGGCGGCCGTTACACGAGTCCGGCGATGCGGAACATCGACCCAAATCCGGCGCCACCTCGGTACTGACCCATCGGCAGAGTATCTGCTCCGCGCGATTTCACTATGTGGCGTTTCGCTGTTTGGTGAATCGCCGATCAGGGGTTTGGGGCTAGCCGCTCAGCCAGCTTCTCGATCTCCTCGCGCATGGCGGCGTCAATCGCCGCGTTGTTGTGCACGATGCCTTGCTCAGCGAAGCGGTCTATGGCGGCGGCGGTGTCCTGCGCGAGGGCCTGAGGGGCGACTAGAAGGAGGGCTACTACGACGAGGGTTCTCACGGGGTAGGTTCCTTTCTTCGCCGAACGGCACGACCGAAGTTAGCTCCGGCGACCGGGTGAGCAGTCGGAGCCACCTTCTGGTTGCCTCAAGCGACTGAGCACCACGCTATTAGCCCGCTCT
>CAYXUE010000120.1:0-4906 GCA_964467885.1 uncultured bacterium | reverse complement strand
TTGCGCCTCGTGTAGCCAGGCCGCTCGTCGCTGGTGTAGCGCAGCCGGGCCGCCTGCGCAGCTGCCTCGGGGTCGCCGGCTGATAGAGCGGTGGCCGGAGCACTGGCGCCGGCCACGACAGGGTGATGGGTGGGGTCAGGCAGCGCCATGACCTTGGGCCTCGCGTGGTTCCACTCCGCCGGCCTCCACCGTCACAGGCATTAGGCCTAAGCCTTGGCGGCCGCCTCGTTGACCGACCGTTCGGCGATCTGCGAGAGTTGCTCGTCCGCGTCCTTCTCCTCTTCGAGCGTCTTGGCGGCCAGCTCGGCGGCCTTCTTGTTGCCCACTCGCTTGGATAGAGCCGCAAGGGTGCCGTAGCCGGCTATCTCGTAGTGCTCCATGCGCTGGGCGGCGCCGATCAAGCCCGCGTCCAGCACGTCTGCGTCGCCGCCCTCCTTGATGAGCTCCTCGCCTTCCTTGACGATCGCTTCGGCGCCGATGCACTTCTTGCCGTTCAGCTTCACGCCCAGTTCGTCGGCGATCTTCTCCAGGCGCTCGATCTGCTTCTCGGTCACCTCCATGTGCTTCTCCAGCGCCTTGCGCAGCTTGTCGTTGCTGGCAGCCTTGGCCACCTTGGGTAGCGCCTTATGGAACTGCTTCTCGGCACTGTAGAGGTCCTGCACTTCCGCTTTCAGCAAGTCTTCGAAGTTCGAAAGCTGGCTCATGGTTCCTCCTCTGGAAGGGTTGTCGGTCCGCCCAACTGGCGGGCTTGCAGAGTAGGGCAGGGTTGGGGCACGGGCGGTGACAGCGCTCGCACAGCTGCCGGAGGGCCCGACCTGCGCATGCTGCCTGGGACGCTCGTACCTGGAAGCCACCATGGGTGCCCTACAATCCGGACCTGCCGAGCCCGCCGGTGGGCCGCCAGCAGGTGGCATCGCGGGGCGCGGCTCAAGGGAGGAAACCTCATGAACAGCACTCGTCAGGAACGGGCTGCGCTGTGGGAGAAGATCAAGGACGTGCGCGTGGCCATGCTCACGACCCTCAACCCCGACGGGAGCCTGCATAGCCGGCCGATGTTCACGCAGGAGGAGGAACAGGAGGACGGGCTCTGGTTCTACACCTCGCGTAGCTCCGCCAAGGCGCGCGAGATGGAGGGAGACCACGACGTGAACCTGGCCTACGCGGACCCGGGTAAGAACCTCTACGTGTCGGTCTCCGGGCGGGGCCAACTGGTGAACGACCCTGCCAAGGCGCGCCAGCTGTGGAACAAGATGAACGAGGCCTTCTTCCCCGACGGACCCGACGACCCGGACCTGGTGCTGCTACGGGTGGTGCCCACCACGGCTGAGTACTGGGACGGGCCGAGCAGCAAGGTCCACCAGCTCTTCGACATGGCCAGGGTCATGGTCACGGGCGATCACCCGGACATGGGCGAGAACGAGGAGATCGACCTGCGCTAGGCGCGCGCCACGGACGGGTATGTACAAGGAGGACGCAGCTCGGATATGATGCCGAGCTGCGTCCTTCACGTCGAGCCGGCCCGTCAGCCGTTGCCTGTGCGGGGGGCCGCCGCCTTCGCCCCCTGAATGAAAGGAGGAGGCCCATTCTTCTCCGACTGCTATCACGCTACACGCGCCCCTACCGCCGGACCATCTGGCTGATCGTAGCCCTGCAGTTCCTGGCCACCATCGCCACCCTGCTGCTGCCGAGCATCAACGCCGACATCATCGACCGCGGCATCGTTCTCGGGAACACGCGCTACATCCTGGAGCGCGGCGGCATCATGCTCCTCGTGTCGCTCCTGCAGGTGGCCTGCACCATAGGCGCCGTCTACCTGGGCGCCCGCGTGGCCATGGCCTTCGGCCGCGACCTGCGCTCCGGCATCTTCCACCACGTCTCCGAGTTCTCCGCCCGCGAGGTCTCCCGCTTCGGCGCCCCCTCGCTGCTCACGCGCAACACCAACGACGTGCTGCAGGTCCAGACCCTGCTCTACATGACCTTCGCCGTGCTGGTCACCACCCCCATCATGGCCGTGGGCGGGCTCATCATGGCCCTACGAGAGGACGTGGGACTCTCCTGGCTGGTGGCCGTGGCGGTGCCCGTGCTCGCCGCAGCCGTGGGCTTCATCATCTGGCGGGCGGTACCGGGCTTCCAGAAGATGCAGAAGCGCATCGACCGGGTGAACCGGGTCATGCGCGAGCAGATCGGCGGCATCCGCGTCATCCGCGCCTTCGTCCGCGAGCCGTACGAAGCCGAGCGCTTCGGGCAGGCCAACCGCGAGCTCACCGACGTCACGCTCTACGTGGGCAAGTGGATGGCCGCCATGTTCCCGCTCGTGGGTCTGGTGCTGAACCTCAGCACCGTCGCCGTCCTCTGGTTCGGCGGCCTGCGCGTGGACGCCGGGCTGATGGAGATCGGCTCCCTGACCGCCTACATCTCCTACCTGATCCAGATCCTCGTAGCCATGCTCATGTCCACCATGCTGCTCATGCTCCTGCCGCGCGCCAACGTCTCCGCCGACCGCATAGGGGAGGTGCTGGACACAAGCTCCAGCGTGGAGCCCCCCGTTAGCGGCCGTACCGCAGGCACGGGCAGCGGCACCCTCGAGTTCGACGACGTGACCTTCAGTTACCCCGGCGCCACGCATCCGGTGCTATCGGACGTGTCGTTCACCGTGGAGCCGGGCCGGACGGTAGCCGTCATCGGCTCCACCGGCGCCGGCAAGACCACCCTCGTGGGCCTCGCCCCGCGCCTCTTCGACGTCACCGGCGGCGCCGTGCGGGTGGACGGAGTTGACGTGCGCGACTACGAACCGGCCGCCCTCTGGTCGAAGATCGGCCTGGTACCCCAGCGCGCCTACCTCTTCAGCGGCACCGTGGCCAGCAACCTGCGCTACGGCAACCCCGACGCAACCGACGAGGAGCTATGGGAGGCGCTGGAGATCGCGCAGGGCCGCGACTTCGTGGAGCAGATGCCCGGCGGCCTGGAAGCCGAGATCGCGCAGGGCGGCACCAACGTGTCGGGCGGGCAGCGCCAGCGCCTCGCCATCGCCCGCGCGCTGGTCAAGCGCCCAGGCATCTACCTCTTCGACGACTCCTTCTCCGCCCTCGACGTGGCCACCGACGCGCGCCTACGGCGGGCGCTGGAGCCGGTCACGCGTGACTCCGCGGTGCTCATCGTGGCGCAGCGCGTGGCCACCATCGTCAACGCCGACCTGATAATCGTGCTGGAGGACGGCCGCGTGGTCGGCCGCGGCACCCACGCCGAACTCCTCGAGAGCTCCCGCACCTACCAGGAGATCGTGGAATCGCAGAAGCAGGAGGCGGCGTGATGGGCGACCAGCGGCGAGACGAGGGTAGGGACGAGCCCATGGTTGCGGCTGACGCCGATACGGCCGCCTCCGCGGGCGCCCGTTCGCAGGGCGGCGGCAGGTCCGGCAAGGTCATGAAGGAGACCGAGCGCGTGCGGGGCGGTGGAGGGCCGTTCGGGGGCGGCATGGTGGCCCAGAAGCCCATGAACTTCGGGCCCTCCGTGCGTCGCATGCTCAGGCTGCTCTCCCCGCAGCGCGTCAAGGTCGCCGTGCTGCTCACCGCCGGCGTCATCTCCGTGGCGCTGGCCTCCGTGGGCCCACGAGTGCTGGGGCGCGCCACGGACATGATCTTCAGCGGGGTCATCGGCAAGATGTTCCCAGCGGACATCACCAAGGAGCAGGCCATCGCGGGTGCGCGCGCCGCCGGGCAGGAGCAGATAGCCGACCTGCTCACGGGCGTGGACCTGGTGCCGGGCGTGGGCGTGGATTTCAGCGCGGTAGGCGAAGTGCTCCTCCTCGTCATGGGCATCTACCTGCTGTCCTCGCTGCTCGGGTACCTGCAGGGCTACCTGCTGAACGACGTGGTGCAGGCCACCGTCTACGGCATGCGCCAGTCGGCGGAGGAGAAGCTCAACCGCCTGCCCCTCAGCTACTTCGACCAGCAGCCCCGCGGCGAGCTCCTCAGCCGCGTAACCAACGACATCGACAACATCTCGCAGAGCCTGCAGCAATCCATGAGCCAACTGCTGAGCTCCGTGCTGACCGTGATCTTCGTGCTGATCATGATGTTCACCATCTCGCCGGTACTGACCCTGGTGGCGCTCATCAGCATCCCCGTCACCATGGGCGTGGCCATGATGGTCATGAAGCGCTCCGGTAAGCAGTTCGTGGAGCAGTGGCGCCGCACGGGCACGCTCAACTCGCGCATCGAGGAGGCGTACACGGGCCACGCCCTCGTCAAGGTGTTCGGCCGGCAGAAGGAAGTGCAGGAGCAGTTCGAGGTGGAGAACTCCGCCCTCTTCGAGGCGGGCTTCCGCGCGCAGTTCCTCTCGGGCCTGATCATGCCCGCCTCGGCCTTCATCGGCAACCTCAGCTACGCGCTGGTGGCGGTCATCGGCGGCTTGCGCGTGGCGAACGGCACCATCACGCTAGGTTCCGTGCAGGCCTTCATCCAGTACTCGCGCCAGTTCTCCCAGCCCGTCACGCAGATAGCCTCCATGGTCAACATGCTGCAGTCCGGCGTGGCCTCCGCCGAGCGCGTGTTCGAGCTCCTCGACGCCGAGGAGCAGGTAGTGGAGGAGAGCGGCCAGGAGCTGCCGGTTCCGGCGCGCGGGCGCGTCACCTTCGAGGACGTCTCCTTCCGCTACGAGGAGGACCGCCCCCTCATCGAGGACCTCTCGCTGGTGGCCGAACCGGGTCAGACCGTGGCCATCGTCGGCCCCACCGGGGCGGGCAAGACCACGCTGGTCAACCTGCTCATGCGCTTCTACGAGCTCGATTCGGGCCGCATCACGCTGGACGGCGTGGACATCTCCAAGGTGCCCCGCGCCGAGCTCAGGCAGCGCATCGGCATGGTGCTACAGGACACCTGGCTGTTCAAGGGCACCATCCGCGACA
>CAYXUE010000119.1:3532-4958 GCA_964467885.1 uncultured bacterium | reverse complement strand
CGCCCGAAGGCGTACACGCCGTTGCTCCTGAGCGCCCCCACCAGCTGCGCCATGGGCGTGTTGTCGCCGCCGTACCAGGGCACCAGTGGCTCCTTGGTGTCCCGGTCCTTGCACAGTTCGATGGTGTAGAACGCGCCGATGCCGCGCACGTCGCCGATGACCTCGTGGCGCTCCTTCAGTGCCTCCAGCCCAGCCTTCAGCACGGGATCCAACTGCCGCGCCCGCTGGAAGAGGCCCTCCTTCTGCAGGGCCGTCACCGTGGCCAGTCCCGCGGCCATGGCCATCGGGTGGCCGGCGTAGGTGTGCCCGATCATCAGGGGCGTGTCGTCGAAGTGTTGCGCCAGGCCCTCGCGCATGAGCACGCCGCCCAAGGGGATGTAGGCGGAGGAGGAGCCCTTGGCGAAGGTGATCATGTCGGGCTTGACGCCGAAGCGGGTGGCGGCGAAGGTGTCGCCAACGCGTCCGAAGCCGGTCATGACCTCGTCGAAGATCAGCACGATGCCGTGCTCCTCGGTCAGGGCCCGCACGCCCTCCAGGTAGCCCTCCGGGTAGACGATGACCCCGTTGCTGCCCACGACCGGCTCTATCAGCAGGGCTGCGATCTTCTTGGGGCCCTCGAAGGTGATGACCTGCTCCAGGTGCTCCAGCGCGCGCTGGGTCTCCACCTGGGGGTCGTCCGTGAAGAACGGACTGCGGTAAGGGTAGGGGGCGAAGAAGTGCACCACGCCCGGCATGCCGGGCTCGTGAGCCCAGCGGCGATCCTCGCCCGTGAGGTTACCGGCGCCCGGCGCTGAGCCGTGGAACGAGCGGTAGGCCGTCAGTACCTTGGAACGCCCGGTGATCATGCGCGACATGGCCACGGCATCCTCGTTGGCCTGACCGCCAGCCGTGCCGAAGAAGGTGCGCGCGCCCTCTTCCCAGGGACTGATGTCCGAGAGCAGTTCCGCGAACTCGCTGCGCGTGTCGTGGATGAGGGAGGGCGGCACGTAGGCCACCTTGGCCACCTGCTCCTGGATGGCCTTCACCACCGCGGGGTGGCCGTGGCCCAGGTTGGTGGAGACCAGGCCGGCGCTCAGGTCCAGATAGCGCTTGCCCGTGTCGTCGTAGATGAAGGATCCTTCGCCCCGCACGAACGTGGGGCCGCCGACGGCGCCCTGCTTGCTCCACGGCGTGAGAACGTGCTTATGCGAGCGGGTGGTGGCTGCCAAGCTCATCTGCTACCTCCTCGGTTGCCGCCGCCATGGCCTGCGTGGCCGGGTCGGCTTGCCTCTTCCTGAGTTGCCAGAGCGTACCCCACCGCGAAGCTTCAGGGAGCCTTGTACCGACGTACATCTCCCTCACATATTGGCGTGCTCCAATAAAGCCGTGGGGGTAACCCCTCCAACCACGGCCCGCCGGTATCCCCCTGCCTGCGGGTCGTTTTCTT
>CAYXUE010000119.1:0-3432 GCA_964467885.1 uncultured bacterium | reverse complement strand
TTCTTTGGGCGCTCACCTCCCCCGGTCACAGGAGGGAACCGCGCAGTGCTCGAGCGGCCACGCCCCTGACCGAACCAACCGATCCAACCAGTCAAGCGAACCAGCAGATCGAACCCGCTAGTCGAACAATCGGCCCTGCGGGAACAGCTGCTCGTAGCTCTGCTCGAGCTTCAGCTGCTCGAACGGCACACGTACCCCCTCCTCGTCGCGCAGGCGTTCGAAGCGGTCGCCGCGCCTGCGCCGGCGGCGGTACTCCACTATGAGGACCTGCCGCGCGGGCAGCGGTTCCAGCACCAACCTCACGGTGGCTCCGGTGCTGCGCAGCGTGCGCTCCACCGTGACGGCTTGGGGGCTCGGTTTGAATGGTGTGCGGATCATGACCCTACGCAGGGGCGCCTAGCCGGCGGTGGCCTGAGCCCAGTCGACGTGGGGCAGCAGGTCGGCCACCAGCGCCTCCAGGCCCTCCCGGTCGTCCTCGTCGAAGTTGTTCAGTGCGGCGGAGTCGAGGTCCAGCACCGCCACCACGGCACCGTCCTTGATGACCGGCACCACGATCTCGGAGCGCGACCTGACGTCGCAGGCGATGTGCCCCGGGAAGGCGTGCACGTCGGGCACCACCTGGGTGGTGCGCGTGCTGACCGCCGTGCCGCACACGCCGCGGCCCACCTTTATCCTCACGCAGGCGGGGCGGCCCTGGAAGGGGCCCAGCACCAGTTCGCCCCCCTTCATGAGGTAGAAGCCGGCCCAGTTGAGGTTGGGCAGCCAGGCGAATATCTCGGCGGCGGCGTTGCCCAGGTTGGCCAGCCAGTCCGTCTCGTGCTCCACGAGCGCGCGCACGCGCTGGCGGAGTTCGCGGTAGCGCGCCGGCTTGTCGGCGTCCAGGTTCAGGTCGAGGTAATCGAGCGACGGTTCGTGCGCGTCGCTGATGGAATGGTTCATGCCCAGACTCTAGCGCGCCTGGGCATGAACGAAGGAAGTCTGGATCCTGCGGGCGTTCCGTCAGTTGGTGGCCTCGATCCGGATGCTGCCTATGCCGCCGTCCACCGTGAGGTCCACGCGCTGCGACGAGGCGGCGTAGGCGGGCGAGGTGTAGGTGTCGCCGTCCTTCGTGAAGTGCCCGTCGACGCTCACGTTGCCGATGCCCGTGTCGACGTGGATGCGGATTCCCAGCGAGCGCGGCACGCGCATGACGATCTCGCCGATGCCGCCGTCGATGTCCCCGCGGAAGCCGCCCCTGCCCGGCAGCAGCAGGGTGGTCTCGCCGATGCCGGCGTTCACCTGCAGCGACTCGAGCTGCAGCCGCCTCAGGTCCAGGGTGGAGCCGCCGATGCCCGCATCCACGGAGAGCGCCAGGGGGATGCGGTCGGTCAGCGCCAGGTCCCAGTCCTGGGCCCGCCGCGGGCCCATGATCGACCGCCCGCGGCTGGTAGCGCGGAAGTCGCCGCGGCCGGCGCGCACGTCGTACTCCACGCTCACGCGCTCGCCAGCGTGCTGCCCCAGGCTGCCCGTGGCCAGGTAGGCGCTCTGGGGGGCGCCCGTCAGTTCCAGGTTGGCGATGCCGGAGGCGATGTACACGTCGGCGCTGCGGGCGCCCTGCAACTCCTGAGCGACCTCGACGGTCTCGTTGGCCGTGCCGAACCAGCCACCGGTGAAGGAGAGGAGCAGCGCTACGCCGATGCCGGCGGCGTAGACGGGCACGCGCCAGCGCCCACGGGTCAGCAGGTCCACGCCCGCGGCTATGACCAGCACGGGCCAGTAACGCGCGATCCCTAGGAGGAACGAGAGATCGAACCAGCCCAGGCGGGCCACCAGCAGGAGCGCACCCAGCAGCACCATGGCGTAAGCGAGGTGCGTGAGGCGGTTGTCCTTGCGCGGCTCGGTCGCGGACCCGCCGCTCCCGTTCGCGTCGCCTCCGTGCGGGCCGCTTGTGCTGGTCGCTCGGGTGTTGGCGGTTCCAGTGCTGGCGCCCGTGTTTGCGCCGTCCGCGGGTGGGTTCTGGCCTAGTTGCAGTCGCTTGTCGTTGGGGTCGCTCACTGCCGCTCACCTTCCTGCTGGGTGATGCTCCGGTCCTTCCTGGAGTCACGCGTGAAGAGGAAGACACCGAGTCCTATCAGCGCCAGCGGCGCGATGACGCTGCCGGAGGCCGTCTCCAGCAGGTCGAGCAGGGCGATACCCACGGCGACGCCCGCCGGCCAAACAGCCCAGCGCTTGCGCGCGCCGCCGTCCGGTCTGAGGTAGAGGAAGCCGAACGTGGCGGCCACCCCGAGGAAGAAGAGCCAGCCGGTCTCCAGGCGGGGAACGGTCAGTTCCACCCAGTCCACCAGGGCGAGCGTGGCGAGGATGCCGCCAGGGATGACCGCCCACCAGCGCTTCCTGTCGTTCACGAACACCGCCAGGAAGACGGCGCTCAGCAGTGCCAGGAAGATGGGGCCGCCTGCGCCGAAAGCGCCCAACCAGCCCATGTTCGCGGCCAGCATCAGGGCGCCGAACCCTATCAGCGCGTACGCCCAGGTCTTCTCGGAGTTGCTCTGTTCTTTCATCATCTAGATCCGTTCTCGGCCCTAACGGTGTGGCCGTGTAACCACAGTTCACCACCCCGTTAGGCTAGACGCATCAATCGTTAGGTTGAGACGGAAAGGGTCGTTGCCGGTAAGCCGCCGCGTCGCGCCGCAGTGCGGGGGCGTGGGGTTTGGCAGGCGCCCGCGGGCCGGACCGTGGTCGCTCTCAGTCCCTGGGGTCCAACGCGTCGCGGATGCCGTCGCCCACGAGGTTGAAGGCCAGCACCGTGAGGGAGATGGCCAGGCCAGGGAAGACCAGTAGCCAGCTCGAGTCGGGCAGGAAGTCGCGCCCGCGGTTCAGCATCTCGCCCCAGTCCGCCGCGGGCGGTTGTATCCCTAAGCCCAGGAAGCTGAGCCCGGCCAGGCTGAGGATGGCGTAGCCCACGCCCAGGCTGGCCTGCACGGACAGCGGCCCCAGCGCGGTGGGCAGGATGTGCTTGAACATCTTGCGCGGCGATCTGGCCCCCAGGGCGGTAGCCGCCTGCACGAACTCCTCCTCGCGGGCGCCGAGGACCACGCTGCGCACGATCCGCGCGTACTCGGGGATGCTCACGATGGCCACGGCTATGACGGCGTTCGTGAGGCCGGGACCGAGGGTGCCCACGATGGCCAGCGCCAGCAGTATGGAGGGGAACGCCAGCAGCACGTCCATCAGGCGCATGAGGACGCTGTCGAGCCAACCTCGGTAGAAGCCTGCGAGCAGGCCGAGCAGGGTGCCGATGGTACCGGCCACCAGCACGGGGATCGTGCCAGTGAGCAGCGAGACACGCGCGCCGTAAACCACCCGGCTGAAGACGGACCGACCGAACTCGTCGGTACCGAACCAGTGCTCGGCGGAGGGGGGCTGCAGCCGTGAGCGCAGGTTCTGCCGTGC